>NZ_JBRJGQ010000002.1:0-408934 GCF_053628575.1 Roseovarius sp. MBR-51
CTTGCTATATGAGGGCCGCACGCTCCAAGGCGCTCGCCCCAAACTGGCCGACTTTTGCTCCGCCACAATGGCCGAATTTTACTCCGCCGTTGACATATGTCTGAGCGCCTGCGGCGGCATTGAACGTCGCGACCCCATTTGGTCCACTAGACGTCGTGGTCGTGTTGGCGCTCAGGTTCGATTGAAAAAAGTTGTTATTGGTGAAACTGCGCAAATCGCCAGTTGAGAACATGACGCCGGTATCGCTTGGGACGACTCCGGGTGATATGGCGTTACCGTTGCTGTATATGCCCGATGAATCTCGGTCCCCGGTATAGGAGGCGCCGATCACTTGAACGCCGTCCCCAAAAATAGTCTGTGCCATCTGAATCGCAGATGCGTTCAGGTTGATTGGAATTTCTACGCCTGCAACCATCGTCTTGCCTGCCCCCGCTTTGGAGGCAGCGCACTCATTGACACGCGCAGTCACTTGGACTGCCCGATCCGGGATGCAAACGCGCGTGTCGATTGCCTGGACTGCGCCTTGCTGCTCGAATGTCGCGGGCCAATCTGTCCTTTTCGGATCTAGCGGCCCTGACGTGGTATGTTTGCCCTGCCTCGGGTGTTTTTATATCCTTTCGGATAGCAAATTAATTCGCGGTTGTTAAGGTTTAATCGCTGAAGGGCACACCAACCGGCCTATGTGTTGCGCGCGCGCTCTGTCAGCCCTGCGGTTTGCGCTCGATTACGATCCGCGCTAGGCCTGCTGCCAAACCCGATTGACAGGATGTGATACATGCCTTTTCCCCCGCTTGATGCTGCCCGACTGACTGCCGACCTCATTCGCTGTGCCTCTGTCACGCCCGAGGAGGGAGGAGCTTTGCAATTGCTGGAGCAAGTTCTGAGCGGCGCTGGTTTCACCTGTGTTAGGGTGGATCGTGGCGGTATTGCCAATCTCTTTGCACGATGGGGAGAGAAGGGTGCCGCGCGCGCATTCGGCTTTAATGGTCACACGGATGTCGTGCCGGTAGGGGACGTCGACGCGTGGAGCGTCCCGCCGTTTGGCGGAGTTGAGAAGGCTGGCCTGCTTTGGGGACGTGGGGCCACGGATATGAAGTCTGCTGTGGCAGCCTTTGTCGCGGCGGCAGTTGATATGGTGCGCGGCGCACCGCCCGAAGGGGCAATAATCATAACAATCACAGGCGATGAAGAGGGCGATGCAATAGACGGAACGGTGGCACTTCTGGACTGGATGGCGGCAAACGATGAGCGCATGACGGCCTGTCTTGTCGGAGAGCCCACTTGCCCCGAGCGCATGGGCGAGATGATCAAGATCGGACGGCGCGGGTCGCTGTCCGCGTGGTTCACGTTGACCGGCGTACAGGGGCATTCTGCCTATCCGCACCGAGCCAAGAATCCGCTGCCTGCCATGGCGCGGTTGATGGACCGGCTCGCCTCGCACCGGTTGGACGAGGGGACGGTGCATTTCGATCCCTCGACCCTTGCGGTCGTGACCATCGACACCGGCAATCCCGCGACCAATGTAATCCCCGCGCAGACCCGCGCGACGGTCAATATCCGGTTCAACGACGCCCATCACAGCAGCGATCTGATCAGCTGGATGCAAGCCGAGTTGAACGGCGTTAGCGATGAGTTTGGTGTCGCTGGTGAGATGCGTGTCAAGGTCTCTGGAGAGAGTTTTCTGACGCCGCCTGGACCTCTCTCTGATCTGGTCACGCGTGCGGTTGAGGCGGAGACCGGCGTAAAGCCTGTGCTATCGACGACTGGCGGCACGTCGGATGCGCGGTTTGTCAAAGATCATTGCCCAGTGGTAGAGTTCGGCCTTGTTGGGCAGACGATGCACCAAGTGGATGAGCGGGTTGAGGTGGCACAGATCCACCAACTCAAGGCGATTTATGCGCGCATTCTGAGCGATTATTTTGCCTAATCTGGTCACGATGCGCAAATACCTTGTCGTCATGGTCAAGGAGCCTCGCCCCGGTCGGGTCAAGAGCCGGCTGGGAAGAGATATCGGGATGGTCGCCGCAGCGTGGTGGTTCCGGCACCAAGTGAAGAGGCTTTTGCGCGCAGTCGAAGATCCTCGCTGGCAGGTGGTCCTTGCGGTTTCGCCCGACAGTGCTGGTTTGCAGAGCCGTGTCTGGCCCCCGCATCTGGCTCGCGTGCCGCAGGGGCCGGGTGATCTAGGGGACCGAATGGGACGCCTCTTGCGCGGGATGCCGCCCGGACCGGTGTGTATCATAGGCGCGGATATCCCAGGCATCAGCCGACGCCACATCGCCAAGGCCTTTGCGTCGCTTGGGCCAAATGACGCTGTTCTCGGCCCCGCACTCGACGGTGGGTACTGGCTGGTCGGGCTAAAGCGGTCGAGCGGTATCTCCACCGCGCTCTTTCAAGGTGTGCGCTGGTCGACTGAACATGCGCTAGAGGACACAGTCGCCACTTTGCGCGGCGCACGCATTGGGTTCCTTGATCCCTTGCGAGACGTTGATACGGTGAGGGACCTCAGGTCGGCGGCACCCCACAGCGCTTGTGCTCGCCTAAGGGGCGGTTGAGACACTGTCGGGTGTTCATACAGAGTTAGCGTTTGCGATCGCGACGGCTGCTCATGGGCTGGAACGCGACACCAACATGTGCTTCACAATATGGTTTGCCGGATTGCACCGGAAGGCCACAAAACCAGAAATCAGGCGTCGCGGGATCGCCCACGGGCCATTTGCAGGTGCGTTCGGTCAGCTCCATCAGGGTCAGTTTCTTGGCTTTCTTCTCAATCTCGCTCACTTTCGCCAGGGCTTCCGGGTCGATCTCATTGGCTGATGGTTGCGGCGGAAGGGGTTGGCCTGCCGGGATAATCGCTTTGATCCGGCTGATAGGTGCCACCGGGGCTGGATCGTTGACGGGCTCCGGTCTGGCATCCGCCTTGACTGAGGGTTTTGGCGTGGGCTTCGGTTGTGGTGCCTCGGCGGCTTTTGCTGCCGTGGGTTTGGTTTTTGGATCCGGAGTACTGGGCGTCGCAGTCCCGGTTGAGCCTGTGCCATTGCGGTTTGACAGTCCAAGGCGATGCACCTTACCAATGACTGCGTTGCGGGTTACGCCACCCAACTCCTTGGCGATTTGGCTTGCGGATTGACCCTCGCCCCACATCTTCTTCAGCAATTCAACGCGTTCGTCATTCCAGGACATCGGGGTTTCCTTCGGTCAAAAGGCGGACCGGGCCCCGGGCCCGCCGCCTTGTAAATCTGATCAAGGCTCTATTCTAGTCACTGACGTGTGAGTTACAAGGCATCGAATCGCGGGCAGACGGCTGGATGCCGGAGAAACTTCCGAAAATCAGCGCGAAACGACGGACATAAGGAGCGGCACATGTCAGATCACGCAGAACGTGGTGGTATGCCTTCACCTGCAACTATGGGAGCGCGGCGATTTGGCCGTGTCAACTGGCTGGGCTTGGCGACCCTTGCAGAGCGAGAAATGCGTCGTTTCATGGCGGTCTGGACCCAGACCATCATGGCCCCGCTGGTCACCGCCGGTCTATTTCTGTTGATTTTCAGCATTGCCATCGGGCCTGCGCGCGGTGATGTGATGGGCGTGCCGTTTACCACCTTCATTGCGCCGGGTATCCTTATGATGACGGTCATTCAGAACGCTTTCGCGAACACCTCTTCGTCAATCGTTATCTCCAAGGTTCAGGGCAATATTGTTGACACGCTCATGCCGCCCCTCTCGGCAGGAGAGCTGGTGCTCGGCTATCTGGCGGGTGGTGTCGGTCGGGGCCTGCTTGTTGCAGTTGCAATCTGGCTTGGACTATGGGTTTTTCTCGGGATCCGGTTAGCGCACCCGCTTTGGGCACTTTGTTTCGTCCTGCTCGGCGCTGGCTTTCTGAGCGGGATTGGTATTGTCGCTGGGATATTTGCCAACAAATTTGACCAGATGGCAGCAATAACCAATTTTATCGTGACGCCCTTGGCGTTTCTGTCGGGCACGTTTTACTCGGTCGAAGCGTTGCCACCGGTGCTCTACACGATCACCCATTTCAACCCGATTTTCTATCTGATCGACGGGGCTCGCTATGGTGTGATTGGCGTGTCGGACAGCGACCCTATTCTTGGGCTCGCCGTGGGCACCGGCGCTACTCTGGTGATCTGCCTGATTGCCTGGCGTATGTTGGCGACGGGATATCGGCTCAAGGCCTGAACAGAACAGATCGGGATGGGTTCAAAAAGGTCAGCCGGCAAGAAGGTGGAGTGGCAGTATGCTAAGCAATGGCGCCATGACGCCTGATTGCACAGGTTCGTTCTCAATTCCTATTTGATCTTAGACGTCTTGGCGATCTGCTATCTCAGCGACAGACCTGTTCAGCGCGCTGAGCATAGGAACTATAGGCCTCCCAAAACCGTTCGTCGCCAGATCGTTTGGATTGGCGAACATCCTGCGCCGCCTGAGGATCGCGGTAGAAACGGACAGCACGTCGTTGTTGTGACCCACTCAGTGTTTCATTCGCAACCGCCTGAATGCAGCCGCAGAGTGCAGGGGACCGCGCCTTGCGGTCGGATTGCATGCAGGCTGTATTGAGCGGGCCGGTCGCCATCGGCGTGCGGCGCGTATCGCCGCGAAAGCCATCTGACCCCCCGCAGCCCGCCAGTGCCAGTAGTGCGCTTAACATCACCCATCGCATCATTGCTCGTGCCTCATGCTTTTTTTGCTCTGCCCTGTCTCGGGCCTTTGTCGTGCAGGGATATTTGCCCCATCGGCGCTGAATTTTCAATTCACAACATTGCCTCAGCCTGCAACAGTCGCCCTAGGTCACTTGTGCCACTTCTAAACCACAGGAGCCACCGATTATGGAGTTTTCCGTCTCCAATTTAATTCTTCTGGGATTTCTCGTCCTGATGTTGCAGCCTTTGTTGACAGGCCGAGTGTTTGCGTTTCGTCGGGAACAGGCAATTCGCGCGATCGAGCGGCGGCGCAAAAGCCGCGTGATCACGATGATACATCGGCAGGAAAAGCGGAGCCTGTTTGGGTTCAACATGACAAACATGATTGGATTGGAGGACGCGCAATCCATCATTTCCGCCATCAAGGCGACGCCCCGTGACACACCGATTGATCTCGTTCTCCACACGCCTGGGGGGCTGGTCCTTGCCGCGATGCAGATTGCACGCGCGGTCGAGGCGCATCCTGCAAAGGTGACCATATTTGTGCCGATCTATGCAATGTCGGGCGGCACGCTTATTGCACTTGCCGCCGATGAAATTGTGATGGGTGAGTTTTCGATGTTGGGGCCGATTGACCCGCAGATCATGGGGATCTCCGCCGCATCAATCGTCGCTGCTCGAGACTCCAAACCCGTTGAACATGTCTCGGATATTGCTCTCGTTCTCGCGGATGTCAGCGACAAGGCCATTCGCCAGGTCAAGCGCGGTGCCGTCGAGCTGATGACTCCGCGCCTTGAGCAGGCAAAGGCCGAGCAATTGGCGGAGACGCTGGCGTCCGGGACATGGACGCATGACTATGCTCTCACAGCCACTGAGGCAGCTGAATTGGGGTTGCCGATTACTGTAGGTCTGCCCCCCGAGATTCTAGACTTGATGAAACTTTACCCCGCTCCCGTCAAACAATCGGCGGTCGAGTTCTTGCCGTTTGATCCACCGGGCCGACGAGGATGATACTATTTCTTCTTTTTTGATTTTTTTTCGGCTTTTTTCTCAGGATCTGGTTTCTTCGCCTTCTTCACTTTGTCTTTTTTGGATTTTTGGCCCTCAGCAGCCTTGGAGTTCTTCTTTTTCGCCTTGGAGGCTTTTTTCGACTTTACCTTGTCCTTCGAGGGTTTTGATTTCTCAGCGGCTTTCAGCTTGGTCTTCTTTGAGGCTTTGGAGGGGCTGTCTTTCGTTCGCTCTGGTGAGGCAGAGAGTTTCTTGGCTCCTGCGATGAAATCTGCTGCACGCGCTTCCGAGATGCCGCGCACTTGGCTCAGGGTTGGAACATCGGAGTCGCTCAATTGTTTGGTGGTGGCAATTCCGATTTTGGCGAGACCTGTCGCAATGGCGGGGCCAATGCCGGGAATATCGTTCAAGTTTGACATGTTCTTTGTCCTGTCGACTGGAGGTTGTCTGTTGAAGAATGTTTGAGGTGTGTTTGAGTGTAATGGGTGCGCATGACCTGCACCGCCGGTCATTTCTGTTTTTTCAGGCGCTTTGATTTTTGCTTCTTTTGTGTCAGATCAGGTTTCTCTTCGGAGCTTATGTTTGAGGTCTCAACTGCAAAAGTGATTGCTCCATGTGATCTCACAAAGTCCTTTATAAAGGCACGGATTTCCCGTGCTGCACTGGTATCGAGCGTCTCGCAAAGAGCGACAAAGTTATCGCGATCACTCCCTTTGATCCGGATAATCAACTGACTGTCTTTGCGGTCTTTCTTGGCCCTTGATCCGTCTGGCATCCGAATGTCTCCCACTTCCTCAATTGCTACCAAAGGGCCTATACAATGTATATACACTAATATGACCGGCGCTACGTGACGGGATAAAATGAAAAACGGCCCACCACTGGTGAGCCGTTTCATCGGTTTCCCGAAACGAAGAGTTCAGGCTTTGCTGCCCTGCAAAGGCAAAACCGTCAGTTCGCCCTCTTCTCTCGCCTTGATCGCCAGTGCAGCTGCGTGGGAGCCTGCCATGGTTGTGTAATAAGGTATCTTGTCATAGAGCGCGACCGAGCGGATTTCGCGACTGTCCTCAACCGCTTGGGTGCCTTCGGTGGTGTTCATGACCAGCGCGATTTGCCCGTCCTTCAGCATGTCAACGATGTTGGGGCGGCCTTCATAGACCTTGTTCACCACCTCGCATGTGATGCCTGCCTCTGACAGGAACGATGCAGTGCCGCGCGTCGCTACGATATCGAACCCGAGATCGACCAAGACCTGCGCCGCCTCGATCATCTGCGGTTGTTTGTCCATATCCTTGATGGATATGAACACCCGCCCGGTATCGGGCAGGTCCACACCTGCGCCCATCTGCGCCTTGAGGAAGGCGCGCGGGAAAGACACATCCCAGCCCATCACCTCGCCGGTCGAGCGCATTTCGGGCCCAAGGATGGTATCGACGCCGGGGAAGCGGGCAAAAGGTAGCACCGCTTCCTTGACCGAAAACCACGGCATGTTGGGATCAGCCAGTGTCATCTGATCGGCCATCGGCAGGGTGCCGGGCTTGGTATCCTTGGGGTAGGGGCCGCGGTACGGGAAGGCGTCCAGCGTCTCTCCGGCCATCAGGCGCGCCGCGATGGAGGCAATGGCGCTGTCGGTTGCTTTGGCAACGAAGGGCACGGTGCGGCTGGCGCGGGGGTTCACCTCGATCAGGTAAATGTCGTCGCCCTTGACCGCGAATTGCACGTTCATCAGACCAACGACATTGAGCGCGAGCGCCAAGGCTTCGGTCTGTTTCTTGATCTCGGCGATGGTTGCGTCGCTCATGGAGTAGGGCGGTAGCGAACAGGCGGAATCGCCGGAATGCACGCCCGCCTCTTCGATATGCTGCATGATGCCCGCCACATGCACGCGGGTGCCATCGCAGAGCGCGTCCACGTCGCATTCAATCGCGCCCGAGAGATAACTGTCGAGCAAAACGGGGCTGTCTCCAGAGACGACGACGGCCTCTGAGATGTAGCGCTCCAGATGGCCCATATCACGCACGATTTCCATAGCGCGGCCGCCAAGGACGTAGGATGGTCGGATGACCAGCGGAAATCCAATTTCCTCTGCAATCGCAAGCGCCTGTGCGTCGGTGCTGGCGATGCCGTTGTGCGGCTGCTTCAGCCCCAGTTTGGTCACGAGCGCCTGAAACCGCTCGCGGTCCTCGGCCAGATCAATTGCGTCGGGTGTTGTGCCAAGGATCGGAATCCCCTCGGCTTCGAGCGCGCGGGCGAGTTTGAGCGGCGTTTGTCCGCCGAACTGCACGATGACCCCGTGCAATGTGCCGTTCTCCTGCTCTTTGCTCAGGATTTCCATCACATGCTCAAAGGTCAATGGCTCAAAGTAGAGGCGGTCCGAGGTGTCGTAATCTGTCGACACAGTCTCGGGGTTGCAGTTGATCATGATCGTCTCATACCCGGCCTTGGACAGTGAGAAACAGGCATGGCAACAGCAGTAGTCGAATTCGATCCCCTGACCGATCCGGTTCGGACCGCCACCCAGAATGACGACTTTTTTGGCGTTAGAGGGGCGTGCCTCGCATTCAACCTCGCCCATCATCGGTGCTTCGTAGGTAGAGTACATGTAGGGCGTTTGCGCTTCGAACTCTGCGGCGCAAGTGTCGATCCGCTTGAACACGGCCCGCACCCCCAGATTGACGCGCGCGCGCCGCACCTGACCTTCATCGCGTCCTGTCAGCTTGGCCAGACGGGCATCGCTGAAACCCAGCATCTTGAGCCGCCGCAGAGCATTCTCTGTCATGGGCAGGCCTTCGTGGCGAATGCGCTCTTCGGCATCTACGATCTCGCGTATACGGGCAATGAACCACGGATCGAATGCGGTGGCTGCGTTGATCTCGTCGTCGCTCAGACCGTGGCGCATGGCCTGCGCAATCGTGCGCATCCGGTCCGGCGTGGCCACGGACAAGGCACGGATCACAGCAGCCTTGTCCGGAGCACCTTCGATGATGACCTCGTCAAACCCTGTGAGGCCGGTTTCCATGGACGCCAATGCCTTTTGCAGACTCTCGTGGATGGTTCGGCCGATTGCCATTGCTTCGCCCACGGATTTCATCGCGGTCGTCAGGTGCGGTTTCGCACCCGGAAACTTCTCGAATGCAAAGCGTGGGATCTTGGTCACGACATAATCTATCGTCGGCTCAAAACTGGCGGGCGTCACCCTGGTGATGTCGTTGTCCAACTCATCGAGCGTGTAGCCCACCGCCAGCTTGGCTGCGATTTTGGCAATCGGGAATCCCGTAGCCTTGGAGGCCAACGCCGAAGAGCGCGATACGCGCGGGTTCATCTCGATCACAACCATACGACCGTCGGCAGGATTGATGGCCCATTGTACGTTCGAGCCACCGGTCTCGACGCCGATCTCGCGCAGAACGGCAATCGAGCCATTGCGCATGATCTGATACTCTTTGTCGGTCAAGGTCAGCGCCGGGGCAACAGTGATCGAATCGCCGGTGTGCACCCCCATCGGATCGACGTTCTCGATGGCGCAGACAATGATCGCATTGTCCGCTTTGTCACGGACAACCTCCATCTCGAATTCTTTCCAGCCCAATAGGCTCTCGTCGATCAGGATCTGGCTTACGGGCGAGGCATCAAGGCCGGTTTTGCAAAAATGGATGTAATCGTCGCGATTATAGGCCACGCCTCCGCCGGTGCCGCCAAGTGTAAAGGCCGGGCGGATGATCGCGGGCAGGCCCACATAATCGATCGCCGCCATGCATTCATCCATGTTGTTGGCGATTGTAGCCTTGGGGTTCTCGATTCCCAAACGATCCATCGCCTCACGAAAGAGTTTGCGGTCTTCAGCCATTTCAATCGCTTGGCGATTGGCGCCGATCAGTTCCACGCCGAATTTCTTGAGCACGCCCATGTCGTCGACCGCGAGGGCGGTATTCAGTCCGGTCTGACCACCCATCGTGGGCAAAAGGGCGTCCGGGCGTTCCTTTTCGATGATCCGGGCCACCACCTCAGGGGTGATCGGCTCAATATAGGTCGCGTCGGCCAGTTCCGGATCGGTCATGATCGTGGCCGGGTTGGAATTCACCAGAATGACGCGGTATCCTTCTTCGCGCAGCGCCTTGCAGGCCTGAGCGCCGGAGTAGTCGAATTCGCAGGCTTGTCCGATGATGATTGGCCCCGCTCCGATGATCATGATGGATGAAATATCGGTTCTTTTCGGCATATCGGTCCCCGGGCAGCTGGAAGGGCAGGCGGGGCTGGCCCACCTGCGCAAATTGGTGGGGTTATAGCCATCACAGGCTGGTGTGCAAGGGCCAAACCCGCGCCGGGTTCAAGAGGTTTCCGGCAACTCAGCCGCATCTTCCAGAATGACCCGGTCGAGCGCACCCATGCCGCTGCCATCGCGCTGCGGATAGAGGATCAGGCGGTCGATCACCTGGCCTGTCAGCGTGTTCGCCATGTGAGTTGTGAACACATCATGCAACCCGCGCGCGACAAACCGATCCCGCGCCACCAGCTGCTCGCCAAGATATCCCTCGACCACGACTTGTGGCGCGCCGGTTTCGGTCTGCCAATCCAGCGAAACAAAGGTAAAGGGGGCCACCCGCAGAATCGCAACCGCGCCGCGCGTGTTCATCGCGCTCTCGATTTCGTTGGGCCCATCGGTGCCGTTGCCGGACTTTGCAGGAGAGGAGATCATCATGTCGCGGGTGACAACGCGGTATCCGTCCTCGGGCATTTCAGTCGGGGCCGGCCCCTCGCCCGGCCCCTCGAACCCGATCGACACTTGCCCCGCCTGCGCCGGTGAGGCCATGAGCCAGAGAGTGAACAAGCCCCCAATCCACCGTTGCATGCCCGCCGCCCCCCTCACAAATGCCGTGATCCAGCGTTTCCCGACCTTGGTGCGCTGTCAAGGGTGCATCCGACCGCAAAACTGGCCCAAACCGACGCATTTAAGAGTGTGCTTTGTGGATGGCAGGCCTAAATACGGAACACGTGCCAAGAGGATGCGCTGTGCAGATTCGTTTCGATCATGGTCCTGATGAGGAGGCCAGCCTGTTCGCGCAGGCCGAGCGCCTGATCGTGGCCCATACGCCCGAAGAGGTGCCCGGCGCACTTGCGGCACTCGATGCGGCGCGGGCCGAGGGCTATTGGCTGGCTGGATTTGCGAGCTACGAACTGGGTCATGCGCTCGAGCCACGGCTGGCGCCTTACATGCCCGCGCGTCGCCGCTTGCCTCTCTTGCAGTTCGGGACCTATGCCGCGCCCGGTTCCGCCGCGCCACTCAGGGCAGGTCCGGCTGCATTCGGTGATATGGTGCCGGACTGGGATCAGGCGCGCTATTCACGGGCCTTTGAGGCTGTGCATGACTATATCTGCGCGGGCGATATCTATCAGGCGAATCTGACCTTTCCGCTGCGCATGACCGCCCAAGGGACGCCGCAGGCGCTCTATGCGGCTCTCTGCGCCATCCAGCCAGTGCGCTATGGCGCGTTGATCGAGGCGGCGGGCCAGCCTGCGATCCTGTCCCGCTCGCCCGAGTTGTTCTTTCGTACCCATGCCGATGGGCGGATCGAAACCCGGCCCATGAAGGGCACGCAGCCCCGCAGCGCGGATGCGGCAGAGGATTCGCGGCGGCGCTTTTTCCTGCAATCCGATGCCAAGAACCGCGCCGAGAACCTGATGATCGTTGATCTTTTGCGCAATGACATCAGCCGCGTGAGCGTTCCAGGCTCCGTTCGCGTGCCCGAGCTTTTCTCGGTCGAGACCTATGAGACCCTGCACCAGATGACGTCACTCATCACCGCAGATCTTATTCCCGGCACGGGCCTGTCGGATATCCTGCGCGCGCTCTTTCCTTGTGGGTCTATCACCGGCGCGCCGAAATTGCGGGCCATGCAGATATTGGCAGAGTTGGAGCAGCACGCCCGTGATATTTATTGCGGTTCCATCGGCTGGGCTGCCCCTGATGGGCGCGCCGAGTTCAACGTGGGCATTCGCACCCTGATGGTTGAAAACGGGCGCGCCACTTTGAATGTGGGCGGCGGTGTGGTCTATGACAGTACGGCAGCGGGCGAATACGAAGAAGCACTCTGGAAGGCGCGATTTGCGCGGGCTCTGGCCAAGGTGCCGGCCTGACAGGCCGCCTATTCGGCGGCGTGGCGCAGGCTCGCGCTCTTGTCGCAATAGAGATAGTCCCGCGTGAGGGGTACGGCATCCTGTTTGGGCGTCAGCTGAAACTGGAAAACAACCTGATTGTTGAGGCGAAAAGTAAGTTCGCTGGCAATGAGATAATACCGCCACATCCTGCAAAACCGCTCATCATAGAGCGTGCGCACCTTGTCGATATTGTCCTCGAAACGGTTCCGCCAGCGGCGTAACGTTTCGGCATAATGCAGACGCCAAACCTCTACATCGGTCGTGACGAGTTTGTGCCGCTCGACGGCAGCCACGGCCTCTGACATGGCCGGGCAATAGCCACCCGGAAAGATGTATTTGGTGATCCATGGGCTCGTTGCTCCCGGCGGTCCCGCGCGCCCGATGGTATGGATAAGTGCGATCCCATCCGGCGCCAACAAGCGCTCGACCGTCGCGAAATAGGCGTCGTACTGTGGCACGCCAACGTGCTCGAACATCCCGACCGATACGATGCGGTCAAACTGTCCTTTCACGTCGCGGTAGTCCATCAGGTGAAACCGCACCCGGTCCGCAAGTCCCGCCTTTTCGGCTCTTTGATTGGCAATACCGTGTTGTTCTTTCGACAGGGTCACGCCCGTCACCTGTGCGCCGAAATCCCGTGCCAGCGTCAGGCCCATGCCGCCCCAGCCACAACCGATATCAAGCACGCGCATGCCGGGCTCGATCAAGAGTTTCGCCGCGATATGCGCTTTCTTGGCAGCCTGCGCCTCTTCCAGTGTCATATCGGGACGGGCGAAATAGGCGCAGGAATATTGCCGGTCGGCGTCAAGAAAGAGGTCATAAAGCTCGCCTGAAAGATCATAGTGATGCGCCACGTTGGCGCGGGACCGTCCCGCCGGGTTGAACTGATCCAGACGCCGCTTGAACCAGCGCAGAGCCTCTAGCGGGCGGCGAAACCATGGCTGTCCCTGTGACGTAATATTCGTCATCGCAAGGCTGAGAAAGCCGAAGAGATCATCGCCCTCAATGGTCAGCGTGCCATCCATGTAACCCTCGCCTGCGGCCATATCGGGCGACAGAACAATACGCCGGGGCAGGGTTGGGTCATGCAGCGTGACCGTCACTTCCTGGCCGCCCGCGCCAGAGCCGTACGGCCGCGTGATCCCATCGGGGTAAGTCACGTTCAGACGTCCCTGTTTGAAAAGATGGGTCAACAACCCGTCAAGAGCTTTGGTCCACATGTCACACCCCATTTCCTCGCGCCAACACTGGCGCATTTCAACGGCGTACCAAACCGGTCCTTTCGCCCCTGTTTCCTGGGCTTGCCTGCTCTTGTGGCAGGTATTTTTACCTAAAACGCCTTGCCTGTAAACGGTTTTGCGACCGCAGCCCGCCCCACGCCCTTGACTTTGCCGCCCCGCCAAGGTGTATCGGCCCGAACCCAAGACAATACCCCAGACCCGGGACCGGAGAGCCAACATGCACGCATATCGCAGCCATTCCTGCGCAGATCTGACAAAATCGGATGTTGGCGGAGACGTCCGTCTTGCCGGTTGGGTGCACCGCATCCGCGATCACGGAGGAGTTTTGTTTATCGACCTGCGCGATCACTATGGCGTGACACAATTGATCTGCGACCCGGACAGCCCTGCTTTCGCGCGAGTCGAGAAGTTGCGCAGCGAATTCTGCATCCGAATCGACGGGGTGGTAAAGGCGCGCGACGAGGGATTGATAAACTCCAAAATTCCCACGGGTGAGATCGAGGTCTTTGTGCGCGAGCTTGAGGTGCTAGGGGCGTCAAACGAACTGCCGCTTCAGGTGTTCGGCGATCAGGAATACCCCGAGGAAACCCGCCTTCGCTACCGCTATCTTGACCTGCGTCGCGAGGCGATGCAGCGCAATATGGTGCTGCGTTCGGATGTGGTGGCCGCGATGCGGCGGCGGATGTGGGATCGGGGATTCCGTGAATTTCAGACCCCGATCATCACGGCAAGCAGCCCCGAGGGCGCGCGCGACTTTCTGGTGCCTAGCCGCCTGCATCCGGGCAAGTTCTATGCCCTGCCGCAGGCACCGCAGCAGTTCAAACAGCTCATCATGGTTTCGGGGTTCGACAAGTATTTCCAAATTGCCCCCTGTTTCCGCGATGAAGATCCGCGCGCCGACCGCTCGCCCACCGATTTCTACCAGCTTGACCTCGAAATGAGCTTTGTTGAGCAGCAGGACGTGTTCGACACGATTCAGCCGGTCATTCAGGGTGTGTTCGAGGAGTTTGGCGGAGGCGCAAAAGTCGATACCGACTGGCCGCAGATTTCCTATGCCGACTCCGCGCTCTGGTATGGCACCGACAAGCCTGACCTGCGCAACCCGATCAAGATGCAGGACGTCTCTGATCATTTCCGCGGTTCCGGCTTTGCCATCTTCGCCAAGTTGCTGGAACAAGACGGCACCGAAATCCGCGCCATTCCCGCGCCCAAAGGTGGCTCGCGCAAGTTCTGCGACCGCATGAACGCCTTTGCCCAAAAAGAAGGCCTGCCGGGGATGGGGTATATCTTCTGGCGGGACAAAGCCAAGCATCTCAACCGTCTGGCTGACGTCCTTGAGTTGACCCTTGAGGAAATTCAAGATCCAGAAGTTGTGGCTGAGAACGAACGAGAAGCGCTGGAACGTATCCGCGAAGCGCATGCAAAACGCGATGTCGAGACGGCAGAATTCTTGTTCCAAGCATACTTCGGCTCGCATGAAGCCGCAGGCCCCCTCGCCAAGAACATCGGTCCCGAGCGGACCGAGGCCATTCGCCAGCAGCTTGGCCTTGGCGTCGGCGATGCCGCGTTCTTCCTTGGCGGCAAGCCGCAAGCGTTCGAGCGGGTGGCGGGCAAGGCGCGCACGGTGATTGGCGACGAGTTGGGGCTGACGGATCAGAACCGTTTCGCTTTTGCCTGGATCGTCGATTTTCCGATGTATGAAAGGGACGAGACGACCGGCAAGGTCGATTTCAGCCACAATCCGTTTTCCATGCCGCAAGGCGGGCGCGCGGCCCTCGACGGCGATCCACTCAAGGTTTTGGGCTATCAATATGATCTCGCCTGCAACGGCTATGAGCTGGTGTCGGGCGCGATCCGTAATCACAAACTTGATATTATGATCAAGGCCTTCGAGCTGGCTGGTTATGGCGAAGACGAGGTTCGCAAGCGCTTTGGCGGCATGGTCAATGCCTTCCAATACGGCGCGCCACCGCATGGTGGATGTGCGGCGGGGATCGACCGGATCGTGATGCTCTTGGCGGGCACGTCGAATATCCGTGAGGTCATCATGTTCCCGATGAACCAGCGGGCCGAGGATCTGATGATGAATGCGCCGTCGGACCCAACGAGCGATCAGTTGATGGAGCTCGGCCTGCGCGTCATTCCGCAGGAGTAAGCATGGCTTTCCCTTGGCGCGATATTCATGCAATGTCGCGCCAAGGAAATATGCAAGGCCTCTAAAAATGACGCAAAATCGGCCAGTTGGGCCAAAGCTGGTAAATTGGACCCCGCCGCCCGCGCCGGATGGTGGGTCGCTGGTCGGGCGATATGTTCGGCTTGACCGGCTGGATGCGGACCGACATGCAGCGGATTTGCACCGCGCGTTTTCGGTCGATGATGCGATTTGGGATTACCTGCCTTATGGGCCCTTCTCGTCTTCGGCGCAGTTGCATCGGTGGGCTCGAGATGTGGCGGTGGGGAGCGATCCGCTGTTTTATGCCATTACCGACCTCGACAGCGGGCAATTGGGAGGCGTGGCAAGCTATCTGCGGATCACGCCGCAATCGGGTTCAATCGAGGTGGGGCATATCAATTTTGCCCCGTCCCTGCAGCGCACGCGTGCCGCGACAGAGGCGATTTTCCTTTTGATTCAATGGGCTTTTGAGGCGGGCTATCGCCGGTTCGAGTGGAAATGCGACGCGCTCAACATGCCGTCGCGACGGGCGGCGCAGCGGTTGGGATTGAGTTACGAGGGGATTTTCCGGCAGGCGACGGTCGTCAAGGGGCGCAATCGCGACACGGCTTGGTTTGCCGCGATTGACGCCGAATGGCCCGCGCTGAAAGAGGCGTTTTCATTCTGGCTGGACCCTGCGAATTTTGACGCTGAGGGCCGCCAACGCGAGAGCCTTGGCAGCCTCACCCGCCTTGTGCGGGTGGCCTCTGATCCCGCACAGAACTGAATTTTCCCTGTAATTACAATAGGTCTGGCGGTGTCGCCTCGCGTGCAAGCTCTGCCATGACTTGATCCAAGGGCACAATGCGGCTGTCTTTTTCGCCCAAGCGGCGCAGGGATACGGTGCCATCTTCGACCTCGCGCGGACCACAGGCGAGGATCACCGGAACCTTGCCCACCGAATGCTCGCGGACCTTGTAATTGATCTTTTCGTTGCGGGTATCGGCCTCGGCGCGGATGTTAAGGTCTGTAAGATTTCGGGCGACTTTTGTAACGTAGTCGTCCGCATCCGACACGATGGAAGCGACCACCACCTGACGGGGGGCCAGCCAGAAGGGCAGACGCCCGGCGTGCTCTTCGATCAGGATGCCGATGAAGCGCTCAAAGCTGCCCAGAACCGCACGGTGCAGCATCACGGGGCGGTGTTTCGACCCATCGGTGCCGATGTAATTTGCATCCAGACGTTCGGGCAGAACGAAATCCACCTGATGCGTGCCGCATTGCCATTTGCGCCCGATGGCGTCGGTCAGGGTGAATTCCAGTTTCGGGCCGTAGAATGCGCCTTCGCCGGGGTTCACCTTGGGTTCGATGCCTGCGGCGCGGGTGGCCGACAGAAGCGCGGCTTCGGCCTTGTCCCAAACCTCGTCTGACCCGGCGCGCACGTCGGGGCGGGTGGAGAACAGAACCTCGAAATTGGGAAAGCCCAGATCGGTATAGATACCCGATAGAAAGGCGATGAATCGCGCTGTTTCCGATTCGATCTGATCCTCGGTGCAGAAGATATGCGCGTCATCCTGTGTAAAGCCGCGCACGCGCATGATGCCATGCAGCGCGCCCGAGGGTTCATAGCGGTTGCACGACCCAAACTCGGCCATGCGCAGCGGCAGGTCGCGGTAGGATTTCAGACCCTGATTGAAAATCTGCACGTGGCAGGGGCAGTTCATCGGCTTGAGTGCGTTGACGGCCTTTTCGCGGGCGTGTTCCTCATCGACTTCGACGATGAACATGTTTTCCTGATATTTTTCCCAGTGACCCGAGGCCTCCCACAGCTTGCGGTCGACCACTTGGGGCGTGTTCACCTCGACATAGCCGCCGCGACGTTGCTGGCGGCGCATGTAATCCTGAAGCGTGGTGTAGACGGTCCAGCCGTTCGGGTGCCAAAAGACCTGACCGGGGGCCTCTTCCTGCATGTGAAAGAGGTCCATTTCGCGGCCCAATTTGCGGTGGTCGCGGCGGTCGGCCTCTTCGAGAAAGGTGAGGTAATCCTTGAGCGCGTCGCGGTTCTGGAACGCGACACCATAGATGCGTTGCAGCATGGGCCGCGTGCTGTCGCCGCGCCAGTATGCCCCGGCCACGCTCATCAGTTTAAAGGCGTCGGCGGGCACCTGACCGGTATTTTGCAGATGCGGACCCCGGCAGAGATCCTGCCACGCGCCGTGCCAATACATGCGCAACGGCTCAGAACCGGGAATGGCCTCGATCAGCTCGATCTTGTAGGGCTCGCCTGTGTCGCGGTAATGCTGGATTGCGCGGTCGCGGTCCCAGATTTCGGTGCGCACGGGATCACGCAGGTTGATGATCTCTTTCATCTTTTTCTCGATGAGGCCAAGATCTTCGGGGGTGAAGGGGGCGGCGCGGTCGAAATCATAGTACCAGCCATTCGAGATGACCGGGCCGATCGTGACCTTAACATCGGGCCAGATTTCCTGAACGGCGCGGGCCATGATATGCGCAAGATCATGGCGGATGAGTTCGAGCGCGGGCGCGTCATCCTTGATCGTGTTGATGCTGATGGCCGCGTCGCGGTCGATGGGCCATTGCAGGTCCCAATGCGCGCCATCCACATGGGCGGAAATCGCGCGTTTGGCCAGCGACGGCGAAATGCTTGCGGCCACTTCGGCGGGGGTTACGCCCGCGTTATACTCGCGCGCATTGCCATCGGGAAAGGTGAGGGAAATCTGGGCCATCTTCTTGGCTCCTCGTCGGTTTGGCGCCCACGGAACGCCCGGTTGCGGGTATATCGCACCCCAAATGCCTCTTCGTGCGGACAAGGTCAAGGGTGCTGCGGCTGAGAGTGAAAGCAGCATGCGAACGCATACGACGACATGTTGACCTCTCAACGATGAAAATTGGTGGACAGGTCGTATTTGAGTCCCATAATGCCGCATATGGGGCGTGCGATATTCGTTCGTCGGAAACAAGCGAGGGCTGTACATGTCGAGCTATAATTCAAAGTTTGAGTTGTCGGTCGAGGATATGGACCTGATTGAAACCGCCCTCCGTCAGACGAAGGCGGATTTGTCGGGACGATCATACGCGCTGGTTGACGGTTTTGAACATCCCGAGGAAGCGCTGCGCAAGGTTGATGAACTCCTCGGACGCCTGCACAATCAGAAAGTGTTCTACCGCCCGCGCCGCGGGGCGTATATTGGCGGTTGATCCGGCGGCTTGCCTTCTTTTGTTAGATTCCTGATCGCAGAGGATCACTCTGGCGGCTGGTCCAAAGAGGACCAGAGAGCGGCACGTTTGCATATCGGAGCGCTGAGCCTCAGCAAGCTGGCGGATGGGTTGCTTGACCCCAAGCTGGTGCTGAGTTGGCTCCTGGGCGCCTTGGGTGCGCCTGCCGCCTACGCGGGCATGTTGGTCCCGATCCGTGAGGCGGGCGCGCTTTTACCACAGCTTTTGCTCGGGGGCTGGCTCGGTCGGATGCCGCACCGGCGCTGGATGTGGGTTGTGGGCAGTGCTGTACAGGGCGTGGCAGCGGCGTTGATTGCGGTTGTGGCGTTGGTTCTAGAGGGCTGGCAAGCCGGGCTGGTGATTTGCGGATTGCTGGCCGTGCTCGCAGTGGCGCGGTCAGCTTGCTCTGTCTCTTACAAAGATATTCTGGGCAAGACTGTTGCGCAAACGCGGCGCGGTGGGGTGACAGGTCTGGCAGGGTCGCTCTCGGCGGCGGGTGTGTTGGTCTTTGCGGTGCTGATGTTGACGGGGGGCTTGCACGGTCAGGCAGCAGTGATCGGTGCGGTCGGGGTGGCGGGGCTGTGTTGGGGGCTGGCGGCACTGGTGCTTGCCGGGCTCTCCGAGAAGAGTAGCACACCGCAGACCGTCGAAGGGATTGGGCAGCGCTACCTCAAGATCTTGCGTGAGGATGCCAATCTGCGACGTTTTGTGCTGGTGCGCGGCCTATTGGTCAGCGCGGCGCTGGCCCCACCCTATATGGTGATGTTGACGGCGCAGGACGGCGGCGCGTTGGGGACGCTGGGTGCGCTTGTGCTGGCCTCGTCCGGGGCGTCGCTCTTGAGTTCCTTTGTCTGGGGGCGAATGGCGGATCACAACAGTCCAAGGGTTCTTGCGCTGGCAGGCGCTCTCTCGGCGCTGGCGATGGTTGCAGCGATTGGGGCGGTGGGATTGGGCGTTGCACAGTCACCGGGGGTGATCCCGACGATCCTGTTTGGCCTCATGCTTGCCTACCACGGTATCCGGCAGGCGCGGTCGGTCTATCTGGTGGATATCTCTGAAGAGAACCGCCGCGGGCCGAATGCGGCGCTGGCAAATACTGCGATCGGCGTCTTGCTGCTGGTGGCAGGGGGCGTTGGTGGGGCTTTGGCGATTGCCGGGCCAGTGCTGGCGTTGGCGGGATTTGCGGGCATGGCTGCGATGGGTGGGCTATTGGCGCTAACTTTGCGAGAGGTTGCCGATTAGGTCAAAACCGATTTGCCGGGCCTCTCGGCGCGGTGCATGATCGCAACCTGGTATGGATGGAGAGCAGCATGGCCGATCCCGATTTTCTAACCACCGAGAGTGGCCGCCGGTTGGCCTATCATCAGAGCACCGGACAGGGTCCTGGCGTTGTTTTTCTAGGTGGGTTCAAGTCGGATATGGAGGGAACCAAGGCGCTCTGGCTTGAGGCGTGGGCCCGGGCGAGCGGTCGGGCGTTTTTGCGGTTTGACTACTCTGGGCATGGCCAATCCTATGGTGCATTCGAGGCGGGGGCGATTGGCGATTGGGCGGCGGATGCGCGGGCTGTCCTTGACGGGCTGACGCACGGGCCACAGATCCTTGTAGGGTCATCAATGGGCGGCTGGATATCTCTGTTGCTGGCGCGGGCGATGCCGGAGCGGGTCGCGGGATTGGTGACCATTGCCGCCGCGCCGGATTTTACCGAGGACGGAATGTGGGCGGGATTCGATGCCGCGCAGCGGCGGATGCTGCTGGAGGACGGTCAGGTGGCGCTGCCTTCGGAATATGGCGAGCCCTATGTTATCACGCGGCGCCTGATTGAGGAGGGGCGCGACAATCTCGTTCTGCGCAGCCCGCTGCATTTGCCCTTTCCTGTTCGATTTCTGCAAGGCACCCGCGACTCAGATGTGGATATGTCGGTGGCCTTGCGGCTTTTGGACCATGCCTCGGGGCCGGATATGCGGTTGACGCTGGTCAAAGGGGCGGATCATCGCTTCTCGGACCCTGATTGTCTGGCGCTGATCGGGGCCTCGGT
Organism: Roseovarius sp. MBR-51; assembly: GCF_053628575.1. Classification (NCBI taxonomy): domain Bacteria; kingdom Pseudomonadati; phylum Pseudomonadota; class Alphaproteobacteria; order Rhodobacterales; family Roseobacteraceae; genus Roseovarius; species Roseovarius sp. MBR-51. The sequence continues at coordinate 20,482 of NZ_JBRJGQ010000002.1, forward strand.
CGAGGACGTCCTGGAGCGGTTCACTTTGGCAAGCCTTGGCTGAACCGCGCGGCCCTTGCTGTGGGGACGGATGTGGTGTCATGCTGCTGTCACTTGTGGTTTCATATGTGATCGGGTCAGAGGCAGGAGTGAATAATGAGCAGTGAACCGGTGGTGTTCTTGCCCGGTATGATGTGCGACGCGCGGCTTTTCGCGCCGCAATTGACCGCGTTGAGCCCCGATATGGCTGTGACCGTCGCGCCGATCACCGGTGGAGACCGGATTGAGGAGATCGCTTCGGACCTGCTCGATGTGTTGCCGCGACGCTTTGCGTTGGCGGGCCTGTCGATGGGGGGGATTGTGGCGATGGAAATCCTGCGCCGCGCACCGGACAGGGTGACGCGCCTGGCGCTTATGGATACCAATTCCCTCGCCGAGACGCCGCAATCGGCCACGGCTTATGAGCCGTTCATCATCAAGCTCAAAACCGGGGCAATCGCAGAGGCGGCACAGATGCTCCTGCGGTCCGAGTATCTTGCATCGGGGCCACGGCGCGCCGAAGTGATGGCTGAAGTCGTGCGGATGGCCGAGGCCCTGGGCCCGGAGATCATCATCCGGCAGACCCGTGCCCTGCAAAGGCGGCGCGATTATCAGGCGGTGCTCAGGCGCTGTCAGGTTCCGGTTCTGGTGCTCTGTGGGGCTGAGGACGGGTTGACCCCAGTCAAGCGGCACAGGTTCATGGCCGATCTAATTCCCTACGCCAATCTGGTTGTGGTCGAGGGGGCCGGACATTTGCCGGTGCTGGAGCAGCCTGACACGACCACAGCGGCCTTGCGTGGCTGGTTGCGGCAGCCTCTGGTTCTGCAACGGCGAGTGGATGCGTGAGGGGGGGGGGCGGATACGACGGCGGGGGTGTCCCGCCGCCGCTTTGATTAACCGATAGCGCGTGCGTTCTTGTTCGCCGGATTGGGCTCCTTGCGCGCGTTTGTGTCGATAAAGTCAAGCACCAGAGGGCGGATGTTGTTGCGCCAAGAGCGACCGGCGAAGATGCCGTAATGCCCGGCCTCGGGCTCTAAATAGCTGGCCTTGAGGCTGTCGGGCAGGCCGGTGCACAGATCGAGAGCCGCGACGCATTGGCCGGGAGCCGAGATGTCATCCTTGCCGCCTTCGACCGTCTTGACCGCAACGCGCGTAATCTTGCCGAGATCCACCTTGTGTCCGTTCACGACAAAGCGATTTTGTGCGATTTCAAGACCCTTGAAGATGCGTTCCACAGTCGAGAGGTAGAATTCGGCGGTCATGTCCATGACGGCCAGATATTCATCATAGAATCGGTTATGGGCGTCATTGTCGCTTGCCTCACCGCGTGAGACACGCAGGATTTGGTCGGAAAAGGCAGAGGAGTGGCGCTCGCCGTTCATCGACATGAAGGACGCGAGTTGCAGAAGGCCGGGATAGACCTGACGGCCAACACCTTTGTATTTGAAGCCGACGCGTTGGATCATCGTCTCTTCAAGCTGGCCCATCGTGACGCGGCGGCCAAAGTCGGTCACGTCAGTTGGGGTTGCATCGGGGTTGATCGGTCCGCCAATGAGCGTCAGCGTGCGCGGCTGTGCATCGGGGTCAAGTTCGGCCAGATAAGCGGTCGCGGCCAATGTCAAAGGCGCAGGCTGACAGACGGCGATCACGTTGATATCCGGGCCGAGCGCCTTCATGAAATCGACAAGATAGAGGGTGTAATCCTCGATATCGAATTTGCCCTCTGACACGGGAATATCCCGCGCATTATGCCAATCGGTGATATAAACCTCACAATTGACGAGCAGCGACTTGACGGTCGAGCGCAGCAACGTCGCGTAATGTCCCGACATCGGGGCAACAAGAAGAACCTTGCGCTTCTGCTCTTCGCGGCCCGAAATGTTGAAGTGAATGAGATCACCAAAGGGGCGGGACACGATGGTCTCGATGTTCACGAGGTGGTCGCGCCCGTCCTCGTGTGTGAACGTACGGATGCCCCAATCGGGCTTGGACACCATGCGCTTGAAGCTGCGTTCCGTCACTTCGCCCCAAGCGGCCATCCATTGCAAAGCAGGATTTGGCACCATACTGAAAAGCGGATAGGATGCGAGGGAGAGGGCGGAGGCACCCAGCCATTGATTGGTATTTCGGAGGGATTCCATCAGGTCGTATGTGGCCATATAGCGCATTTTCGTCTCCTGTTCGGGCGCAAGGCCCGGTTTATTCGTCGCTCGGTCCCCTCCGGTTCGCGCGACGCTATGCTGCATAGCAGAAAATGTTAAGGGGAAATACTTAAAATGGCAACGCAAGACGATGTCGCAGGCGAAAACCTTGAAAAATTGAATGAGAACCTTGCCAAGGTCGAACAGCTGTCGCAGCGGCTGATCCAAGCACTTGCAGCGCGTAATCCTGCGAACCCGAGTCTGAATGCACCCAATCAAGAGCTTTTTGCCAAGGCGGCGCAGTCCTATTGGGCCGAGGCGATCGAGAATCCCGGCAAGATCTATGAGCAGCAGTTGGAATATTGGGGCAAGTCTGTGCGTCATTTCATGGAAGCACAGCAGGTCATGTTGCGCGGAGAGCCTGCGGCGGAAGAGGATGCGCCCGATCCGCTGGCGGGGGACAAGCGCTTTGCCAACCCTCTGTGGAACACCCATCCGTATTTCAAATATATCAAGCAGCAATACGCGCTGAACGCGCAAGCTATTGAGAATGCGGTGGGCGATGTCGAGGATTTGCCGCCCAAAGACAAGCGGCGGCTGGATTATTTCGCGCATCAGATCATCGACATGATGTCGCCCACGAATTTTCTGGGCACCAATCCTGATGCGCTCGAGCGGGCGGTGGCAACCGAGGGAGAGAGCCTCGTCAAAGGATTGGAGAACCTGATTGCCGATCTCGAGGCAAATCACGGCGAGTTGGTGGTGCGGCTGGCGGATGACAAGGCATTCGAATTGGGGGGCAATATCGCCACCACGCCGGGCGAGGTGGTGTACCGCAACCGGATGATGGAACTCATTCAATACAGCCCCACAACCGAGCAGGTGCATGCGATCCCGCTCGTGATCTTTCCGCCGTGGATCAACAAATTCTACATTATGGATCTCAAGCCGGATAACAGCCTGATCAAATGGGTCGTTGATCAGGGCTATACGCTCTTTGTGGTCAGCTGGGTCAATGCCGATACCAGTCATGCCAATGTGGGCATGGAGGATTACATAGAAGAGGGTTTTCTGACGGCGATTCGCGAAGTCAAGGCGATCACCGGACAGGATCAGGTCAATACGGTTGGCTATTGTATCGCGGGCACAACGTTGCACATGACGCTGGCGCTGATGGCCAAGCGGGCAGACAAGTCGGTCAAATCCGCCACCTTCTTTACCGCGCTCACGGATTTTTCGGAGCAGGGGGAATTCACGCCGTTCCTTCAGGACGATTTCATTGACGGAATCGAAGAGGAGGTGACGCAGCAGGGGGTATTGCGGTCCTTTATCATGGGGCGCACCATGTCGTTTCTGCGCTCGCGCGATCTGATCTATCAACCTGCCGTGCGCAGCTACATGATGGGAGAAGCGCCACCGGCATTTGATCTGCTCTATTGGAACGGGGATGGCGCAAACCTGCCGGGGCGGATGACGGTGCAATATTTGCGCGGGCTCTGTCAGGGCAACAAGTTCGTGACCGATGGGTTTGATCTGTGTGGCGAACGGCTGCATATCCGCGACGTCAAGATACCGCTGATGTCCGTGACCTGCGAGACTGACCATATCGCCGCTTGGAAAGACTGCTATCGCGGGTTTCAGCAAACGGGATCCAAGGATCGGACGTTTATCGTGTCAGAGTCCGGGCATATCGCCGGGATCGTCAATCCGCCGACCAAGAAGAAGTATGGACATTACACCAATGACGATCTGAGCGGGGATGCCGAGGCCTGGATGGAGGGCGCGCAGTATAACCAGGGATCCTGGTGGCCGCGGTGGGAAACGTGGCTGGCCAAGCGATCCGGCAAGATGGTCGCGGCGCGGGAACCGGGTGATTCGGAGCATCCTGCACTGGCTCCGGCCCCTGGCACCTATGTGCGCAAGAAGGCAACCATCTGATATTTAGTGTCTTTTAGGCATGCGTGTCTAAAGAATGCTGCAGTGCAGAAAAAACTTGAAATGCTGCGGTGCAGCATGTATATGTTGTTGCAGTTGCAGAAACGGCGGAACACCCCGCCAAAGCTAAGAGGACCGAACCAATGGCAAAAGCACAAGATTTCACCGCGATGTTCAAAGACGTCATGGGCACCTTCCCCGTCGACACCAAAGCGATGGAAGATGCATTCAAGAACCAAGCGACCCTGAGCGAGAAGCTCTCGGGCGTGGCTCTGACCGCAGCTGAAAAATCGGCTGAGATTTCGAACAAATGGACCAAAGACACCCTCGCCAAGCTGAGCGAAATGTCCAAAGCCAAGGCCGAGCCTGCTGACTACGCCAAAGCAATGACCGATTTCGCATCGGCCAATGCCGAAGTCGCCGCCGAGAACATGGCAGCCTTCGCCGAAGTGGCCAAGAAAGTTCAGATGGAAACCGTCGAACTGATGCTGGCTGCTGGCAAAACCATGCAGGAAGACGCAACCAAGGTTGTCAAGAAAGCCGCAGATGACGTGACCGCAGCGACCCAAAAGGCGACCGCAGCGGCCAAGTAAGGTTAGCAGACCCATACCCTGATCCCCTCCCTTGAGGGGTATGGACTGCGAAGGGCGAGCCATGCGGCTCGCCCTTTCTTTTTGCTGCACTTGCGTCTAAGCTCTGCTGCAGCGCTGCATTATCCGGGAGGATACCCCTTGGCCGACTCCAAAAAACCGCTGTTGATCAAACGCTATGCCAGCCGGCGGCTCTATAATACCGAGACATCCGATTACGTAACGCTCGAGGATATCGCCGAATTCATCCGCGACGGGCGTGAAGTTCAGATCATCGACCTGAAATCGGGGGATGACCTGACGCGGCAATATCTGCTCCAGATCGTTGCGGAGCATGAGAGCCGGGGCGAGAGCGTGCTGCCGATCAATGTGCTCAATGACTTGGTGCGCAGCTACACAACCCAGGCGACCAGCATTGTGCCAGAGTTTCTGGCAGCCAGTTTCGATATGTTGCGCGACGGGCAATCCAAGATGCTTGAAAACATGACGAAGGCCAATCCGCTGGCTGCGATGCCCGGCATGGAGGCCATGCGAGCCCAGCAAGAGGCCTTTATGAAGGCGATGACCGGAGGGCTGAAAGGGATGGGCAGCACGGCTCCTCAGGGCGGCAAGCCTTCGGAGGCGAGTGACGAGGGCCTGAATGAGATCAAGAAACAACTGGCAGAATTGCAGGACAAGCTGTCCAAAATGGGTAAGTAAGTTGGTATGGTCGAGAGCCCGGGGCGGATAACCCTCTGGGGCATCGAAGTGTTCATTGCCGCTGCTGATGAACGCTCGATTTCGGCCGCAGCACGGCGACTGGGGGCCAGCCCGTCTGCGGTCAGTCAGCAATTGACCAATCTCGAAGGGGCGGTAGGGGCTACGCTGTTGCAGCGCAACGCGCGGCCCATCCGCCTGACCCCTGCGGGCGAGATCATGCATCGCCGCGCCTTGGCGATCCTGAATGAAGCGGCGCAGGCGCGCGCTGAATTGGCGATGTCACATCTCTCGACCCTGACCCGGTTTCGGCTGGGCATGATCGAGGATCTGGAGGCGGATGTGACGCCACAGCTCTTGACTCATATGGCGGGGGAATTGAAAGGCTGTCAGTTCCTGTTGGAAACCGGGGCAAGCCATCATTTGTATGACCAGTTGGACGCACGGGCGCTTGATGTGATCGTGGCGGCGGAACTGGGCGGTGAGGCGGACTGGGTCGAGGTGCATCCCGTGTTGCGCGAAGGCTTTGCCGTGGTGGCGCCGCGTGGCGTGATCCGGCCCGAGCGGGACGTTCTGCGGCAATTGAAGCGCCTGCCCCTGATCCAGTATACGCAGCGGCACTACATGGGGCGGCTTATCTCGTCGCATCTGGCGCGGCAGAACCTGAGCATTCCGCACCGATTCGAGTTGGACAGCTACCATTCCATCCTCGCCCTTGTGGGGCAGGGGGCGGGGTGGTCAATCCTGACGCCGCTGGCCTTGATGCGGGCGCGGCGCTTTGCGGATCAGATCGACGTGTTCGAATTGCCGATGGCGCCGCTCACGCGTACGATCAGCGTGACGGCCCGCAAGGGGATATTGCAGGACATGCCCGCGACGCTGGCGGAAAAGCTGAAGCCGATCCTGCGTGATACGATCGTGACGCCCATCGTTGCCCGGCACCCGTTTCTGGCCGAAGGTCTATCTCTATTCTGAAAGCGTGCGGCGGTCGCGAAAGAAGGTCTTGAGCAGGGTCTCGGACTCGGTCGCGGCGATGCCGTCATAGATCTCTGGCACATGGTGGCATTGCGGATGGCTGAAAACCCGCGCGCCCATGGCCACACCGCCAGATTTTGGATCGGCGGCCCCATAATAGAGCCGGGCAATGCGCGCCGCCGCGATGGCGCTGGCGCACATCGCGCAGGGCTCCAGCGTGACATAGAGATCATGGCCGGTGAGCCGTTCGGAGCCAAGCGCGGCACAGGCGGCCCGAATTGCCAGGATTTCGGCATGGGCGGTGGGGTCGCTGAGTTCGCGGGTCCGGTTGCCCGCGCGCGCCACGATGACACCTGAGGGGGCGACGATGACCGCGCCCACTGGCACCTCGCCGCGCAGTGCGGCCGCGCGGGCCTCGTCCAAGGCGGTTTCCATGTGGCTGCGAAATGTCATGACCTGCTTTTGCAGATCGCAAGACGCTTTCGCAAGCCCCGCAATTGCGCTATGCGCGGCGCATGAACACGAAAACTCCAGAGGGCGAGCGGATCGCCAAGGTCATTGCCCGTGCCGGTATTGCAAGCCGTCGTGAGGCTGAACGCCTGATCGAAGCGGGGCGCGTCACCGTCAATGGTCAAAAGGTGTTGCGCGCGGCACTCAATGTCACGCCCGCGGATAAGGTCGTGGTCGATGGTCGTGCCCTCGATGCGCCCGAACCTGCGCGCCTGTGGCTCTATCACAAGCCCACCGGCCTTGTGACGACGACGCGCGATGAGCAGGGGCGCAGCACGATCTATGACGATCTGCCCGAGGATATGCCGCGGGTCATGAGTGTCGGGCGGCTCGACCTCAATTCCGAAGGGCTGTTGTTGCTGACCAATGATGGTGAGTTGAAGCGCAAATTGGAACTGCCCTCGACCGGCTGGCTGCGCCGTTATCGGGTGCGGGTGAATGGGCGTCCTACGGATGGCACCTTTGAGCCGTTGCGCAAGGGATTGGTCGTGGACGGCGAGGCATTTCAGCCAATGATGGTCACGCTTGACCGCCAGCAAGGCGCAAATGCCTGGATCACGGTCTCTATTCGCGAGGGCAAGAACCGCGAAATCCGCCGCGCGATGGAGGCGGTGGGGCTGGTGGTGAACCGCCTCATCAGGCTGTCCTACGGGCCGTTCCAGCTGGGCCAGTTGAAGCCCGGTGCGGTGGAAGAGATCCGTCCGCGCGTGTTGCGTGATCAGTTGGGCATGAAGGAAGAACCCGAGGCCGAACAGCCCAAGCCCGCTCGCCCCAAACCACAGCGCCGTCGGCGCTGAGTATTTGTACAAGGTGATTGCGAAAGTCGTGTTGGTTGATCCGGATCAAGGAGGCTGCGGCCCCCGATCCTTAGGGTCGGGAGCGAGCAATCAAGAAGGAGAGATCTGCGATGTCCCATACCCCCCATGAACTGTCGGAAGAATTCCCGCAATTGGCCGACAAGATCGGCGAACTGAAGCGGACTGATACGCATTTTGCCAAACTGGCCGATGAATATCACGCGCTGAACCGCGCGGTGCATCGGGCCGAAGCGCTGGTCGCTCCGGTCGAGGAACTGACCGAAGTCGAGATGCGCAAGCAGCGCGCGGCGCTGAAAGATGAGCTATATCGGTTGCTGACGGCCTAAGGCCAACGGCAGGGAAAGTGGCGCGCAAGACGGTTGGACCGTCCTGCGCGTTTACTTTGTAGCTCAGCCGCGTATCCCCGAAAACCGCGTTTGCCAGTCTTCGCGGGCCTCGTCGGTGATCTTGGAAAAGAGCACCTCGGGGACAGTGAAGGCGTGGCCGGGCGCAAGGATTTCGAGCGCGGCGGACGCTTCGTCTGGCCAGTTGTCATCGTCGGTTTGCATCGCTGCCAGCATCGCGGCGGCGGCGTCGGGGATGAAGGGGCTGCTCAGGACGGCATAAAGGCGGATGAGGTTGAGTGCGAGGCGCGTCTGCATGGCGGCGCGCTCGGGGTCTTGCTTGAAGGTGGACCAGGGCGCGGCCTCTTGCAGGTATTCGTTGCCCTCGACCCAGATGGCGCGCAGGGCGCCCGCGGATTTACGGACCTCCATCGCTTCCATATGGTCTTCGTACTCGCGGATGCGGGTTGTGAGGCGGTCGATCAGCGCCTCTTCCTGCGCGCCATAAGCCCCGCCCTGTGGCACCGTTTCGCCAAATTTCGAGCGGCAGAATTTGGTCACGCGGCTGACGAAATTGCCCAGAACGTCGGCCAGGTCCTTGTTGACCGATGCCTGAAAATTCTCCCATGTGAACTCGCTGTCCGAGCTTTCGGGGGCGTGACTGAGGAGCCACCAGCGCCAGTAATCGGCGGGCAGGATTTCAAGCGCCTGATCCATGAAAACGCCGCGTCCGCGCGAGGTGCTGAACTGGCCGCCGTCATAATTGAGGTAGTTGAAGGATTTGATGTAATCTACCAGCTTCCACGGCTCGCGCGACCCGAGGATCGTGGCGGGAAAGCTGAGCGTGTGGAAGGGCACGTTATCCTTGCCCATGAATTGCGTATAACGGACATCCTCTGCGCCCTTGTCGGTGCGCCACCAGCGTTCCCACGCCGTCGCGTCAAGCCCGTTCGCCGCCGCCCATTCGGCACCGCAGGCGATGTATTCGATGGGGGCGTCGAACCAGACGTAGAACACCTTGCCCTCCATCCCCTGCCACGGCGCGCCGTCGAACTGCACGGGAATGCCCCAATCCAGATCGCGGGTGATGCCGCGATCCTGCAAGCCGTCGCCGTCATTGAGCCATTTCTTGGCAATGGAGGTCGTCAGAACCGGCCAGTCAGTCTTGCTGTTGATCCATTCCTCCAACTCATCCTTCATCTGCGACTGGCAGAGGTAGAGATGCTTGGTCTCGCGCATCTCGAGATCGGTGGCGCCCGAGACCGACGAGCGGGGGTTGATCAGATCGACCGGGTCCAACTGTTTGGTGCAGTTGTCGCATTGGTCGCCGCGCGCGCTCTCGTAGCCGCAATTCGGGCAGGTGCCCTCGATGTAGCGGTCGGGCAGGTAGCGTCCGTCGGTCGGGGAATACATCTGGGTTTCCGAGACGTCGCGGATCAGACCCTGATCATGCAGGCGCTTGGCGAAATGCTGGGTCAGCTTGCGGTTCTGAGGCGAGGAGGAGCGCCCGAAGTGATCGAAGCTGAGGCGGAAACCACGCGCGATTTCGGCCTGAACGGCGTGCATTTCGGCGCAGTACTCGGCCACAGGCTGACCCGCCTTGGCGGCGGCCAGTTCGGCGGGGGTGCCATGCTCGTCCGTGGCGCAGAGAAAGAGCACCTCGTGGCCACGGACGCGGCAGTAGCGGGCAAAGAGATCGGCCGGAAGCTGCGAGCCCACGAGATTGCCGAGGTGCTTGATCCCGTTGATATAGGGGATCGCCGAAGTGATGAGATGCCGTGCCATATCGCGCCTGTTCCTTGACGGTTTGGCCTCGTTTAGCGTGGTTTTGCAGGCAGTTCTAGCGCTCGTTCTTGTCTTTGTCGCGACTGCGTCCGGTCAGGCGGCCAATCAGGAAGGAGGTGCGTGGCGACCAGACATAGGCGGTGCGACGTTCTGCAACCGGGCGTGCGCGCATGCGAACAAGGCCAAAGACGACCAGAACGGCGTGGCCGGCGGCGATCATCACGAACATGGCGGGGGGCCCGTAAACCTCAATCAGGGTGGAGGCCATGAGCGGGGCGGCGATGGCGCCCACGGCGAAGAAGAACATGAGGGCGGCGGATAGCTCGACCCGCTCATGCGCTTCGGCGAAGTCATGGGCGTGGGCGGCGCTGACGGAATAGATGGGAAAGGTGGTCATGCCAAAGAAGAAGGCGGTCATCAGAATGCCGAATGTGTCAAGATTTTCGGTCATGGCGGTGGCGACCGAGGACAGGATTGCCGCGACCGAGAGTCCGATCAGGACCCAGCGACGGTCATAGCGATCGGCAAGCCAGCCGACCGGGTATTGCGCCACGGCACCGCCCAGAACGAAGACCGCCAGAAAGCCTGCGATCTGGTCCACGGCCAGACCCACCTGTTGGCCGTAGAGTGGCCCCACCATGCGGAACGAGGCGCTAGAGAGCGCCGCGACCAGCACGCCCGCCGCCGCCAGGGGTGAGCAGGCGATGAGCAGCATGGGACGCAGACGCGGGGCATCAGGCGTTTCAGGCTCGCGCAGGCGCGACAGCGTGAGCGGCAGAAGCGCCGCGCAGCAGAGCAGCGCCAGAAGGTTGTAAGAGACGTAAGAGGCTGGAGCCAATATGGAAATGAGCATCTGTGCCGCGAGGGATGCCCCCATGTCCACCACGCGGTAAACGCCCATGGCGCGGCCGCGCGTCTCATTCGTGACCTTGGCCTGAAGCCACGCCTCGATCACCGTGTAGCAGCCCGCGACGCAAAGGCCCGAGGCCACGCGCATCAGCGCCCATGCGTAGGGGTCGATCACCAGCATATGCGCCAAGAGGCCGATGGCCCCTGCGGCGGTAAAGGCGGCAAAGGCGCGGCTGTGCCCGATAGTGCCCATCAGGCGGGGGGCGAACCAGCAGCCGATGAAGAAGCCCACGAAATGCGCAGAGCCGAGGAGTCCGATCTGGGCCGTGGTGAAATCGAGCGCCAGACCCGAGAGCGCATCAAGTGGACCCACCCCGCCTGTCGAGAGTTGCAGGAGAACGACCGAGAGGAAGAGGGCGGCAAAGGAAATCATCAGGCGCATGGTGGGGCTACCATGGCAGGACGTGGGGAGGTGGACCAGATGTTTTCGACATCAAGCGTCGGTTTCGGGCAAGGGTGTGCGAATGGGGGTGAGGTGGGGGAAGGATGGGGTTTTGGTGAGGCGGTGGGAGTGGGGCCACTTGGAGGGACGCGTGTCCGACCTGTGGTTGAAGTCCATGCGAATGACAGCAAAGCGCGGGAAACGGGATATGCAAAGGTGGTGCCGTTTCCCGATAGCGGCCTTTCGTGTAGCCTGCGGCGAAGGTCTGGAAAGAGCCCATATTTGCGAATGCTGCAAAGTGTTTGAATGGCGGCTTACCTTGGCCATCAACGCAGTTCTGAACAAACTTATTGACACAAAAGAGCGCTGCTCAGCCTATTCAAGGCCTTTAAGGTAGCCTTTCCATAAACTCGAACTGATGCCGCTTAAGATTGTGAGGAACGCCAATGTCTGACCCATTTGCTGATGTTGATAGCACAACCCCCGAGATGATCGAGATTATCGCCTCAGCGTTGGAGACCCGTGCTGCTGACCCAAGTATGTCGCCGGTGATCGACAGCTATCTTGACGCATTGGTTGTTGCGGACGGCGCTCTGATTGTTGACATCGGATCGGGAACCGGAGGTGTGACACGGCAGATCGCAAACCGATTTCCCTCTGCAACTGTGTTGGGAATCGAGCCTTCCGTAGCGCTCACTGAGAAAGCCGTGGAACTTGCGACTTCTCTGCCAAACCTTTCCTTTGTTGTCGGCGATGGGTCCCGCCTTGATCTTGAGGACGCATCTGTCGACATTGCGATTTTGCACACGGTACTATCACATGTTCCTGCCCCAGCAACTTTGATAGATGAAGCTGCACGCATCTTACGACCCGGCGGCACGCTGGTGGTTTGCGACGCAGATTTCTCGAAAGCCGCGATGGGCGTCGTTCCAGGCGACCCACTTGGCAGTTGCGCAGTAGCATTCGTCAACGGAGCTGTGACCGATCCTTGGCTGACCGGCAAGTTGAGACCCCTGATGAAGACAGCGGGCTTTTCTATAACTAATTTCACGATTCAGAACCGAGTTGTTTCCGAGGGTATGGGTTCAATGGTGTGGGTTCGCATGTCTTCGGCCCGTCTCGTTTCTGAAGGTGTGATAGGCCAGCCTCTCGCCGACGCGCTGGAAGCTGAATACATCCGGCGCGCAGAGGCAGGTGTTCTCTATGGTTTCTTGCCGTTTGTAACATTGATTGCATGCAAACCGACCAAATGATCCAAACGAAAGCTAACTGGTAAGTCCGGTTGGCTATTTTGGCATAATCAGCGAAAGCTCACTTTGTCCGCATCTTACCAACTCGCGACGCGCGCAGCGAAGGTCAGCTATCGAAAACTCATGTCTAGAGCTGGTGCTCCGCCGCGGGGCTGAGGGCAGTCAGTCTTTGAAACGACCCTATGCTCCCTCCCTACCTCTCCACCTGCGCCACGATCCTCAACCCGATCTCGGGGCCTACGAGGGTGGCATATCCTGAGGCGCCGAAGGTGTGGCGGTTGAGGGTGCCGGTGAGCAGGATCGTGAGGTGGGAGAGGTCCTTGGGGTCGGTGCCGGGTTGACGGTAGAGGCCCGCGGTGAGGGTGACGGGGTGGGTGGTGCCGCGCACGGTCAAGAGGCCGGTGATCCGGGCCTCTTGCAGCGTGCCGGTGATCGCGGTCGAGCGGAAGGTGATGGTGGGATGGCGGGCGGTATCGAGCAGGTCGGGCCCCTTCATCGCCTCTGTGGCGAAGACAAAGCCCGCGCGGGTGCCGGTGGCGTCGAGGGTCACATCGACCCGGCTGGCGCTGAGATTGCCCAGATCAATCCGCATATCCGCCGATGTGATCGGCATGGTGCCGCGATTGTTGCCGATGGCGGCCTCATAGGTGAAGCCCACGGTGGAACGGGCCGTGTCGAGGCGATAGGTCTCGGGCGCGGCGGGGGCCTGCGTGGTTATCAGGCAGAGAGCGAGGGCGATGCGGCGGATCATAAGAGAGGATACGCGCGGCGCGGCCAAACGGATGTCACGTTTGCTTGAGCGCCCATGCGCCGGGCTGGCCGCTGAGGTGCCATGCGGCGGGGGACGCTGTACGGGCGCGGCGGCGGGCGAGGTGCCAACGGCCGGCCTCGGGCGTATGGGCCGAGGCCATGTGCCAGCGGGTTTCCACCCCCGGCGCGCCGCCCTCGCCCGGCGTCAGGATCAGGCCCAGAGGGCGGTGAGGACCGCGCGCCGCCCCTTCTTCGGCGGCGAGATGCAGGCGGCGCACCGGGGTGAGGGCGGGTGGTTCTGGCAGGTCGGCAATGATGAGGGGGGCGGTGCCGCTGCGCAGCGCCTCTTCCATGCACCACAAGAGATCCTCGCGCCGGTCGGGGGTGATGAAGATCAGGGCTTCCGGGCCGTTTTCGGCCCCGGTAAGGGGGCAGATGCCGTCGGGATTGAGGCGATCTGAGGCCCATGCCGGGGCGATCCAGAGCACGGGGCCGCGCAGGGCGCCGATGAGGAGCATCGCAAAGCTGTGGCGGGCGGGACCGGCGCATTCATGCAGGCGGGCAAAGGGCAGGTCGAGCGCGCCCAGAAAGCGGAGGGCGGGGCGGTGCGAGGTGCGGGTGAGAAGCGGAATCGTCATGGGGGGAGCATAGCGTGTTCGCGTAATGTTCTCAATTGGGGGTGATGGTGTTAAACGCTGAGCCGCGCGGCAGCGCGTGCCGCGCCTTGCTTCGCACGGGGGGCAGACGAGGCTCAGCAAAAGGCTAAGAGTGCTCTAAAGCACGTCGCGTTTGATCGGGTGCACATCGCCCCGGTTCCCGAGCCGGGGCCTTCACGCTACCTCGGCGACGTCCCGGGTCAAGCCCGGGACGGGTGTGGTTTCGATGGAGCGCAATACGCCCTAGTGCTGGATCTCTTCCTCGCGCACGAACATATTGGCCCATGCGCGTTCGATGAGTTCGGGGGTCATCTGGTAGGGGATGCCTTCGAAATTGCAGATCGAGATCATCTGGTCGATCAGGAAAACCGGCTGATAATTGGCGTAGACATTGTCGATCGTGGGGTATTTTTCCTTGATCAGATAGATCAGCGCAGCCTCATCCAGCGGCATGCCCTTTTTGCGGGCGACCATGGCGAAGATCTTGAGGAAGTCGGATTGGCAGGGGCCGTCGATCTTGATCTTGTAAAAGATCCGGCGCAGCGCGGCCTTGTCGAAGATCGAATTGGGGTGAAAGTTGGTCGAGAAGATCACCAGCGTGTCGAACGGCACCTCGAATTTCTCGCCCGATTGCAGGGCGAGAATGTCTTTGGCCTCTTCGAGGGGCACGATCCAACGGTTGACGAGGGACTGCGGCGGTTCCGCCTGACGGCCAAGGTCGTCGACGATAAAGATGCCGCCGGTGGATTTGAGTTGCAGCGGCGCCTGATAGGTGCGGGCGGTCGGGTTATAGACGAGATCGAGCATCGACAGGCTGAGTTCGCCGCCGGTGATCACGGTCGGGCGCTCGCAGCGGACATAGCGCGTGTCAAAGGTGCGTTTGCGGCGCAGGCTGCCGGGATCGTCCACCTCGACCTCGGCTGATGAATGCACGATGGGGTCATAGACGGTGATGACCTGCCCCGCATATTCGATGGCGCGGGGCACGTAGATCTTGTCGCCCATGGCGTCGCGGATACCGTTCGAGATCGAGGATTTGCCGTTGCCGGGCGGGCCATACATGAGGATCGAGCGACCGGCGCTGACCGCAGGGCCGAGGTGATCCAGCAGGGCGTTGGGCAGGACCAGATGCCCCATCGCATTGGTCAACTGTTCGCGGGTGATCTGGATGTTGCGGATCGACTGGCGCTTGACCTGTTCGCGGTAGACGGCGAGCGGCACTGGCATCGCGCCGAAATATTCCGACTGGCTGAGCGCATCAAGGGCGCGGGATTTGCCCGCGTCCGTGAGCTGATAGCCCATCTCGCCGCCCGAATTGGCGTTGAGCGTGCCGGTGGCCTCGATCAGCCTTTGCCCGCGGGCCATGTCGATCAGTTCCTGTGTCACCGCGCGTGGCAGGCAGATCGCCTCGGCGATATCGGTGGCAAGGTCGAGGTTCTTGCGGAACATGGTTTTGAGCAGGACGTCGCGCATCATCACGACGGGCAATCGCATCTCTTCCAGCCGGGACGGGGGCGGGGGCGGCTGGACGCCGGTGCTGGCTTGCATGTTCATGAGGTCTGCCTGTGCTGGGTCGGACTGCTATTACGCAACCGTGACATGCAAAGGTGTAGAAATTAAGGAAAGGGTCGGGCAGCTCTGAGGCGTTCAACTGCCAAAGGCTGCGCCAAGGCCCAGATAGATCGCGAGCGTCCCGCCCAAGGCAAAGCCCATCGGGAATTTCTTGCCGGTGTTCCAACTCTGCCAATCGGGCGCCAGACGGCGCAAGGGGCTGTATTTTATGACGCGGTGCGTGACAAAGGCCCCGAGCAGCGTTGCAGCAAAGATCAGGCAGAGCGTGGCTGCATCGCCAAGCGCCACAAAGGGCGCGGCGGCGGCGATGAACTTGGCGTCTCCAGCACCCATCAGCCCGGCCGCATTCATAGCAATGCCCGCCATGAGCATGACCGCCAGATGCGCAAGCCGCCACGGATAGTCCGAAATGGGCAAGGCAATCAGGCCGACGACGAGAAAGATGCCCACCAGTGTCAGCACGGCGGTGTTGGGGATTTTCATCCGGCTCAGATCGCTCCACGCCGCCCAGACGCAGACCGGCAGCACGAAGGGCAGGAACCAAAGCGCAGCCTTCGCGGTAATCTCGAGCGTCATCGAGCAGCCTTAGCTTGCCACATTCGTTTCAAGGGCGCGTAGGGAGCGCACGGCATCCTCGAAATGCTGCGGGTGGGTTTCGATGGCATCGCGCAGGAGACCTTCACCAATCGCGGTATCCCCCTGTTTGATCGCCGACAGGCCAAGGGTATAGAGAAGCTGCGCACGCTCTGACTGGCTGACCGGCAGGACCGGCAGGGAATAGTTGCGCTGCGCACCGCGTGCGAGAACAAGGTTGTTCTTGGCGGTGAAGAGGGCCGGGTCCTGACGCACCGCATCGGTAAAGAGACGCTCTGCCCCGGCAAAGTCGCCGCGGGTCAGTTTTGAATAGCCCCAGTTGTTCATCACGCTGGCGGGTTGCGTTGTCAGACCGACGGCGGTCTCGTAAAAGCTGTCGGATTTTTTCCAATCCTGATTGCTGTCAGCGATCATCGCCTCAAGCCGATAGCGTTTGAAGGTCTCGTGTGTGGGGGGGATCGCGTCCAGCATGGTGTCTGCGCGTTCCCACTCGTTATTGCGGATCAGGGCATCGGCCAGATCGACGCGGTCTTCATCGGTTGCTTCCTTGTGGTCGGTGACCTTAGTCCAGGTGGCCACCGCCTCGGTGTTGCGTTTGGCACGCACGAGCGACTTTCCCAAACCTCTGAGAAGGTCGATGCGGTCCGGTTTCTCTCCAACGGCGCGTTGGAAATAAGCCACCGCCTCGTTCGGGTCGCTGGCGGTTAGCATCACATCGTTGAGATTGGTTTCGTCCACGACGTTGATGTCCTGAAACGCGCGGTCCACGTCATTGCCCGTGGATTTATCGCAGGCGGACAGGGCAAACGCGCCTGCCACGCACAGGGAAACAAGAATAGGGTGGCGCATTTTTGCGTCCTCTTACTGCCTCAGCCTCGTCACGGTATCTTGCGGATCAGATAGTCGCCACTGCCCCGCCGTACCAATTTGTAATCTTGCTCTTCTTCCACACCATAATCAGAATTTTCTGTTTTTGCGAGTGCTAAGCGCAAATTGTCGCGGATTGCGTCACTTTCGCCATTGTCGAGCGCATAGGCACGGCGCAGGATCTGCTCTGCTTCTGGGTATTTCCCCTGTTCGACCAGCACGACGCCCAGATTGTTCCAGGTTTCCGGGGTCGCATCGGGCATTTCTATGGCCTCGCGCAACAGACGTTCGGCAGTGCCAAGGCGACCGAGTGCAAGATTGGCGCTGCCCAGACCGGCCAGCACATCCGCTGTCATGCCATACGAGACCGCGGCGCGGGTATAGGCCTTGTGGGCCAGTTCGTATTCGCCCGCATCCATCAAGCGATGACCGACGAGAAGGCCGTCAACGGCTTCACCGCCGGGGGCCACTCCGGGGGCGTAGGGCCCCGTGGGAGCTGCCGGTGTCACGCACCCTGCCAGAGCGAGTGTGCCCGCCAAAAGTATCGCCGCTCGCCCTACCATATCGCCCCATTTAATTAGCGGCCATGGCGAACAGTTTCATGATGCCCAGAACCGACGGCCCGACCAGAATGATCAGCAATGGCGGCACTGTAAGCATCATTGTAGCCAATGTCATCTTGGTCGGCAGTTTGTTGGCCTTTTCCTCGGCGCGCATGACGCGTTTGTCACGCATCTCGGCGGCATAGACGCGCAGCGCCTCGCCAATCGAGGTTCCGAAGGTCTGCGATTGGACCATCACGGTCACAAAGCTGGTGATATCCTGCACACCGCAGCGCTCGGCCATTTCGTTGAGAACCGATGGTTTGTCCCGCCCCGCCTTGATCTGAAGGGAAACGATCTCGAATTCCTCTGCCAACGCCGGGTAAGAGGCGCGCATTTCACTGGCGACACGAATGATGGATTGATCCATGGATTGACCGGCCTCGATGCAGACGAGCATCATGTCGAGACTGTCGGGGAAACCATCCTGGATCTCTTCTTGCCGCTTCTGCTGGCGTTTGGTGATCCAATATTTGGGCATCATATAGCCGATACCGGCAGGCCCGAGGATGTACATCAGCGTTTCTTGTGTGCTGGTTTCGGTGCCCGATTTGAACAGGACGTAGTAGATCACCCCCAGAATCAGCATGCCGATGCCGAGTGCGAACTGCGCAAAGTGAAAGTATCGCACTGCGTCGCGATGGCGATACCCAGCCTGCATCAGCTTAAGGCGCATCTCACTCAGTTGCTTTTCGTTCTGCGGCTCTAGAAAGGTGGCGTAGCGGTCAAGTTTCTTATTCTGCTTACCGGCCCGCAAATTGGTTTTAACCCCGAGAGCCTCTTGGGTTCTCGCTTGTTTGAGCTTGTCCAGCGGGTCTGGTTTCTGCCGGAGCATCATCGGAATGGTGACGAGCACAAGCATCACCCCCAGCCCACCGACCGCGATCAGAGGCCCGAACGGCCCGAGAGCGCCCGTGAGAATGTCATTGAGGGTTGCGAGAAATTGCATGATGTGTTCCTCAGACCTTGATGTTCACGAGGGCGCGCATGACGATCAGGTTCATCACCAGAAAGACACCGACGACCAGCACGGCGGGAATGAAGAAGGGATGTTCCATCGCCTCGTTGTAATAGTCGGGCTTGATCACCTGGATGCCGATGAGGGCCATGATGGGAAAGCCGGAGAGAAACTTGCCGGACCATTTCGCCTCGGCTGTGATTGCCTTTACCCGACGGAACAGACGAAAGCGGGCGCGGATCACCTTGGCCAGACCGGCAAGGATTTCAGCCAGATTGCCGCCTGATTGCTGCTGAATGGTGACCGCCACGGCAAGAAAGCGCAGATCCTGCATATCCAGCCGTTCGGCCATCTCCTTGAGCGCCTCGCCCATGTCACGGCCATAGGCTGCCTCATCCGCGATGATGCCGAATTCTGTGGCGAGCGGATCGCCGACTTCGGTTGCGACAATGCCGATGGCGGACGAGAACGGATGCCCGACCCGCAGGGATCGCACCATGAGTTCGATGGCATCTGGCAGTTGTTCTTCAAGCAGCGCCATACGCTTGCTGGCCTTCATGCTGATCCAGGTAAAGATACCGCCCACGCCAATGCCGACGGACGCAATAGCGCGCACGGGCGCGGCGGTTTCGGTCCCGACCGATAGGCCGATGAAGGCCAGCACGCTGAGGGCAACCATCAAGAGGATCAATTGCTTGGGGGTAAAGGCAATCGCCGCTTTTTGTGCCTTGTCCGACAGGATCGCATAGAGCGGCAGTCTGCGCGCCTTGAGATGCTGTTGCATCTCCTTGCGGAGTTTTTCCATCACCTCTTCGCGATTGCCCGATTTGTCGAGCATCTCGAGCCGTCGATTGACTCGGTTGTTGAGGCTGATCGAGCGACCGAAGACTGTAAGGTAGATGCCTTCGACAAGGACGAGAACGCCCACGAAGATCAACGCATAGATGATCGGTTCGGCACTGATGGACATCTGCGTTACTCCGCTGCGATGGGTTCGTAGATATGTGTGGGCAGGTCATAGCCCCAAAGACGAAAGCGCTCGGAGAAATGCGAGCGGACGCCGGTTGCAGTGAAATGGCCGATGATTTTGTTCTCGGGGCTGAGGCCCACCCGCTGAAAGCGGAAGATTTCCTGCATCGAGATCACATCGCCCTCCATCCCGGTAATCTCGGTGATCGAGGTCATCCGGCGTGAGCCATCCTGAAGGCGGCTGGCCTGCACGATGAGGTTGACGGCGCTTGCGATCTGGCTGCGCACCGCCTTGAGCGGCATTTCGATGCCCGCCATGGCGACCATGTTTTCCATTCGGCTGATGCCGTCGCGCGGGTTGTTCGCGTGGATCGTGGTCATTGATCCGTCATGTCCAGTGTTCATGGCCTGCAACATGTCGATCACCTCTTCGCCGCGCGTTTCCCCCACGATGATACGGTCGGGCCGCATGCGGAGCGCGTTCTTGAGGCAGTCGCGGGGGGAAACCTCGCCCTTGCCTTCGATGTTGGGCGGGCGGCTCTCCATCCGGCCCACGTGGATCTGTTGCAGTTGCAATTCGGCGGTGTCTTCGATGGTCAGGATGCGTTCGTCATTGGCGATAAAGGACGAGAGCGCGTTGAGCGTGGTCGTCTTACCAGAGCCTGTGCCCCCGGAAACGATCACGTTGAGGCGCGTGGCGACGGCAGCCTGAAGATAGGCAGCCATTTCCTCGGAGAAGGCGCCAAAGCGTACCAAATCGTCAATACCAAGCTTGTCCTTCTTGAATTTACGGATTGATACGAGGCTGCCATCCACCGCGACCGGGGGCACCATCGCGTTGAACCGCGATCCGTCGGCCAGACGGGCGTCAACATAGGGGTTGGATTCGTCCACGCGGCGTCCCACCGCCGATACGATCTTGTCGATAATGCGCAGGAGATGCTTTTCATCTTTGAAGGTGACGTCGCTGAGTTCCAGTTTGCCCGCGCGTTCAATAAAGATCTGGTGTGGGCCATTGACGAGAATATCGTTGACCGTGTCATCCTTGAGAAGGGTTTCGAGCGGCCCGAGGCCCTTGACCTCGTCATAAAGCTCTTGTGTGAGCTGCGTGCGGTCCTCGCGGTTGAGAACGATGCCCTTTTCCTCAAGGATTTCGCCCGCAATCGAGCTGATTTCAGCGCGCAAATCGGACTCGGTCGCTGTATCGAGCGCGGCGAGGTTGAGGTGATCGAGCATTGCGCGGTGCAGTTCGATCTTGATTTCGCTGATCCGCTCTTTGCGCTTGCGCTCTTTGTCCATGCCGACAGGCTTTGCGGCCGCGACTTGGGCGGGTCTGCGAAATGACTGGAGCGGGACCGCTTCGATTGATGCGGTTTTTGGGGCGGATGTGGGCACCGCGGCAGAGGGCGCCCGGCCCGGCTCGGATTTCTTGTAACGGGAAAACATCTGTTTCTACCCTTGTTTTAGGCCGCTTCGGCGTCGCTCTTGCCAAGAGCATGCAAAGAGCTGGCCAGCTTGGCGATTTCGCGGCGCAATGGATTTTTGGCCGTACTCGAGGCCAGTGGCAAACCATGATCCGAGCTTTGACAAACGGCGCGCCCGCCGTCCGGCAACAAGATCTCGATCCGTATTTCGAGACTTTCGGCCATGCGTTTCACCCGGCTCTTGCCGTTCAGATCGGTGAATTTTGGAGAGCGGTTCAAGCAATAGCGCAGCTTGTCCACCGGCAGATCTTCGGATTGCAGGGCCCGCTTGATCCGCAGGGCATTTTGCGCCGAGCGCATATCCAACTCAAGCGTCGTAAAGTAAACTTGCGCGGAATGCAGGACCGCTTCGGTCCACTGGACCAAAGACCCCGGCATATCAATGACGACATAGTCGAAGTGCTTGCGGGCGAGGGCCAGCACCTTGTTCACATCCTCAGAGGAGATCATGTCGAGCGGCAGGACATCCGACGGGGCGGTCAAGACCCAGAGCTTTTCCTCGAAGGCGACCAACGCCTGCCGGAATATGTCGTCGTCCAGCGCCTCGGTATCTGACCACATTTCAAACACCACGTCGCGGCGCGGCAAATCGAGATAGGTCGAGACAGAGCCGAATTGCAGGCTGAAATCCAACAGGCATACGCGGGGGGGATTGGCTTTCTCGATATTGGCCAGTTCCCATGCGAGGTTGACAGCCAGCGTGGTGGCGCCCGTGCCCCCCGCAAGACCCTGAACCGCAAAGATCACGCCATCGCCAGCTGTCGGTGTCGCAAGCGCCGCATGTGTGAGCGCCGGGGCCAGGTGAACCGGCACAGGGGCTGTCCGCAGCCGTTCAATCGCGGCCTGAAGTTCGCCTTCGGGAAGGGGGTAGGGGACAAATTCATCGGCACCCTGGCGCAGCAGTTGATGCAGTGCCGCAGGGGTCACGTCCTCGGCAATGAGAATGACTTTGACGCCCTTCTTGTTGGCAAGCCCGATGATTTCACCCAGCATGACCAGATCGTCCTCGTCCGCTTCGTCAATCGCGACGGCGACAAATTCCAACGATTCGGCTTCTGGCTGGTTGAAAAAGGCCAAGGCCTCGGCAAACCCGAGATCCCCCCAGGCCTCGCCCATGGCTGCCTCCATATCCTCGATCAGCAGGTCAAAATTCTGGACATCGCGGCTGATGGTACAGGCGATGATCGGGCTTTGATCTGATTGTTTTATAACACTACTCATCATTCGGTCCTGTTCTTGCCGCCGCTGTGCAAGCATTGCCGGCCCCCTGTTGAACACGGAAACGATGGCAATCTCACGGAGCGCTGCATACGACGGAAACTTTTGGCTCTAGGGGAACATGCGCGGAAATATTGGCGACATTTGGGCTAAAAGATCGTAATTGTGCGATGTTCAGAGACAAAAAACCCGCCCAATTGGGGCGGGTTTAAGGTGGTCCGGGCTAAGCCGAACAGGGAGAAATCAATATCCGCAAGCTATTGGTCGGATTGGGTCGTGCCGGACGTCTCGATCATCATAAGTTCCGATCTCGGCACGGCGCTGTTGATGTATTCGCGGTACACAACTTGGGCGTATTTGCCATCCATTATGATCGGGTGGGATTGGACAAAGCCTGACACCTCGGTGACGGTGCGCCGGTTGCGGCGTTCGCGACCATCGGTCACGATCAAGGGCTGAGTTTCGCCAAAGGACGCGACCGCCTCAAGCCGGGCTCTGCTTATGCCCTGACTGGAGAGAAAGCCGACAACCGCCTGAGCGCGTCGCAGGCCGAGGGTCTTGTTGTAGCTGTCCGGCCCGACGGCATCCGTATGACCATAAACGCGAAAACGCACTTCGGGGAATTGATTAATCCATCTGGCCTGTTCGCGCAGCGTGTCGCGCGCGCCTGAGTCCAGTTCGGCCGAGTTGAAGGCGAAGTTGACGGTGCTCAACACCTCGCTGGCAAAGCGGTTCGCCAAATCGTAGGTATAGCTGCGCTCTCCCGTCATCACGAGGTGGTTGTTCATCACCGCCTCTCCGAAATGGCCGCTATCCACATGTGCGCCCGCTTCGTTGAAATACGAGCGGTACACCTCGTCTTGTGGGGCACAGGCCGAGGCGGCGATCAGGCCGGCAAGTGCGAGAACATGTTTCATGGCCAGTCCCCTGCTCAATCCATCACATAGCCGTAGGATCCGGTGAAATCCTGCTTGGCCACCTCACCCACTGCACCCCGGTCACTGACGCCATTGGCAACGCGACCATTCAGGAACAAATCTTTTTCCGACGGCAGTTTCACGCGGTCTGTCGGCAAGGCAAGCGCCTCACCACGGGAGGGTGACACCAAATGCACCGACACGATAATCACGAGCTCGGTCTGCGAGCGCTGATAATCGGCACTTCGGAAGAGTGCGCCCAAGACCGGCACATCGCCCAGCCACGGAACCTGACCAGCATTGTCGCGGAAATCATCCTGCAAGAGACCGGCAATCGCAAAGCTCTCGCCGTCGCGCAGGGCCACAGTCGTGGACGTGTCGCGGCGGCGGAAGGCAGGGATCGAAAAACCGTCTGAAACCAACGAATTGCTCGTATCAATCGAGGATACCGCTGCCGCCATCTCGAGGTTGATAATGCCGTCGTCCACGACGCGCGGCACAAAGTTCAGCTCGACGCCGAAGGGTTTGAATTCAACGGTTGTGGTGTCGTTATCCTGAGCCACGGGCACCGGAAATTCGCCACCTGCAAGAAATTTGGCCTCTTGGCCCGACAACGCGGTCAGGTTCGGTTCTGCCAAGGTGCGCACAACGCCCTTGGTTTCCAGTGCCTCAAGCAGAATGCCAACCTCGACCGAGCCCACGTCAAAGCCGAAGTTAAAGACGCCGTTGTTGTCATTCGAACCAGGAATTACCCCCGCCGTCGACCCTAGCACGCCACCTAGCGTGTTATTGGTGTTGGTGCCGCCGAAGACGCCGACCTGATTGGCCCCACGCGCGTCGATAGAGAGCGAGGACGAGAGGGCCTTGGACACGCTGCGTTGCATTTCGGCAAAGCGGACCTTGAGCATCACTTGTTGCTTGCCGGAGACCGACATCAGGTTCGAGACGCGCTCGGGCGCGTACCGTTCTGCCAGATCGAGCGCGCGTTGCATGCGGGACGTGCTAGAGACCGTGCCTGATATCACGATGCCGTCATTGGCGCTGCGCACCTCAATCGGTTCACCAGGCAGGATCTGTTTCAGACGTTCCTTGAACTCTTCTATATCGGTGCTGACATGCACGTCGATATTGGTGATGAGTTGTCCTGCGCCATCAAACAGGCTGAGAGTGGTGCGCCCCGGGGTCTTGCCCAAGACATAGATCGTTCGGTCTGACAGCGTTGAAAAATCAGCGATGGCAGGATTTGCAATGCTCAATTCCGCGAAGGGTGAATCGCTCTCGACAACCACGGCCCTGTTCATCGCCACGCTGAGAACGCTGGACGTGCCGTTGCGAACGACACGGATCGTCTCTGCCTGTGCAGGCTGTGGTAAGTGCCCAGCAACACACGCCAGCCCAACGAGAGCCGCGCATAAATATCTACGCAATTTCATGTGACCTGCCTTTCCGATCACGCCTCATTATGTCGGGTCTTGACGCCCGGATTTGTGCCACATTGCGGCAGTTCGGTTTTTTTTTCAAGAATCAATGCAGTTTTGTGCATTTTTCTTATGAGTGTGACCAAATCCTACATATACGAGAAAAAGGCACCCGCGAGCGGGTGCCAATACCGAACATCGCTCAGCGGGTCAGTTCGTGCAGGGTCAGTTCGTGCAGGGAATGGGTGTCTCGATCACCTCGGCTCCACGCCGCGTGCGGATGGTGCAGGTTTCCGGGATCGCCTCCTGCTTGACAACCGCCTGTGCAGTGAGTCCGAGGAGCCGACGTTGGTCTACCTCGATGGACTGGGCAACCGTATCGTCCGACGCGCCAACCAGCGACAGCGACAGCCGTCCGGTGGATTGAGCTTGCGCCAATGCGGCAACTTGGTTTGGCGTGACCGCAACGGCCACTGTGCGGGCGACCACTGCCTCGGTCATATCCATATCGGCGACCTGATCAACTGCGATCAGTTTCACCCCTGTGTCTATCAGCTTTGTTACGTCGCCCGTGGAGTCTTCCTCGGTGCGCAGATTGCCCGCTCCGATGCTACCCGTCCAATAAATGTCGACTGTGTCTCCAGGGCGCAGGAAACCTGAAACGCCGCTGGTCACATCCACCTTGATGGCAAAGGCCCGCATGCCACGCTCCAATTGTGACGTAATACCCGCTTCTTCACCGGGCTTTGTGACCTTTACCGCAAGGATGGGTTCGTTTTTCTCCATGCGACGCAGCGCCTTGCGCACGACGCTTGCCCCGCTGGGAAACAGCTCTTCCGTGGAGCTGAAGGCTCCTTCTGGTAAAGAGTCTTTGGGAAAGGCGATCAATCGCACAGCTTCTGTGGTGAGAGGTTCGCCGTATTTTATCAATTGATTGGCCACATAGATGTCGACCGTTTCGATATTGGGCGCGCGCTGCTGACGCTCCAAGGCCAACTGCTGCTGATAGCCGTCGATGTAGGTCTTGGCCATATAGACCGCAAAACCCGCAAGCCCTAGGCCCAGCATTAGCACCAATCCGAAGACAATTCGCATGGCTATTCCTCTCCAGGTTATCTTTAAGGAGAAACCGCTATGCGATCTCCTATCTCGCACCATGAAATCTCATACAAATGCGGCGGAAGTTTGGATGTATCGAGAACGTTTCGCGGCGCTCGGCGTTGATGGAGTGTCTTTTGAAAGAGCAGAACGAAAGAACTCCAGAAGGATTAACCTTCCGGAGTTCGTCTCGAGGGTCGAGGATTGACTAGTTGCCGGTTCCGACAGTCACGTTGGAAACGGCAGTTGAAACGTTGCCGCCAAGTGATGTTGTCGCGTTTTGGATCGTTAAAATCGCGCCTACAGCCAGACCTACGACGGCTGCGGTGAGCACCACCCAATCGACAGTCACCGCCCCATCCTGGTCGAACGCAAATCGTCTTGCTATGTGTCGCATTCCAAAATTCGCCTTTCGGTACGGAAATTCCTGAACTTCGGCGTTTGGATGTTTTGAGTGTCTTTACGCTTTAACCAAGGTTCTGAATTTCGCGCATGAGCGCTTTATGTGTTTAGGGCATAATGGCCGCAAATCGTAGATTTGCGGCCAGAACTTTAAAAGTATTCGATACCGATCAGCCGCCGGTGCCGGGATCAGCAACTACTTGGTTTGTGACCCCGGTCTCGATCTTAGTAGCCAAGGCGTCGATGCCGTCGCTAACCGATGCCACACCAGCGATACCCAGGCCAACCACGGCTGCGGTCAGAACGACCCAGTCAACCGTTACGGCGCCGTCTTCGTCTTTCGAGAAGTTTTTGAAAAATTTGATCATTGTTGGTCCCTCCAAAGGATCAGTTGCTTGTGGTGTTACAGCCGCTTCAGTTTAGGACCCGATTTTTTTAATGGCCCGCTGCCGTCGTGGTGTGAAGCCATATAGCCGGTCAATTCGGGCGGGAATTTGGCGGCAATGGACCGATTTTTGAGTGACCAGAAGAAACTTCATAAAAAATCTTAAGACATTGACAAACAACAAAAGAAAATCTGAAAAACTGTTTTGCTTCGGGTTTGAAGGGGGGATTGTGGCGCAATTGTGCGGTGCTCGGACCCTTAATTACGACAATACTGGCGCCGGAGGCGTATTTTTGCAATACTTGACACAATCAATCAGAGGCAGAGCAGCGCCCGCTATGAAAATTTTAAGTCTTTTGGTGTTTGCTGCGATTCTTGCAGGAACCGGCCCCGTTGTGGCGCAGGAGCCGCAACCCTTCGCTGACTTCACCTTCAAGCGGGAAAAGGCACCTGCGCCGGGGGCACGACGCGGACCGCTCGTGCAGGTTACGCCCCAAGCCCCTGCGCCTCGTGTCAAAAAGACGGACACACCTGCGCCTGTTACCCCTGACGTGCCGCGTAATGCGGCCTATGGGTGGTTCTGGGAACTTGTCCCCGCCGATCAGCAAACCGATCCTAATCTGCGCCTGCGAACGGCGATGGACCATCTGAGCAGACCACCCGCTGGCAAATACGTGAGCGCGCCTCGGCTACAATCGGTGCAAGACATTGCCCGTTCGGAAGGTCGCCATATCCTCAGCGAGACCATCGGCACGCAAATCTCTCCTGCATTGGTTCTGGCGGTGATCGCTGTCGAATCCTCTGGGCGGCCAGCGGCACTCAGCGGGGCAGGGGCGCAGGGGCTGATGCAGCTTATGCCGGATACGGCCCGTCGCTTTGGTGTGACTGACAGCCTGTCGCCTGCCCAGAATATCCGGGGCGGGGTGGCCTATCTGGACTGGCTGATGACGGAGTTCAAAGGCGATGTGGTGCTTGCGCTTGCGGGGTACAATGCCGGCGAGAACGCCGTCAAGCAGCACGGTGGCGTGCCGCCCTATACAGAGACCCGCGACTACATCCCCAAGGTGCTGGCCGCCTATGAGGTGGCGCGTGGCCTCTGCAAGACGCAGCCGGAATTGATCACGGACGCCTGCGCGCTCAATCTCGCGATGAAGTAAGGGCCGAACGACGCAAGCGCTCGGCCCTTGGATTTCAGTTGACGATGATCAGTTGACGATGGTCGCCTCGGTCGCGGCGCGCAATTCGTCTTCGGTGACCCCTTCGGCCAACTCGACAATCTTGAGACCGCCGTCGACCACGTCAAGAACGCCCAGGTTCGAGATGATCCGATTGACCACGCCCGTGCCGGTGAGCGGCAGGGTGCAGGATTTGAGCACTTTCGACTCGCCATGCTTGTTGGTGTGGTCCATGACCACGACCACACGGCCCACACCCGCCACGAGATCCATGGCGCCGCCCATGCCCTTGACCAACTTGCCGGGGATCATCCAGTTGGCGAGATCTCCATTCTCGGCCACTTCCATCGCGCCAAGGATGGCCATGGCGATCTTGCCACCCCGGATCATGCCGAAACTCAGCGCGCTGTCGAAATAGCTGGTCTGCGGCACTTCGGTGATGGTCTGCTTGCCAGCGTTGATCAGGTCCGGGTCTTCGGTGCCTGCGACTGGAAACGGACCCATGCCCAGCATGCCGTTTTCCGATTGCAGGGTGACGGTCACGCCTTCGGGGATGAAATTGGGCACCAGTGTCGGAATGCCGATCCCGAGGTTCACATAGGTCCCGTCCTGGAGTTCGAGCGCCGCGCGTGCGGCCATCTGATTGCGATCCCAAGCCATTATGCTGCCCTCACGGTACGTTGTTCGATGCGTTTCTCATGTGTGCCTTGTACGAGGCGATGCACATAGATGCCCGGCAGGTGGATGGTGTCGGGGTCCAATTCGCCGGGTTGGACGATTTCCTCGACCTCCATGATGCAGATCTTGCCGCACATCGCGGCGGGCGGGTTGAAGTTGCGGGCGGTCTTGCGAAAGATCGCGTTGCCGGTGGTGTCGGCCTTCCACGCCTTGACGATCGAGAGGTCGGCAAAGATGCCCCGTTCGAGAATATAAGTCTCGCCGTTGAAGTCCTTGTGTTCCTTGCCCTCGGCCACCTGAGTGCCGACGCCGGTCTTGGTGTAGAAACCGGGGATGCCGCAGCCGCCCGCGCGCATACGCTCGGCCAAGGTGCCCTGCGGGTTGAATTCAAGTTCCAGCTCGCCCGAGAGATACTGGCGCATGAACTCGGCATTCTCGCCCACATAGGAGGACATCATTTTGCGCACTTGCCGCGTTTGCAGCAGGATGCCGATGCCAAAATCATCGACGCCTGCATTGTTGCTGGCAAAGGTCAGATCCTTGACGCCAGAGTCGCGGATGGCTGCCAAGAGCAATTCGGGAATGCCACAGAGCCCAAAGCCGCCCGCCGCGATCAGCATGCCATCCTGCAAGATCCCGTCAAGCGCCTCGGCGGCAGAGCCGTAAACCTTTTTCATTTGAAACTCCTCCAGACAGTTTTCGGCCCCGGTATGGGGCGCATTGTGGGCACGAGTCAACGCACCCCTCTCCGCAACGACACGGAATTAGGATTACTACGTAGACCCAGCTCTGTGCGGCGTGGAACTATTCGCCTGCGGCGGCCCGTTTGGCAGGGGCCTTTGCGCTGCTGGCTTTTTTCGCAGGAGCCTTCTTCGCCGGCGGTTTTTTCGTGGCCGGTTTCTTGGCGGCCGCGGTTTTGGCGGCAGGCTTCTTGGCTGCGGTCTTGCGCCCCTTGCCGGGTTTGGAGGCCTTGGCGGCAATGGCCTCGACGGCCATCTCCATCGTCACATCCTCCGGCTCGGTGCCTTTGGGCAGGGTCGCGTTGACCTTGTCCCACTTGATATAGGGACCATAGCGCCCCTCAAGGATCTGGATCGGGCCGCCATGTTCGGGGTGGTCGCCCATTTCGCGCAGCGCCTTGGCCGCAGCACGTCCGCGCCCACCGGGATTGGCGCGTTTGGCGGCCAAGAGTTCAACGGCTCGGTTCATGCCGATCTCGAACACATCGTTCGGGTCTTTGAGATTGGCGTAGACCGGTTTGGCCTCTTCGGGCGATTGATGCATGAGATAGGGGCCAAAGCGCCCGAAATTGGCGGAAATCATGCCGCCTTCGGGGTGTTGGCCCACCTCACGTGGAAGGCTGAGCAGGGTGAGCGCCTTTTCCAGCGTCATCGCCTCTGCGCTCCAGCCTTTGGGCAGGCTGGCGCGGTCGGGTTTCTTGTTCTCTTCCGACGCCTCGCCGCGTTGCACATAGGGGCCAAAGCGACCCGAGCGCAGCGAAATCTCAATGCCGTTCTCATCTTCGCCCAGGATACGGTCGCCATTCTCCCCGGCATCCCCGCCGATGGGACGGGTGTAGCGGCATTCGGGGTAGTTGCCGCAGCCGACAAAGCCGCCCGAGCGCGAGGTCTTGAGATGCAACTGGCCGGTACCACAAAGCGGGCATTGACGCGGGTCGCTGCCATCCTCGCGGGGGGGATAGAGTGTGGGGGCAAGGGCCGCGTCGAGCACATCGAGCACCTCGGTGATGCGCAGCTCTGACGTTTCGGCGATCGCGGCGGAGAAATCGCGCCAGAACCGCGCCAGAATTTCCTTGTAATCCGCCTCACCCGCGCTGACGCGGTCGAGATCCTCTTCGAGATTGGCGGTGAATTCGTAGCCCACGTATTTGCGGAAGAAATTGATCAGAAAGACCGTGACAATGCGGCCCTTATCCTCGGGGAAGAGGCGGTTCTGTTCCTTGCGCACATATTCGCGGTCCTGAATCGTGGTCAGGACGCTGGCATAGGTCGAGGGCCGGCCGATGCCCAATTCTTCCATCTTCTTGACCAGTGTCGCCTCGGTGTAGCGGGGCGGCGGTTGGGTGAAATGCTGAAGGCCAAGGATGGCTTCGTTGGGAGAGAGCACGGCGGCGGTAGACTCGGCCCCGTCGCTTGCCTTGGCAAACTCAGCCCGGAGCGAGGATTTGGCAAAGGCTGCGGGTTCGCCCTGCATGATCTGTGGAAGGCGGCGATCATCCTCGTCGCCGCTGACATCATCGCGGCCTTCCTCATAGACCTTGAGAAAGCCCTCGAAGAGCATCACCTGACCGGTAGCACGCAGTCCCACCTGCCCATCGCTGCTGCCGATCTCGACGGTGGTCCGCTCCATCCGGGCGGCCTCCATCTGGCAGGCGAGGGTGCGTTTCCAGATGAGATCGTAGAGTTTGCGCTGATCCGCATCAGAGGTTTTGATATGGCCTGCGTCGCGGGTCATTTCGGTGGGGCGGATACATTCATGCGCCTCTTGGGCATTCTTGGCCTTGTTCTTGTACATGCGCGGTGATTTCGGCAGGTATTCGGGGCCGAACCGATCCTTGATCGCGTCGCGCGCGGCCATCACCGCCTCGGGCGCCATGTCGATGCCGTCGGTGCGCATATAGGTGATGTATCCCGCCTCATAGAGCCGTTGCGCCGCCGACATGCACTGTTTCGCGCCCATGCCGAATTTCCGGCTGGCCTCTTGTTGCAGCGTCGAGGTCATGAAGGGGGCGGAGGGGTTGCGGCTGGCGGGTTTCGCCTCGACAGACGTGACAGTGAGGGCACGAGAGGTGATGGCTTGCACCGCCAATTCGGCCTGTGTGGCGTTTTCGAGATCGAACTTGTCGAGCTTCTTGCCCGCGAGCGAAACCAGCCGCGCCTCGTAGTCCTGACCGCGCGGTGTGGTCAGCACGGCCTTGACGGACCAGTATTCGCGGGCGGTAAAGGCCTCGATCTCCATCTCGCGCTCGACGATGAGGCGCAGGCAGACCGACTGCACGCGGCCCGCTGAACGCGCGCCTGGCAGTTTCCGCCAGAGCACCGGGCTTAGGTTGAAGCCCACGAGATAATCCAGCGCGCGGCGGGCGAGATAGGCCTCGACCAGCGGCGCATCGACCTGGCGAGGATTCTTCATCGCCTCGGTGACGGCGGATTTGGTGATGGCGTTGAACACCACGCGGCTGACGGGGGTGTCCTTGGTGATCGCCTTGCGCTTGCGCAGGGTTTCTTCGAGGTGCCAGCTGATCGCCTCGCCTTCGCGGTCGGGGTCAGTGGCGAGGATCAGGGCGTTGTCGAGTTTGAGCGCATCGGCGATGGCCTTGACATGTTTTCGGCTGTCGACGCCGATTTCCCATGTCATCTCAAATCCGTGCTCTGTGTCGACAGAGCCATCCTTGGCCGGCAGGTCGCGTACGTGGCCATAGCTTGCCAGAACCGTGTAACCGTCGCCCAAATACTTGTTGATTGTCTTGGCTTTGGCGGGCGATTCTACGACGACAACGGGCATGGGCACTCCTTCCGACTCTGGTCGAGGCTTATGGCGGGGCACCATGTGGGCTGGCAAGGGGAATTGTCAATCTAGCCGTAAGGGTTGCAAAACCGCGACTTTATGACCCTGCACGGGGCTTTGCGGATCACGGGTGCCCAGAACCCTATCGACGATCCTTACCGTGCGAGCGCCAAGAGACCACCCGGAAGCCGCGTGATGCGCCCGTCGAGTTCGAGGTCAAGCAGCGCCGGGGCAACTTTGTGGGCGAGGGTGGAAAGATCGCGGATCAGCTGATCCTCGGCCAAGGGAGAGGGTCCGAGACGGTTGAGGATCTGCGCGTGCAGGCTCGCCGTTTCGCGCAGGCTGCGCTTGGGGACAGGTGCGGCGTCGAGGGGCATCTCGGTCTGAGGGGCGGGAGCTGGGTTCGGGAGGGGAATCTGAGGCAGGGCATCGATCACATCCTCTGCGTTGCGGACGAGAATGGCACCGTCTCGGATGAGCATGTTGCAGCCGCTGGCGCGGGCGTCAATCGGGTGGCCGGGCACGGCCATTACATCGCGCCCCTGATCGAGGGCGGTGCGCGCGGTGATCAGAGACCCGGATTTAGCGGCAGCCTCTACCACGACCACAGCCTGCGCCAATCCGCTGACCAGCCGGTTGCGGCTGGGGAAATGCCGGGCCTGCGGAATGAGGCCGATGGGCTGTTCCGAGAGGCGCAGGCCATTGGCGAGGATGTCGCTGGCCAATTTCGAGTTTTCCGCCGGATAGATCACATCGACCCCGCCCGCCATGACCGCGACAGTGCCACCGGTGAGACTGCCCAGATGGGCAGCGGTGTCGATGCCGCGTGCGAGGCCCGACACAATGAGATAGCCACGGGCCGAGAGATCTGCCGCGAGGGATTTGGCCATGCGGGTGCCGAGCGACGAGGCATTGCGCGCACCCACAAGGGCGATCATGGGACGAGCGAGCAGCGCGGCATCGCCCATGATCCAAAGAAGCGGAGGCGCATCCTGTATCTCTTGCAATCGGCTGGGAAATTCCGGATCTGAAGCGCAGATCAGGCGGGCCCCCGCGGCGCGTCCGGCGCGCAATTCCGCCTCGGCCACACCGACGGGGCAGGGGGTGTAATCCGCAACACCCGCCGTGCGCGCCACCTCTGGCAGGGCCGCAAGCGCCGCTTGCGCGCTGCCATGCGCTGCCATCAGGCGGTGAAAGGTGGCCGGACCAACCCGGCGAGAGCGCAAGAGGCGAAGCCACGACACCCGATCATCTTCCGTGGTGGGTGGGAGTGGGGGGTGAGTGGAAGGATGGGTATCTTCGGGCATCCGTGACCTCGCCTGCTTGCAAGATCATGGATAACGTTGAGAGGGTTAACGTGCGGTAAACCGCAATCAGATGAGTCGCATATTTTTCAGGAATTTCTCATAATATATTGATATTAAACAATACATATTTCTACTATGTAGGTTTTTATGGGCCGGTAACGCGTCGGTGGAGGTATTGTCTGCGTGTCAAGAGAGACCAGTCGTGAGCCTAGCGCGCGATGCGGGGCATGGATATGCGGCAATCCATGCATCGCTGACGGCGCGTGACCGAAAGCCTGCGTCAATCGTCAGGGCCCTGAACCCCCCTCGTGCAGAGGAAACGAGCGTCCGTTCGTCCGCCCCCGGTCACTTGAGCGATTGCGCGTAGGCCTCGAGCTGTGTTGCCACCGTTCCCCAGCCCTCATAGAAACCCATATCCTCGTGGCTCTGCCGCGCTTCGGATGACCGATGGCGTGCCGTTGCCGTGTATGTGGTTCCACCGTGTCCATTATCGGCAAACTCGACGATCGCCGTCATGAAGGGATCGGGGGCGGGCTTCCATCCTTCACTATAGGTGTCTGTGAACACCAATCGTTCGCCGTCGACCACGTCCAGAAAAACGCCCACGTTCTCCATCCGGTGGCCGTCGACATTCATTGTCGTATTGAATTTGCCTCCGACCCTCAGGTCGATCTCGCATGCCTCGATAACATGGGGTCTTGGTACAAAGAAATTCTTGATGTGCTCTGGGGTTGTCCAGCACTCCCAAAGCAGGGCCCGTGGAGCGTCGATGGTACGCGTGAATGTCAGATCGGTCTTGGGATCGAGGGTCATGTCTCTGTCTCCTGCATGAGAGTCGTGATGTAATCGTCAAAGCGGTCGAGACGCCCTTCCCAGATCGCACTCTGTGCGCTCAGCCAATTTTGGGCTGGTGTGAATGCCTCCGGGGACAGCGCACAGAGTCGCGTCCGCCCCTTTTTCCTTGAGGTGATAAGATTGGCCGCTTCGAGTTTTTTCAGGTGTTCCATGACGGACGGCAGCGCCATGTCATGCCCTGCGGCCAACGCGCTGACCGAGGCCTCGCCCTGCGCTAGACGCTGAAGGATCATGCGTCGCGTTGGGTCGCCAAGCGCCGAAAAGCAGAGATCAAGGGTGGGATCATACTTAGCCATATCCCTAAGTAATATCATGAGTGACGGGTGTCAATAAAACTTAGTTGGAACCCTAAGTGTCAGGCGCGTTCTGTCAGGCGTCGAAAGCGGTCGAGGTCTAAGGGCCCGAAAGCCCGCCCGGTCTGGTGGGTCATTACAAGAGGGACGGGTGGTCCGACGATCGAAACACCGCAGGCCGCCTGCCTTGACCCCTCGCGCCCTGAGCCAAGACACCATGGCAACACCATATCGCCCCTCTATGGGCTCGTGCTCATATCTGCTTTCAAACACGCGCCAGACGCAGTAGGCATCCCAATCTTTGAAGATTTGGGACACGTCATGGCGCAGAATGCCACCATCTATAAAGTTGAGTTATCAGTCTCTGACATGGATCGTCACTATTATGAGACCCATAAACTGACCATTGCCAAGCATCCTTCAGAGACCGAGGAGCGGCTTATGGTGCGCATCGTCGCGTTTGCGCTGAATGCCCATGAGCATTTGGAAATGACGAAGGGCCTATCGACGGATGACGAGCCGGACATATGGCAGAAAAGCCTCAGCGGTGAGCTTGATGTGTGGGTGGCCCTTGGGCTTCCCAGCGAAAAGGTGATGCGTCAATCCTGTAGCAAAGCCGCCAAGGTGATTGTCTATCCCTATGGAGGCAGGACAGCCGAGATGTGGTGGGACAAGGTCAAGAACAGCACCACCCGTTTTGATAATCTTCAGGTGATAAGTTTTTCCGAGAAGGACACGGGCGATCTGGCAAAACTGGCAAGCCGCGCGATGAAGCTTCAGATTAATATTCAGGACGGCGATGTGATGGTCAGTGTTGGCGAGAGTGTCGTTTATGTGACTCCGCTGAAATGGAAGACCGCGGCGTAAGTCACGGCCGCACGGCGCGCTACGTCGCCGAACCGCCCACAGTCAGCCCGCCGATCAGCACCGTCGGCTGGCCAACGCCCACGGGCACCCATTGACCCTGCTTGCCGCAATTGCCCATGCCGGGATCAAGCGCCATGTCATTGCCCAAGCCGCGGATCTGCTGGAGCGCGGTTGCGCCGTCGCCGATCAAGGTGGCACCCTTGACCGGCGCGCCGATCTTGCCGTCCTTCACGCGGTAGGCCTCTGTGCAGGAGAACACGAACTTGCCGTTGGTGATATCGACCTGACCGCCGCCAAAGCCCACGGCATAGATGCCGTCCTTCAACTCCGCCACCAGATCATCCGGTGTGGCCTCGCCGCCCATCATATAGGTGTTGGTCATGCGCGGCATGGGCGCGTGGGCGTAACTTTCGCGGCGTCCGTTGCCAGTGGGGGCCACACCCATCAGGCGGGCGTTCTGGCGGTCCTGCATGTAACCCACAAGGATGCCATCCTCGATCAGAACGTTCTTGGCCGAGGGCGTGCCTTCGTCGTCGATGGTGATGCTGCCGCGCCGGTCGGGGATGGTGCCATCGTCGAGCACGGTCACACCAGGGGCGGCGATGCGCTGCCCCATGAGGCCGGCAAAGGCGGAGGAGCCTTTGCGGTTGAAATCGCCCTCAAGCCCGTGACCGATGGCCTCGTGCAGCAGAATGCCGGGCCAGCCGGGGCCAAGCACCACATCCATCATGCCCGCAGGGGCCGGTTCGGCCCTGAGATTGACGAGTGCCACGCGCAGCGCCTCGCGAATCTTGGCCTGCCAGTCGGCGGGGTCAAGAAGACCGTCCAGCCCCACGCGCCCGCCTCCACCGGCGCTGCCATTTTCGCGGCGGCCGTTCTGTTCGACAATCACCGACACATTGACGCGGGTCATGGGGCGCGTATCGCTGACCTCGGTGCCGTCGGGGCGCAGGATCACCACCTCTTGCAGAGAGGCGGCGATCGAGGCTGTGACCTGGACGACGCGGGGGTCGAGATCGCGGGCAAAGGCATCCATCTCGCGCAGGGTGTCGAGCTTGACCGGAAAGCTGGCCCCGGCGATGGGGTCGGCGTCGGTGTATAGGCGGCGATTCGTGGGCAAGGGACCGTCGGCCAGCGTGCCGCCGCCCGCGCCCACCGCGAGTCGTGCCGTTTCCACGGCGCGCTTGAGAGCCGCGTCAGTCACCTCGGAGGAATGGGCATAGCCCGTGACCTCGCCACGCACCGCGCGCAGGCCAAAGCCCTCCGAGGCGTCATAGGAGGCGGTCTTGACCCGGCCATCGTCGAACATCAGCCCCTCGGCGCGGCGGCGTTCGAGAAAAAGCTCGCCATCGTCGGCACCCTCGGTTGCATCGCGCAGGCGCGAGAGGGCGGTTGCGCGGTCGAGCAGGGTCTCGAAGGGGCGAAAAGATGTGTCGGTCATCGGGTTTCTTTCTCTCCGGCGCGGTCTGGGACGGGCCTTAATTTGATTTAAATCAAAAAAGCGTCCGTTTGCCGCAATGGTCTTTCTTGTCGTTTCAGGCAGAATATGGTTTTAGACGACACCGAGACAATGGGATTCCGCCCGGTGGCGGGGTGTCCCTCGCAAAAAGACATGAACCGCTTCAACCGATCAGGGTGTAAAATGCGACTAACTTCCAGCCTTACGGCGGCTCTGACCGCCTTCTTCACCCTTCCTGCCATGGCTCAAGAGGGGCTTGAGATCGTAGGAAAGCCCGTTGACGGCAAGATGGGCTTTCAGCCGGCGGCAACCGAACTTGCGCGGGATTTGCAATGGCTGGACGGCACGATCAACATCATCATCATCGCCATCGTGCTGTTTGTGACTGCGCTGCTCGCGATTGCTGCGGTGCGCTACAATCGCCGCGCGAATGCGAACCCGGCGACCTTTACCCATAATTCGCCGGTCGAAATCGCTTGGACGATCATCCCGATTGTTATCCTTGTGTTCATCGGCGCGTTCTCTCTGCCGATCCTGTTCAAGCAGCAAGAGATCCCCGAGGGGGAGATCAACATCAAGGTCACGGGCTATCAGTGGTACTGGGGCTATGAATACACCGACCACGATTTCGCCTTTGACAGCTATATGATCGGCGCGCCGGCGACGGGTGGCGACAATCGTATGACGCCGGAGGTCGAGGCACAATTGGTCGAGGCCGGTTTCAGCAAGGATGAGTTCCTGCTGGCGACCGACACATCCGTTGTTGTGCCCGTGGGCAAGACCGTGGTGATGACCGTCACCGGGGCCGATGTGATCCATAGCTGGACCATCCCCGCCTTTGGCGTGAAGCAGGACGCGGTGCCGGGACGTCTGGCGCAGCTCTGGTTCAAGGCCGAGAAAGAGGGCATCTATTTCGGTCAGTGTTCGGAACTCTGCGGTCAGGCGCATGCCTATATGCCGATCACCGTCAAAGTGGTGAGCGAAGAGGCCTATGCCGAGTGGCTGGATGGGGCGATCGAGGAATATGCCGGAACGCCGCGCAGCGTTGACGTGGCGCAGGCTGACTAAGACGAGAGTGGTGCGCGGTCCCCGCGCACCCTATCCAGCAGGTCCGGGGTGCGCAGATCCTGCGCATCGTGGCAGGAGACCGAAATGAGCGATGCAAGCCTGAATACAGCCAGCCCCGTAAGCCACACCCAAGAGGGTGAGGCAGGCTTTGGCGATTTCTTTGCCCTGCTCAAGCCGCGCGTGATGACGCTGGTGGTGTTCACAGCACTGGTGGGCCTCTTGGCAGCGCCAGTGGGCGTGCATCCGGTGATCGGCTTTGCCGCAATCCTGTTCATTGCCGTGGGCGGGGGCGCCTCGGGCGCGCTCAACATGTGGTGGGAATCCGACATCGACGCGCTGATGAAGCGGACGCAGAAGCGGCCGATTCCGGCGGGCAAGGTCACGCGCGACGAAGCCTTTGCCTTTGGCATCACGCTGGCGGTGATGTCGGTTGTCATGCTGTGGCTGGCCACGAATGCGCTGGCGGCGGGCCTTCTGGCCTTTACGATTTTCTTTTATGTGGTGATCTATACGATTGGGCTCAAACGCTGGACGCCACAGAATATCGTCATTGGCGGGGCTGCGGGGGCGTTCCCTCCGATGATCGGCTGGGCGGCGGCGACGGGCTCTGTGAGCCTTGAATCGGTGTTGATGTTCGCGCTCATCTTCATGTGGACGCCGCCGCATTTCTGGGCGCTGGCGCTCTTCATGCGCGGCGATTACGACACGGCGGGCGTGCCGATGCTGACCGTCACGCATGGGCGGCGCGCCACGCGGGTGCATATCCTTGTCTACACTGTGCTCTTGGCGGCGCTGGCAATTGGCGCGGCATTCACCGGCATCGGTGGGCCGGTTTATCTCGCGGTCGCGGTGGTGTTTAACGCGCTCTTCCTGCGGGACGCGATTGCCATCTGGCGGCGCGATGAAGATCAGGCAGAGGCGGACAATTACCGCGTTGAAAAGCGGGCGTTCCGGCTGTCGCTCTGGTATCTCTTTGCGCATTTCACGGCCATTCTGGCCGAGGCAGCGCTGAGCGGTCTGGGCCTTGGGGGATGGACATGAGCTTTCGCGAGGAACATGAGCTGCACAAGCGCCGGTTTGGCCGCAATCTGGGCCTTGGGCTTGTGCTGGCGGGATTTGTGGCGCTGGTGTTCGGGATGACGATTGCCAAGGTCTCGAATGAAGATTTCGCGGTGCCCAAGATCGAACAGGGGGCGGACTGATGGCGATGGACCCAAAGCTCAAGACGGTAACCCAAACCGTGGGTGTGGTTGTGCTGATGGGCGGCCTTGCTTGGGCGTCTGTGCCGTTCTACGACTGGTTTTGCCGTGTGACCGGCTTTGGCGGGGCGACGGGCGTATCGGAAGTGGCAAGCGACGATGTGCTGGAACAGACCGTCAAGATTCGGTTCGACGCCAGCAAGGAACGCGGCATGCCGTGGGAGTTCAAGCCGATGGAGCGCCAGATGGAGTTGCGCATCGGCGAGACCGGGCTCGCGTTTTACGAGGCGTATAACCCCACTGACCGTGTCGTGGCCGGATCGGCCAGCTATAACGTGACGCCTTACGAGGCGGGCGGCTTTTTCACCAAGATCGACTGTTTCTGTTTCGAGCAACAGGTGCTACAGCCGGGCGAGCGGGTGCAGATGCCTGTGACCTTTTACGTTGACCCCGAGATTGTCAGCGACCGTGAAGGACAGTATGTCCACACGATCACGCTGTCCTATACGTTTCACGAGATTGACCTGCCCGAGGAGCAAGCCGCTCTAGAGCAGGGGACCAACAACGATAAAAACCTGAACTGAGCCTTCGACG
Source organism: Roseovarius sp. MBR-51 (assembly GCF_053628575.1). NCBI lineage: Bacteria > Pseudomonadati > Pseudomonadota > Alphaproteobacteria > Rhodobacterales > Roseobacteraceae > Roseovarius > Roseovarius sp. MBR-51. The sequence continues at coordinate 59,727 of NZ_JBRJGQ010000002.1, forward strand.
AGGGATAAGATAAAGATGGCACACGAAAAGAACCACGATTACCACATTCTGCCCCCCTCCATCTGGCCGCTGCTGGGCGCGCTGGCGGGGTTCGTCATGCTCTTCGGGGCTGTCCTGTTTTTCCATGACCACGGGCCTTGGATGCTTTTGGCGGGCGTCGTCGGCGTGCTCTACGTCATGTTCGGCTGGTGGGCCGATGTGGTGAACGAGGGTCAGACCGGCGATCACACGCCCGTCGTGCGGATCGGTCTGCGTTATGGCTTCATCATGTTCATCATGTCCGAGGTGATGTTTTTCGCCGCGTGGTTCTGGAGCTTTTTCAAGCATGCCATGTACCCGATGGGTGAAAACTCACCGATGGTCGATGGGGTCTGGCCGCCCGCCGGGATCGAGACCTTTGATCCCTGGCACCTGCCGCTGATCAACACGCTGATCCTCTTGTGCTCGGGCTGTGCCGCCACTTGGGCGCACCACGCGCTGGTGCATGAGGACAACCGGCAGGACGTCAAGCGCGGGCTGATCATCGCGATTGCGCTGGGCGCGATCTTTACCGTGTTCCAGGTCTATGAATACAGCCACGCGGCCTTTGGTTTCTCCGGGAATATCTACGGTGCCAACTTCTTCATGGCGACCGGGTTCCACGGTGCGCATGTTGTGATCGGCACGATTTTCCTCTTTGTCTGCCTGCTTCGGGTGATGCGGGGGCATTTCACACCTGAGCAGCATGTGGGTTTTGAGGCCGCCGCCTGGTACTGGCACTTTGTGGATGTGGTCTGGCTCTTCCTTTTTGCTGCAGTCTATATCTGGGGCAGCTAACCAGTGTTCTGAGAAAGATCAGTGCTCGGCGCGCCCGAGGATTTGAACCAAGACGAAGATGCGGGGGGTTTCCTTTCCCCGCATTTTCCTTTTGAGAGTGAGACATGCGGAAAAGCATCCTGATCCCCCTGATCTTTGGCATCGCCGGTGTGGCGGTGCTGGTTGGCTTGGGCAAATGGCAGGTCGAGCGGCTGGCGTGGAAAGAGGTCGTGCTGGCGGATATCGCGGCACATATCGCCGCGACGCCGGTGGATTTGCCCGAGGCGGTGGACCCGACCGACGACCGCTATCTGCCGGTCGCCGTGACGGGCCAGATTGGCGACGCGGCGCTGCGCGTGCTGGTCAGCCAAAAGCAGATTGGTGCAGGTTATCGGGTGATTTCTGCGCTCGATACAGGCACGCGGCGGGTGCTGCTGGATCGTGGGTTCGTCAAGGTGAGTGCCGATATTTCGGCCCCGCCCGACGGCGAGATCACCGTGACCGGCAATCTGCACTGGCCCGACGAGCGGCTGAGTTCAACGCCTGAGAACGACGTGGCGGGCAATATCTGGTTTGCCCGCGATATCGCGCAGATGGCCGAGGTTCTGGGCACCGAGCCGATGCTGATCGTTGCGCGGGCGCTGTCGGTGCCGGAGGTGGGCGTGTCGCCCTTGCCGGTGGACACCAGCGGTATTCCCAACGATCACCTGAGTTACGCGATCACATGGTTTTCGCTGGCCGCCATATGGGCTGCGATGACCGGGGTTTTCATCTGGCGCATGCGGCAGACAGAGAAAGGCAAAACGTGAAATACATCTCGACACGGGGCCGCGCGCCCACGCTGAGTTTCGAAGAGGCGATGCTGACCGGGTTGGCGCGCGATGGCGGGCTTTATCTGCCTGAGAGCATTCCGCAGATGAGCCATGCGGACATGCGCGGGCTCGAAGGGGTGAGCTATGAGGAGGCCGCGTTCCGGGTGATGCGGCCGTTCATCGGCGATGCCTTTACCGACGAGGAGTTTCACGGAATCATCGCACGGGCCTATGCGGGGTTTGGTCATGCGGCACGGGCACCGCTCAAGCAGCTTGCGCCGGGGCATTTCCTGCTGGAACTGTTCCACGGCCCAACGCTGGCGTTCAAGGATTTCGCCATGCAGCTCATCGGGCAGATGTTCGAGTTTTCGCTCAAACGCTCGGGCAATCGGGTGAGCATCGTGGGGGCCACAAGCGGCGATACCGGGTCGGCGGCGATCGAGGCGTTTCGCGGCCTCGATGCGGTTGATGTGTTCATCCTCTATCCGCATGGGCGCGTCAGCGAGGTGCAGCGCCGGCAGATGACGACGCCGGTCGAGGGCAACGTGCATGCGCTGGCCATCGATGGGCATTTCGACGATGCGCAGGCGCGCGTCAAGGACATGTTCAACGATTTCGAGTTCCGCGATGGCGTGCGGCTGGCGGGTGTGAACAGCATCAACTGGGCGCGGGTTCTGGCGCAGGTGGTGTATTATTTCACCTCTGCCGTGAGCCTCGGCGCGCCGGACCGCAAGGTCAGTTTCACTGTGCCCACGGGCAATTTCGGCGACGTGTTCGCGGGCTATATCGCCAAGCGGATGGGCCTGCCGATCGACCGGCTGGTGGTGGCGACCAATCAGAACGATATTCTGCACCGGTGTCTGAGCACCGGGGACTATCGGCCCGATGGCGTGGCCCCCTCGATCAGCCCCTCGATGGATATTCAGGTGAGTTCCAACTTTGAACGCGCGCTTTTCTATGCCTATGGGCAGGATGGCGGCGCTGTGGCGCAGGTGATGGACGAGTTGAAGGCAGGCGGGTTCACGGTGAGCCAAGGCGCGCTGGAGGCGCTGCGCGAGACCTTCGATAGCGGGCGCTGTGACGTGGATCAGACCCGCGCCGCGATCCGGAATACATGGGCCGCAAGCGGTGAATTGCTCTGTCCGCATAGTGCTGTGGGCGTGCATGTGGCCGAGGCGCAGCGTAGCCCCGGCGTCCCGATGATCACGCTGGCCACGGCGCACCCTGCGAAATTCCCGGCGGCGGTCGAGGAGGCGAGCGGGATTCACCCCCCCTTGCCCGAGCGTATGGCGGACCTGTATGAGCGGGACGAACGCGTGACGCGGGTCGAGAACGATCTGCATGCTATTGAAACAGTCATCAAGGAACGGATTGCCCATTGAGTGTCCAACTGACCACCCTGCCCAACGGGTTTCGCATCGTCTCGGAATATATGCCCGGCCTGCAATCGGCGGCGATTGGCGTCTGGGTTCTGGCCGGGGCGCGCCATGAAGAGGCCAGCCAGAACGGCATCGCGCATTTTCTGGAGCATATGGCCTTCAAAGGGACCCAGCGGCGCTCGGCCTTGCAGATTGCCGAGGCGATTGAGGATGTGGGCGGCTATATCAACGCCTACACCAGCCGCGAGGTCACGGCCTATTACGTGCGTGTGCTCAAGGAGGATGTGCCGCTGGCCCTTGACGTGGTGGCGGATATCCTGCGCAATCCGGTGTTCGATCCGCGCGAGATCGAGGTGGAGCGCGGCGTGATCCTGCAAGAGATCGGGCAGGCGGCGGACACGCCCGACGATATCATTTTCGACTGGTTGCAGGAAAAGGCCTATCCCGATCACCCGCTGGGCCGCACCATTCTGGGGGCGGAAGAGCGGGTGCGCGGCTTTGACCGCCCTGATCTGGAGCGGTTCGTGGATCAGTATTACCGGCCCGGTCAGATGGTTCTGTCGGCGGCGGGAGCGGTGGACCATGACGCGCTGGTGCGCATGGCCGAGGGCATGTTTGGCGACATGATCCCGAGCGATGCGATCGAGCCGCCGACCGCACGTTTTCAGGGCGGCGAAACCCGGCATGTCAAGGATCTGGAGCAGGCGCATTTCGCGCTGGCGTTTGAGAGCCCGGATTACGCGCATCCCGATATCTACACCGCGCAGATCTATGCCTCGGCCCTTGGCGGGTCGATGTCGTCGAGGCTGTTTCAGGAGATCCGCGAGCGGCGGGGCCTCTGCTATTCGATCTATGCGCAGGCCGGGGCCTATTCCGACACCGGGATGATGACGATCTACGCGGGCACATCGGCAGAGCAACTGGGCGATCTGGCAGGGATCACCATCGACGAGATGAAACGCGCCGCCGCGGATATGAGTGCCGCCGAGATAGAGCGGGCGCGGGCACAGATGAAGGCCGGGTTGCTGATGGGGCTGGAAAGCCCGAGCAACCGCGCCGAGCGCTTGGCGCGGATGCTGCAAATCTGGGGCCGGGTGCCGGACCTGCCGGAAGTGGTGGAGCGGATCGACGCCGTGACGCTGGCGGATGTCAAGCGGTTGGCCGAGAGCACAGTGGCGCGCGCGCCCTCTGCCTTGGCGCTCTATGGCCCGGTCGAGCGGGCCCCGACGCTGGCCGCTCTTGATGCGAGGCGCGCCGCCTGATGATGCTCTTGCCGCGCCGCAAGCTCAGGATCGAGACAGAGCGTCTGACCTTGCGGCAGCCGGTGATCGGTGATTTTCGCAACTGGAGCAGTTTGCGGGCAGACAGTGCGGATTTCCTCACCCCGTGGGAGCCGCTCTGGGCTTCGGATCATCTGGCGCGCAAGGGGTTTTCCAATCGGGTCTGGTGGGCGCAACGCTCGATTGCCAACGGCAGTGCGATGCCGCTCTTCTTGATCCGACGCGAGGATCAGGCGCTTTTGGGAGCAATCACTCTGGACAACATCCGGCGCGGACCGGCGCAGGCGGGCACGCTGGGTTATTGGATCGGACAGCCCTTTGCGCGGCAGGGCTATATGCAGGAGGCCATCGCAGGGGTCGTGCATCATGCCTTTGACCGGCTGGATCTGAGCCGGATCGAGGCGGCCTGTCTGCCGGAAAACCAAGCGTCGCGGGCGCTGCTGGAAAAATGCGGGTTCAAGTACGAGGGCGTCGCGCAAAGCTATTTGCAGATCAACGGGCGTTGGCGGACGCATGTTCTCTATGCCGCGCTGCGGGCGGACCGGCGGGGACGGACAGATGTGGGGTGATTTGACCTCAAGGGGACATTTGCCCCAATCTCCAAAGCGCGGACTCAAGGCGCGGCACGCGCCGCCGCGGAGCGGTCATGCCGAAGGCATGCCTCCGGCATGACCCGCCCCGTCGCACCGTAGGTGCGCCACTTTAACTCGGCACGCCTCTGGCGTGACGGGCGGGCGCTTTTGCAACGGTGCAGTCTCTTGAAATCGCGGGAGTGTTTGGCAGATATAAAATGCCAGCCGACCAAGTCGCAGCGCCCACCCGGCGGACGGGCCCCGCGCGTCTCACCAGTTGGGGCCAATGTCCGCTTCAGGCCACTGGCGATTGATTTTTCAGCAGCTTCGATGCTGTCCCGCCGCGGTTAGCCGCCAAAACCCTGACCGCGCACCAATCCGTGCTATCTTCCTCTCTACAAAAGGGAGGAGTGCCGATGATCCGACTTGTCTTGTTTGTCCTCTTGCTGGCCGCACCCGCTTCCGCGCAGGACCGCCGCCCGAGCCATTGCATCGCCTTGGCCGATGCGACGCCGGGGCTGGAATATCTGCACCGGGCCAGTTTCCGCGCGGCTCTGCCCGAGTATACCGTGCGGCTGCGCTATATCGCCCATGCTTCGTTTCTCATTCAGGCGGGCGGGTATAATGCGATTACGGATTTCACCGGATTTATCGGCAGTGCCGATCTGATCCCGGATATTGTCACCATGAACCATGCCCATGACACCCATTGGACCGCCTTTCCCGATCCGGCGATTCCGCATGTTCTGCCGGGATGGGGCGCGTATGGCGAGGGGATCGAGCATCACCTTGATCTGGACACGCTCCTCGTGCGCAATGTGCCGACCGATATCCGCTCGGGTGGCGGGGTGGAGGCCAATGGCAATTCGATTTTCATCTTTGAGGCCGAGGGGCTCTGCATCGCCCATCTGGGCCATCTGCATCACGAGCCGTCGGATGATCAATATGCCGCTCTTGGCCGGATGGATGTGGTGATGGCCCCGGTCGATGGCGGGTTCACCATGAATATCGCCGATATGATGAATGTGCTGAGGCGCGTGAAGGCCTCGATTGTCTTGCCGATGCATTGGTTTGGCGATAGCACGCTGGAGCGGTTTCTGGCGGGGATGGAGGGGGATTTCGCCATCTCGCGCCCCGGTGTCAGCGAGATTGAAGTCTCCTTGCGCACCTTGCCCGACCGGCCCACCATCGTGGTCCTGCGCCCTGCGTGGCTGCGGGATAATGAGTGAGGGGCGGGTCCGGTTGCGCGACGCAGACGGGGGCATGCGCCCGATGTTTTCCCGCGCCGTCAGGCGATCAAGATCAATCCTCTTTGGGCGGATTTTGCACCCTATTGACCACCCAAAAAAAGATACCTGCGAAGAGGCCAACGACACCCCAAGTGGCCCCGTTGGCGACGGCAAAGCGTGCGGTTTCGCCAAATGTCACGCCGTCCGAGGACAGATTGATCAGGATGTAGAGGAGAGGCGCCGCAAAGAGGCCGAAGCCAGCACCACCGGCGGCCCCCAGAATGGCCCAGGTCATACAAGAGGTCGTGGTCATGCGCGTTTCCCGTGTCTTGGTTTCGGTTTTCCGCCTGTGGCGGTCTGATCTCGGTCAAAAAGGTCGTTTCCACCGACTCCGACTGGCGCAGAAAGGCCTGCACTGGCTGCTGGTTGAATAAAGCGCGGAGAGCGGGGGATCGTGTCTTTTCAGCCGATCAAGTAAGTCACCGAGACACGATATCAATGATTTAACGCGCAGAGGGCTGGTTCAATTTCTGTGAATGTGGCGGGACCTGCGGTCATCTGACCCCTCTCCCTGCCACCCCACCTCACGCGGGCGCGCGGAGCACCCTCGGCACCTTGAACTCAACGGTTTCCTGCGCGGTTTCGATGACTTCGACGGTCACGTCATAGCGGGCGCGGAAGGCGTCGATCACCTCGTTGACCAACACTTCCGGCGCTGAGGCCCCAGCGGTGATGCCCATGCTGCGGATACCGTCGAGCGCGCGCCAGTCGATGTCGGTGGCGCGTTGCACCAGCTGGGCATAGGCGCAACCCGCGCGCGCGCCAACCTCGACCAGACGTTTGGAGTTGGACGAATTGGGCGCGCCCACGACGAGCATCGCCTCTGCCCGTTCCGCCATGGCCTTGACCGCCTCTTGACGGTTGGTGGTGGCGTAACAGATGTCTTCCTTATGCGGGCCGACAATCGCCGGGAACCGCGCCTGAAGCGTCGCGACCACCTCGGCGGTGTCATCGACCGAGAGGGTGGTCTGGGTGACAAAGGCAAGGCGGGCCGCGTCGCGCACGGCGAGCGTGGCCACATCAGCGGGGGTCTCGACCAAGAGCACCTCACCATCGGGCAATTGCCCCATGGTGCCCACGGTTTCGGGGTGGCCGGCATGACCGATCATCACGATTTGCAGCCCGTTCTCATGGTGCCGCTCTGCCTCGATATGCACCTTGCTGACCAGCGGGCAGGTGGCATCTACATAGAGCATCCGGCGCGCTGCGGCCTCAGACGGGACGGATTTCGGCACGCCATGGGCGGAAAAGATCACGGGCCGGTCGGTGGGGCACTCATCCAATTCCTCGACGAACACGGCCCCCTTGGCGCGCAGGTCATCGACCACGTATTTGTTATGCACGATCTCATGGCGCACATAGACCGGCGCCCCCCATTTCGCGAGCGCCATTTCCACGATCTTGATGGCGCGGTCCACACCGGCGCAAAAGCCGCGCGGCGCGGCGAGGTAGAGGGTAAGGGGGGGCTTGGTCATCGCGCATCTCCTGCTTGGGTCTAGAGGTAAGGCAGGGGAGGCGGCAGGTAAAGGGTGAGGCGGGAAATTGCGGGGTGTCCTCCGCCGCCTCGTTCGCCCCATTTACCCCAGTAGCCGACGTGCGATCACCTGTGCCTGAATCTCGGCCGCGCCCTCGAAAATATTGAGAATGCGCGCGTCACAGAGAATCCGACTGATCGTGTATTCCAGCGCAAAACCGTTGCCGCCGTGGATCTGCAATCCGTTATCCGCCGCAGCCCAAGCCACCCGCGCTCCCAAGAGCTTGGCCATCCCCGCCTCAAGGTCACAGCGCCGCCCGTGATCCTTTTCCCAGGCCGAGAAATAGGTCAGTTGCCGCGCCACCATGATTTCGACCGCCATCATCGCGAGCTTGCCCGACACACGCGGAAACTCGATCAACGCGCGGCCGAACTGTTTGCGGTCCTGCGCATATTTCATCGCCACATCCAGCGCCGATTGCGCGACGCCCACGGCGCGGGCTGCGGTCTGAATGCGAGCAGACTCAAAGGTCTCCATCAACTGCTTGAACCCCTTGCCTTCTTCACCGCCCAACAGGTTCTCGCCCTTGATGTGAAAATTATCGAACCCCAGTTCGTATTCCTTCATGCCACGATAGCCCAAAACCTCGATCTCGCCGCCGGTCATGCCGGGAGTTGGGAATGGCGCGTCATCGGTGCCGGGGGTTTTCTCGGCAAGAAACATCGACAGCCCCCGGTGATCGGTGGTGTCCGGCACGGTGCGCGCCAAGAGCGTCATGACATGGGTGCGCGCGGCATGGGTGATCCATGTCTTGTTGCCCGTGACCTTCCAGTCGCCAGCCTCGTCCTTGACAGCACGGGTGCGCAGACTGCCCAGATCCGACCCGGTGTTGGGCTCGGTGAAAACCGCCGTCGGCAGGATCTCGGCGCTGGCCAGCTTGGGCAACCAATGGGCCTTTTGTTCCTCAGTTCCCCCACACAGGATCAACTCGGCGGCAATCTCAGAGCGGGTGCCCAGAGAGCCAACCCCGATATAGCCCCGGCTCAACTCTTCCGAGACCACAACCATCGACGCCTTGCTCAACCCAAAACCGCCGAATTCCTCGGGAATGGTCAAGCCAAAGACGCCCATTTCCGCCAATTCCTCGATGATCTCCATCGGGATGAGCTCATCCTTGAGATGCCAATCATGCGCATAGGGCTCGACCTTTTCCATCGAAAAGCGCCGGAACTGTTCGCGGATCATTTCCAGCTCATCATCCAGCCCTGTCCGCCCCACCGTGATCTCGGCGGACCGCTCCTGCATCAAATCCACCAACCGGCTGCGCGCAGCTTGGGTATTGCCCGCCTGCATCAGCATTGTGGCAGCCGGGTCCATCAGCAGATGCGCATCGTCGGGGCTGAGGCCAAGATCCTGAAGCCGCACCATCTCGCCTTGGTTCATCTGGATGCCGCCCGCGATCTGGCTCAGATATTCTCCGAATGCGATTTGCAGGATCAGTTGCTCGACCTCACCAAACTGATCCTTTTCCTCGAGCCGCGTGGCCCAGGCCTGCATTTGCCGCAGCGCTTCGACATAGGTGGCGAGCCATGCCAGCCCATGTGCCGCTGTCTGATGCGCCTCGATGGCCGCCCCCGCCACGCGCCCCTCGGCAGTGACCAGCGCACGCACAGCGTCAGTGGCCCGCTCCAGCAAGGCTTCGGTCGGAGCCACTGCCACACGGGTCAAGGCCAGAAGGTCGCCCAGAATGATCGGCTGTGCCATCGCAAGATCCTGTCCGTCACGTGCCATGAATCGCATCCTTTTCCTGATCTGGTGCCTTTTATCTATTATGCAGGTGCAGCGCAACTATTATGCTTTTTGTCGCAGGGTTTTGTTCTAAAATTGCGTGTTGAAATACTGCGCTGCGGCGCTATGCCCCACAGCGCCCCGTTTCAGACGGCACCTGTCCCCGCATGTTGTCAAAAATGCCTGCAATCCCGTCCGCCGCAACATTTCCCTGTTTCGCGCGATTCCGGAAATACCCTAAGACGGTGCCATGGAAGCGTTTTTCGACATAGGCCCAATCTGGGGCTGGGCCATGGCCTTCACCGTGGCGGTCTGCGCCGGGATGGTCAAGGGGGTGGTGGGCTTTGCCATGCCCACGGTGATGATCGCGGGTCTCAGCACGATGATGCCTCCCGAACTGGCGCTGGCAGGGCTGATTCTGCCGACGCTGGCCACAAACCTCTGGCAGGCGCTGCGCCAAGGTGCTCTCGCCGCCCTTGCCTCGATCACACATTTCCGGGTGTTCCTGATCGCTGGTGGCGTGGTTATGGTCTTTGCGGCACAGCTGGTGCCGATGCTGCCACCCTCTGCGATGTTGCTCTTCATTGGCCCGCTGATCACGCTTTATGCTGTCTCCACGCTCATGGGACGCGGATTGCGCCTGCCGCCGGAGCCGGGGATCAAGGGTGAGGCGGGTATGGGGGCGCTTGCCGGTCTCTTTGGCGGCCTCTCGGGCATCTGGGGTCCGCCCACCGTCGCCATGCTGATCGCGCGCGGCACCGAGAAAACCGAACAGATGCGGGTGCAGGGCGTGATCTATGGTTTGGGCGCGTTGGTGCTGCTTGGCTCGCATATCGGATCGGGGGTGTTGCGCACCGAAACGGTGCCGCTCTCTCTGGCGATGGTCGCCCCGGCGCTTCTTGGCATCTGGATCGGCTTTCGCCTTCAGGACCGATTCGATCAGGCGACCTTTCGCAAGATCACCCTCTGGGTGCTGCTGATTGCGGGGCTCAACCTGATCCGGCGTGGGGTGATGCTGCTTTAGGGCGTGTTGCGCTCCATCGAAAACACACCCGTCCCGGGCTTGACCCGGGACCTCGCCGAGGCCGCGTGGAGGCCCCGACCCGGGGGCCGGGGCGATGTGACTCCGATCGGACGCGACCCGCTCTAACGGCCCCAGACCTTACAAAATCGAGGGGCAAACCTTACAGAGCTTACATGCGGCTCAGCCCCGCGCCACCTCTGCCGCGAACCGCGCCACATAGCGCGCCCGCGCCTCTGGCAGGGGCCGGTTGCCCATTTGCGGGGCGAGGTGATTTCTCAGGAAATGTCCTGTTACTTCAAACCCTTGCAGGATTTCCGCATCCGGTGCCGGGCCATGCCCCATCAGACAGGGCGGCAGCGGCAACAGCCGGTCTGCCCACTCCCCCGCCCCGGCCCGTGACACCGCACGCCCGGTTTTTGGCGATATGTAACTGAGATCATTGGCCTTTTCCCCCAGAACCGCACAGCGCCGCAGGTCGAGACCAAAGCCCATCTCCTCCAACAACGCCAATTCCCAATTGAGATAGGCCAGCGTCCAGATCTCGGGCTGATCCAAAAGATCAAGCAAAATCAATGTTTTGCGATAAAGCTCCGCATGTGCCTCGCGCTCGGGCAGCACAAAGAGCAAGAGCGCACAGACCGCGTTCAACCCGGCCAGCGCCAACCGGTCGCCTATGGTCCAAGCCCTTGATTTCAAAGGCTCAACCCGGAATGTGCCAATATGATCCTCGAGCCGCGCGCGCCATTCCACATCAAGTTGCGCGCCCGGTTGCAGCACAGGGGCCATCCTGCGCGACGCGCCACCGCGTACAACCCCCGCATGTCGCCCCCGCTCAGGCGTGAAAACTTCAATGATTACAGAGGTTTCCCCATGTCGGCGACTGCTCAGAAGAATACCCTGATCGCGCCAATCCATCGGCCCTCACCCCGCCAAACCATCCTGATCGAGCAGGTGTCGCCCCTCCCGGTCCTCCACCTCGATCACCCAGAGGTCGGGATCATAGCCCTTTTGCCGGGCAATCGCCGCATCCACCTCGGATTCCGCGCCCTCGGCCAAGGTAATCCAGACCCGCGCGCCGCTCATAAGGTCGATAGAGCGTTGAGAAACATTCGCTTTTCCATCCAGCGTGTTGAGCTTGACCAGAACCGCACCGCCGGTGTCATCGCCATGCGCCACCACAAAGGCGGGGATATCCGCCAACCTGAGCCTTGCCAGATAGGCATCAACCCAGAAGCGCGCGGTTAGCCGGGCCATGCAACCTCGGTTCCCGCCCCTGCCGTGCGGTCGAATTTGCGTATTTTGTCAAATAAAACCAAGCACATGGACCTAGTTTCCGTCCTTGAAATCCAGCCCCATTTCAGAATAGCGCTCGGATTCTTCCTGCCAGTTTTCCCGCACCTTGACTTGTAGGAAGAGGTGAATGCGGCGGCCAAGGAATTCTTCCAACTCCTCGCGTGCCGCCTTGGAGACAGCCTTGATCGTCTCGCCCTTGTTGCCCAGAACGATGCCCTTGTGCCCGTCGCGCATCACATAGACCACCTGATCAATCCGGGCGGACCCATCTTTGCGCTCTTCCCAGTGGTCGGTCTCGACGGTCAATTGATAGGGCAATTCCTGATGCAGCCGCAGCGTCAGCTTTTCGCGCGTCATCTCGGCGGCGATCATCCGCATCGGCAGATCGGCGATCTGATCCTCAGGGTAGAGCCATGGCCCCTCGGGCACTTCGCCCGCCAGCCAATGCCGCAAGTCCTCAACCCCATGGCCCTTTTCTGCCGAGATCAGAAAGGTTTTCACGAAGGGCAGCCGCTCGTTCATATCCTTGGTCAGCGCCAGCAAAACCTGCGCCTGCACCCGGTCGATCTTGTTGATGGCCAGCGCCACCTTGCGGCCCTTGGCAATGCCGCTCAGCCCTTCCAAGATGCGCTCCACCCCTTCGGTCACGCCGCGATGCGCCTCGATCAGAAGGATCACCACATCGGCATCCGCAGCCCCGCCCCAAGCGGCCGCAACCATCGCGCGGTCCAGCCTGCGGCGCGGCTGAAAGAGACCGGGCGTGTCCACGAACACCAACTGGCTCTGCCCCTCCATCGCCACACCCCGGATGCGCGCGCGCGTGGTCTGTACCTTGTGGGTGACGATGCTGACCTTGGCCCCCACCATGCGGTTCAGCAGGGTGGATTTGCCCGCGTTGGGCTCTCCGATCAGGGCAATAAATCCGGCGCGCGTGGTCATGGGATGGGTCTCGACTGTTGTGATTGACAGGCTCTAGCCGATTTGCCGCGCCACGACCAGAGCCGAGCGTCAGTTCCCACAGCCAAAGGGAACAAAGGTGTGGCTACAGCCTCATTCATGACCATCAGGTGAGGGCGTCGGCAAACGTGTCATCTTGGGTGTTTGGGAGCAGGTTCCGCGCTGTGCGACACGTCCCCAGATGATCTAGGCACGGTCTTTCGGCGGATGCCGAGATCGCAGCCCCGCGCAGGGTCTCAATCGGTCTGCAGCCGGGCCAAGAGCGCCTTGGCTGCCGTTTGCTCTGCTTGCCGCTTGGAGCCAGCCGTCGCCTCGGCGCTTTCACCGCTCTTCAACTGAGCAGAAATGGTGAAAACCGGCGCGTGATCCGGTCCCTTGCGGCGCAGTTCAACGTAGTCGGGCGGCGGAAGCCCCCGCGCCTGCGCCCATTCCTGAAGCGCTGTCTTGGCGTCGCGCGCGTCATCCTTGACCTCGCCGATCCGCGCGCCCCAGAGCCGGAGAACAACCGCGCGCGCCGCGTCAAATCCGGCGTCGAGATAGATCGCGGCAATCACCGCCTCCATGGCATCACCCAAGAGTGCCTCTTTGCGCCGCCCGCCAGAAAGCATTTCGGAGCGCCCGAGCTTGAGCACCGCGCCAAGATCGATCTCGCGCGCGACATCGGCGCAGGCCTCCTTGCGCACCAGCGCATTGAAGCGCGGCGCAAGTTGCCCTTCGGTCGCGCCTTTGTCCTGCGACAGCAGCGCCTCGGACATCACCAGCCCAAGCACGCGGTCGCCCAAAAACTCCAGCCTCTGATTGTCATCACGGTTGGGCGTGACCATCGACGAATGGGTCAGCGCCCGAATGAGAAGTTCAGTCGCAGTGAACTCATGCCCAAGCCGCGCCTGAAACGCCCTTATCTCGGCCGAAAGCTTCAATCCAACCTCTTGAAGAAGCGGTCGCTGCGCCATGTCCAAAATGCCAACATGGAACTACCTGCCGACGAGAACACCACCCGATTGGCCCGCCCGATCAGGTTCTCGAAGGGAACAAAGCCCACGCCGCCAACCGCCTGCGGAAAGCGTGAATCCGTGGAATTGTCGCGGTTGTCGCCCATGAAGAAGTAATGCCCGGCCGGAACGGTAAAGACGCCCGTGTTATCCGCCCGCTGATCGCCGATATTGAGGATCGCATGCGATCGGCCATTTGGCAGGGTCTCGATCTGGCGCGATTTGATGCAATCGGCCCCTTCCCCCACCACGCCATTCTCGCAGCGCGGACGGATGCCCATTGGCCCTTGGCGTGCGAATTCTTCAACGAAATCACCGGCCGGTTCCAGCCCGACGGCGGCCTCGTTGATATGCAGCACGCCATCCTTCATTTGAATGCGATCCCCTGGCAGGCCAATGACCCGCTTGATGAAATCGGTGCCATCAGTCGGTTGCCGGAAGACGATGATATCGCCGCGCTCCGGCTCTGAGCCAAAAATCCGGGTGTTGTCGCCGTCGATGAAGCCGCAGATCTTTTGAGCGTCGATATCCAGCCCCGCGAAGCGGATCGAGGGGCACGAGGCGTAGGAATAGCCATAGGCCATCTTGTTCACAAAGAGGAAGTCACCGATCAGCAGCGTGTCCTTCATAGACCCTGAAGGAATCCAGAACGGCTGAAAGAAGAGCGTGCGAAACAGCCCTGCGATCACAAGGGCCCAGAACACCGTCTTGACGGTTTCCCAGATAGAGCTCGATGTTTTGCCTTCGGCGGCCATTTGGCGTCCTCCGCTACCTCACCGGCGCTACATGCGGGGCCGGGGCGGAGGTGTCAAGCAGACCGTTCAACGGGCCGTGCCTCTATCACCACAAAGGCCTGCGCCCAAGGGTGATCATCGGTCAGCGTCACATGGATGATCGCTTCATGTCCCGGCGGTGTCATCTCGGCCAGACGTGTCGCGGCCCAGCCCGAAACCTGCATCACCGGCTGGCCCGTGGGCAGGTTGGTGACCGCCATATCCTTCCACGCGATGCCCATGCGCAGTCCGGTGCCAAGCGCCTTGGAACAGGCTTCCTTGGCTGCCCACCGCTTGGCATAGGTGCCTGCCACATCGGCGCGGCGCTCGGCCTTGGCCTGTTCGACATCGGTAAAGACCCGGTTGCGAAATCGGTCACCAAACCGCTCGAGCGTGCGCGCGATCCGCTCGATATTCGCCAGATCCGTGCCAATCCCCAAGATCATCCCGTCACCCCCGGTGCAAAGAGCGGAAAACTTACGCCAAGCGCCCATGCGAGGATGAGACCAAGAGCCAGACCTGCGCTCATCGCCCCCGCCCGTGCCGCCACCCTACGACCCATCAGCCCGAATATCAGGAAAAAGAGGAGAATCACCGGCGCAATCATCGCAAGGAAGAACAACCGCTCGGTGTCGAGCAGGATGGCCAGACCCAGCGAGGCCAGAAATCCCCCCCGCGCCACCAGCCTCTGCCAGAGCGGCGCGCCGCGCGTCAAAACCGCATCCGCCAGCATGAACGGGAGCGCCCCAAGGCTCAGCGCTGCGATGATTGTCAACCGCTCAGGCGTGGGCCAGAAATTCGCCCCATAACGATCGAGCGCCACGCCAAAGACGCCAAGGCCCCAGACCAGCAGCGCCAGCACCGCGACCAGACGAAACCCGATGGGACGCCGCCCCAAGTGCCACATCAAAGCCAACTGAATCACCCCGTAGAGCGCCAGATGGAGCGCCAGATAATCCGCCACCAAGACCGGCAAGAGCCGGGTTTCCACCTGCACCGCCAAAAGCGGCGCAAGCAGCGCAGGCACCAAGAGAACAAGTGTGAATTGCCCCCCGCGCAAGGCCCCCGGCGCGGGCGGCGCGCTCTGCGGCAAGAGCCGCGCCAGTGGTGCCGCGAGCGCCACAATCGCAGCCATCAGCGCCAGAAACCACGGCCCCGTCGCCCGCACCGCGACATCGCTCGCGCGCCCATAGGCGGCATCAAGCCAGTCAATCGCCTCGGCCCGGCCCACACGGCTATGCAGCACCGCCACATGCTCAGCCCATGGTGCCACCACCGCGCGGCGCGTGACGGCCTCTGCCTGCACAGTCTCACCCTCGCCCGCGCCGGGTGTGACCATCGCCACCGCCTCGCGGGCAAAGCCGCGCAATCCCACCTCCCACGCGCCGCTGATCAGCAAGAGGTTATCCGGCGCGGTGGCCGTCACCGCCTGAGAGAACGCGGATATCGCCACCACCGGCCCAACCCGGTCCTCCTCAAGCGCGGTGCGGATGATGATATCGGTCGCCATGGAATGTCCCAAGAGCGCGACCTTGCCTGGGTAGCCCTCTTGTGTCACCGCCGCCGCGACCACGCGTTGCGTCTGCTCGATCAGCAGCCGCGTCGTGCCGTCGATGCGCGTCACATCGCCCGACATCGGCACGCCGTTGCGCCCATGCCCTTCGAAATCAAACGCCCAGACTCGGTATCCCGCCCGCGCCAGGTCAAGGCTATAGGCCTGCATCATCTGGCGCGACCCGGCAAAGCCATGCGCCACGACAACCACCGGCCCGTCAGCGCCGGGCTGCGCATAACGCGTAACCGGCGTTTCCGATACGGTTAAAGGGGATAATGCCAAACCTCGGCGTTGCTCCTCCAACTGCCAGATCGCAATGAACGCCAAGCATAGAACGGCAATGACGCGAAACATCAGCCCAGCCTCATTGAGAGGCCGACGACCGAAGCAGGGAAACCCCTGCCGCACCAAGCAACAAGCCGACCGTCGCATCAATCCAGCGGCGCGCGCGCAGGTAGCCCCGCATCATCACCCCGGTTGAAAAGAACGTGACCCAAACAACGTAATTGATCAAACCGATCAAACCACAGAGCAGCATCAGCGGCAGAAACTCCTGTCCACTGCCCCCAAGCCCAAGTGACAGCGTCGCCATCCAGGCAAAGACCGCCTTGGGGTTCGAAAGGTTCAGCATCAGCCCGGACCAGAACAGACGGCTTGGCGCGGCGCGTTCAGCCAGCGTGCTGTTTCCAATCCGCGCGGCCCGCAGGGATTGCAGGGCCAACCATAAAAGATAGCCCGCCCCCAGAATTTTGAGGACGCTCAACGCCCATCCGCTAGATTGCAGGACCGCGCCGAGCCCCATCGCGGCCAGCACCCCCCAGGAAAAGAGACCAAGTCCCAGACCAAGCGCAAACCGCATACCCTTGGCCCGCCCCGCCGTCATGGCCACACTCGCCGCCGCCAGATTAGCTGGACCGGGAGAGGCCGCAATGACGGTAAAGGCAAGCGCGGCGGAGAGAAATCCCAGCGGCTCAGACATTGCGCGCCTCGTCCATCAGTCGCCGCATTTCCGCAATCGCCGGTTGCAGCCCGCGAAAAATCGCCTCGCCAATCAGGAAATGCCCGATGTTGAGCTCCATCACCTCGGGAAAGGCTGCGACCGGCTTCACGGTTTCATAGTTCAAACCATGCCCCGCATGCACCTCCAGCCCCAGCGATTGGGCATAGGCCGACATTTCGCGCAGCCCCTCCAACTCACGGTCGCGGACGTCAAAATGTCCCTCGGCATGGGCGTCGCAATAGGCGCCGGTGTGCAATTCGATCACCTCGGCCCCGATCCGGTGCGCGGCTTCGATCTGGCGTTTATCGGCAGCGATGAAAATAGACACCCGGCAACCTGCCGCACGCAATGGTGCTAAGTAATGCGCCAGCCGGTTTTCCTCGCGTGCCACTTCCAGGCCGCCTTCGGTCGTGCGCTCCTCGCGCTTTTCCGGTACGATGCACACCGCATGTGGCTTATGCCGCAAGGCGATACGCTGCATCTCTTCAGTCGCTGCCATCTCAAAGTTGAGCGGCACCGTCAGCACTTCCATCAACCCATCAATGTCTGCGTCCGAGATGTGTCGCCGGTCCTCGCGCAGATGCGCGGTGATGCCATCCGCCCCGGCCTCTTCGGCCAATTTCGCGGCGCGCAAGGGATCAGGATAGGTCCCGCCGCGTGCATTGCGCACTGTGGCCACATGGTCAATATTGACGCCAAGGCGTAGCTTCTTTCCTGCCGACATCGGCCTCTCCCGTGATTGATCCGCGACTCGAGGCGTAACCTAGTCCGGTTTTCGCGCCTCGTCAGCCTTGTGCGCCTGTTTTTCCTTGGCGATTTTTTTTTCCTTCATCGCTGTCCATTTTGCCTTTAGGACACCCTTGCGCCGGTGCTGATAGGCGGTGATCACAGGCAGGCTGATGTAATAGGCCGCAAGTGCCGTCACGATTCCCGGCACGATGCCCCCCACCAAATATGGCAAGAACACCTCGTCATAGAATACTTTCAGGTTATGCCAATCTGCTGTGTGATCCATGAATATGGCAAGAAAGTTGTTCTTGAGGTCATCACCTGCATCGAGAAACTTGCCCCCAAGCGAGCGGCTGATTTCATCCTCTGCCAGCGTGCTGCGACCAAGGATCGCGTGCCCCGTCTGAAGCGAAATCACCCCAATCGGCACATAGGTCAGCGGATTGCCAAAGAAGGTGCCCAACAAGGCCGCTGGGATATTGCCGCGTAGAATGAGGGCAATCGTGCCCGCGACAATGAAGTGCAGACCGTAAAACGGTGTGAATGTGGTGAAAACTCCGGCAAAGATCCCGCGAGCGATACGGTCGGGTGGATCAGGCAGGCGGTGCAGCCGGTGTTTGACATAGGTAAATGCGCGCGCCCACCCGCCTTTGGGCCAGAAAAAATCGGCGATCACTTTCCACAAGGGGCGTCTGTCACGACGTTTGAAAACCACTTGTGCGGCTCCTAGGGTTAATTGCTCAGCCCGCCCCTACACGGGACGGATCACGATAGCGCTCTACTGCGGCGACATCGCTTTCCGCATCTAGCGCCGAGAGCACGCCGTGCAAATGCTCGGCATCGCGCAACTCGACATCAATCAATAGACGATAGAAATCCGGTTTCCGGTCAACGAATGTCAGATCCGAGATATTGGCCTTCTGCTCGCCGATCAAGGTGCAAATCCGCCCCAGCACCCCGGCGTCATTTCCGATCGTGAGGTCAAGTGTCACGTCATAGGCCGCCGGATGCGTACCGGTGTGCCAATGCAGGTCCATCCAACGATCCGGCTGTTGGTCATATTGCGACAGGGTCTCGCAGTCGATTGCGTGGATGACGACGCCGCGCCCGCGATAGGTGATGCCGACAATCCGCTCGCCCGGCAAAGGCTGGCAACAGCGCGCCCGCTCAAAGCTCTGATCCGCCTTTAGGCCGATCACCGCGCGGTCACGCGTCACCTCATTCCCCGCCTCAGGCACCAGATCCGGATAAACGGCGTTCAGCACCTGATGCGCCGTCAATTCGGCGCTGCCCAATCGCGCGCGCACCTCATCGGCGTTTTTCAGGCGCAGCGTGCGCGCGGCGGCTTCGAGCGCCTTGTCGGTTGCCTTTTTGCCGACATGCTCAAAGGCCGAGCGCGCCAATTCCCGCCCGAGTTTGATATAGCGGTCGCGGTCCAACTCGCGCAAGGCGCGGCGGATGGCGGCGCGCGCCTTGCCGGTGGTAGCAATATCGAGCCAGGTGGCTTGCGGCGTCTGCCCGTCGGCGGTAATCACCTCGACCGACTGACCGTTCTTGACGCGCGTCCAGAGCGGCACGCGCATACCGTCCACCTTTGCCCCAACGCAAGCATGGCCGATCCGCGTGTGAATGGCATAGGCAAAATCAATCGGTGTCGCGCCCCGTGGGAGCTTGATCACATCGCCTTTGGGCGTGAAACAAAACACCTGATCCGCATACATCTCGAGCTTGACTGCTTCCAGAAAATCCTCGTGATCTTCTTCGGCGTCGAACTGTTCGCTGACGGAGGAAATCCACTTGGCGGGATCGACGGCAAAGGGGTTCTCGGAGCGCACCCCGTCGCGATAAGACCAATGCGCGGCCACGCCCGTTTCGGCCACGTCGTGCATTGCCTGCGTGCGAATCTGCACCTCGACCCGTTTGCCATCCCGACCCGACACGGTGGTGTGAATGCTGCGGTAGCCATTGGATTTCGGTTGGCTGATATAATCCTTGAACCGCCCCGGCACGGCGCGCCAGCGTTGGTGGATCGCCCCCAGAGCGCGGTAACAGTCATTCTCGGACCGGGTGATCACGCGAAAGCCGTAGATATCCGACAGGCGTGAAAAGCCCATCTCCTTTTCCTGCATCTTGCGCCAGATCGAATAGGGTTTCTTGGCACGGCCAAAGACATCGGCCATGATTCCGGCCTTGTCCAACTCGTGCCGCATATCGCTGGTGATCCGCTCGACTACGTCTCCGGTTTCGCGTTGCAAGGTGATGAACCGGCGGATGATGCTGGCCCGCGCCTCGGGGTTGAGCACCCGAAAGGCCAGATCCTCCAGCTCCTCGCGCATCCACTGCATACCCATGCGGCCCGCCAGCGGCCCATAGATATCCATGGTCTCGCGCGCCTTCTGCGCTTGTTTTTCCGGGCGCATGGCCTTGATTGTGCGCATGTTGTGCAGGCGGTCGGCGAGTTTGACCAGAATGACCCGCAAATCTTTGGACATCGCCATGAAGAGTTTGCGGAAATTCTCGGCCTGTTTGGTCTCGGAGCTGCTGAGTTGCAGATTGGTCAGCTTGGTGACGCCATCCACCAAATCGGCCACTTCACGACCAAACTTGTCTGCGACAATCTGATAGGACGCTTTGGTGTCCTCGATCGTGTCATGCAATAGAGCGGTGATGATCGTCGCATCATCCAGCCGTTGCTCGGTCAGGATCGCAGCCACGGCAACAGGATGGGTGAAGTAGGGCTCGCCCGAGTGGCGAAATTGCCCCTCATGCATCGCGCGGCCAAAATCATAGGCCGCGCGAATGAGCGCCTCGTCTGTGCGGGGATTGTAATGGCGCACCAGCGTGATCAGGTCGTCGACGGCGATCATCTGCTATGCGCCTTGGCTGAGCGGGCAAAGAGGGTCGAGGCTCAGCCCTGACCCTGTGCTTCCATCAGGGCGCGCAGCAGCTTTTCTTCCGACATGTCGTCGGTGTCGGGCTTGTCCACGTCGCCACCCATCAACAGGGCCATGGAATCCTCTTCGGGTTCATCCACCTCGATCTGGGTCTGATTCGATTCGATCAGGCGCTCTCGCAGGTCGTCCGCCGACTGGGTTTCCTCGGCAATTTCGCGCAGCGCCACGACCGGGTTCTTGTCGTTGTCACGATCCACCGTCAGCGGCGATCCCGCTGTAATTTCGCGGGCGCGGTGTGCAGCAAGCATCACCAGATCAAAACGGTTCGGAACCTTGTCAACGCAATCTTCTGTGGTAACGCGGGCCATACGACCTCCGGAAGGGTTAGGGGCAGATTTTAAGAAGCCTTGTATTTAGGCTGTCAAGCCGGGATTTACAAGCAGAGAATCAAAGCACTTTCACCTCATCCCGCTGGGCTTGCGGCAGGTCGTCCAACATCTGCCGTACCGTGCGCCCCAAGACCGGATGCACCCAATCCGGGGCCACATCCGCCAACGGCACCAGCACAAACGCGCGCTCTTGAACGCGCGGATGTGGCAGGATCAGATGGTCGGGTGCTCGCGCTTGCTGCACCTCAAGCGAGAGACCGCGCCACGCCTCGAATCCCGCCCGGTCCGGCAGGATTTGCGGTCCGATGGCGATCAGATCAAGGTCGAGCGTACGCTGTCCCCACCGGGTGGCCCGTCTCCGCCCAAACGCCGCCTCGACCCGGTGCAAGAGGGCCAGCGCGGCCTCTGCGGGGCCGGGGTAGCGAAGAACTGCTGCCGCATTGACGAAATCCGGCCCCGCCCCCGCAGGAAAGGCAGGGGTGCGAAAATAGCGGCTGACCGCGAGGATTTCAGCCCCGTTCTCGCGCAAGAGCGCAAGCGCGTCCGACAGGGTAACGTCGGGGCTCATCTCGCCGAACGGCAAGTTTCCACCCATGGCGATCAAGCAGTGTTGATCTAACGTCATCAGACTCATATCCTTTCTGAACGTAACATGCACTTGCATGCAGAATTCGAAACCCCTAATTCATCGAGTTACTTGTTCTGCCTTCATCACTCACACCACTCACCACTCCTAGGCATGACATGACCATTCGGAAGGACATTTAAGATGTTTTACAAGGACGAGCGTTTGGCCTTGTTCATTGATGGTTCAAACCTTTACGCGGCTGGCAAGGCGCTTGGGTTCGACATTGATTACAAGTTGCTGAGATCCGAGTTCATGCGTCGCGGCAAATTGCTGCGCGCCTTTTACTACACCGCCCTGCTTGAGAATGACGAGTATTCGCCAATCCGGCCTTTGGTCGATTGGTTGCATTACAACGGCTATTCTATGGTCACCAAACCGGCCAAGGAATATACCGACAGCCAAGGACGCCGCAAGGTCAAGGGCAATATGGATATCGAACTGACCGTGGACGCGATGGAACTCGCGCCGCGCGTCGATCATATCGTGCTCTTCTCGGGCGATGGCGATTTTCGCCCTCTCGTCGAGAGCCTTCAGCGTCAGGGCGTGCGCGTCTCGGTCGTGTCGACCATCCGAAGCCAACCGCCGATGATCTCGGATGAATTGCGCCGTCAGGCGGATAATTTCATCGAATTGGCGGATCTCAAGGATGTCATCGGCCGCCCGCCGCGTGATGTTCCGAGTGACCGACAAGAGGCCTATGCCGAACAGGAGTAATCTCCCGGGCTGGCCTTTCAGTACCGCCCGGACCTGTCGCGCATGAGCGTGATGGATTCGGGCGTTTTCGCGCAATTGGCCGGGTTGTTCCTGGCAGCCTTTGGCGCGGCAACCATCCTGCCCTTTCAATCCGAAGTGGTGTTTGTCGGGCTGCAACTTGCTGGTACGGTATCACTCACGTGGCTTGTCGTTGTGGCCAGCATTGGCAACACGCTGGGCGCCGTGGTCAATTATGTCATGGGCAGAGGTATCGAGCGGTTTCGACATCGGCGCTGGTTTCCGGCAAATGACGCTCAGATGGCGCGCGCGCAGGACTGGTACGCGCGATGGGGCGTCTGGACGCTCCTGCTTAGTTGGGCGCCCTTGGGTGATGCTTTTACGGTGGTCGCCGGGGTCATGCGCACACCGATCTGGCTCTTCGTGCCACTCGTCACTCTGGCCAAGACCGGGCGCTATGTCGTGCTCGCGTGGATCACGGCGCAGGGAGCCAGCTGAGCTTTAAGCCGAGGACATGACTGCAGAGGAACGGGTGGGTGCTTGGCTCAGCCGTTCAATCGGGTTGAAAGATCACGCCGGCGCGCAGGGCTTTGAGCGTGCGCCAGAGGAGCGCCGCGATGATCACGCAGAGGGCCGCGAGAAGGGCTAGGCCGATCAGGCGGTGTCCCGGAGAGCCGACTGCGTTTGCATAGCTGAAGCTCGCGATGGTGACGCCTGCCATGGGAAAGCTGAGCGCCCAGAAGGCGAGAGAGAATTGCAACTTCAAGAGCTTGGGGAGTTGCACCGCGACAATGAGCGTGAAGAGATAAGCGCAATTGAGGAGCACGCGGGCAAAGGCATCGACCCCGCCCACCAGTTCCACCCAAGCGAGGAAGCCCACCGCAGGGGGCGCGATCAGGATCACCAGCGAGGGTTGCAAACGCTCGGGCAGGGGATCGTGAAAGATCAGGCGGTTCATCACCAGCGTCAGCAGGACAATCCAGAAGATGAGGCCGACGCTGGTGAAGAACCAGCTTATTTCCGGGTAGCCGAGCGGCACCCCGGCGATGGCCACGATCACATTGCCCACCGCCGGAATGAACCACGCGGGCGAGAGGTGCCCGTGTTGAAAGGCGCGGGCGCTGATCCAGCCGCTGACCACGGCGAGGGTCAGGACCAGTTGCATGGGCACAGCAATCAGCCACATCACATGCGCAATCCCCGGCGCGGGGACCAGCATGACGATGGACATCAGCACCAGCGCGATGGAAATCGCCGGGAAAAAGGCGAGTTTGACCGGGTGTCGCCATTCTGCGGTGACGGCGGCAGGGTGGAGGAGCGCCTTGGCGAGATAGCCAAGCGCCACGGCGGCAAAGACTGCCATGGTCAGCCAATGCGCCGCCGAAGAGGCCACGTGCGTGAGGCCAAGGGAGTTTTCGCCCGCGCGGAGCGCGAGGGTAAAGCCGCAAAGACCCATCACAATGGTAAAGAGTGTGACCGGCACATATTGCAGGCGGCCTTGGGCGGCTTCGGTCATCGGGTCTACTCTGCGGCAGTGATGGTGAGGGTAAGCGGGGCCAGACCGTCGATTTCACCCAAGAGCGTATTGCCGGGCAGCACGGGGCCGACACCTGCGGGCGTGCCAGTATAGATCAGGTCGCCGGGGGCGAGGTGATAAAAGCGCGACAGATGCGCGATGATTTCGGGCACGGACCAGATCATATCGGCCAGCGTCGCCTCTTGCACGGTGCGCCCGTCCACAGAGAGGCGGATGGTTTGGTCCGCGATGGCACCAAACTCGGATTTGGGGGTAAGCGGGGCGATGATCGAAGCGTTTTCGAAATCCTTGCCGATGTCCCAGGGGCGGCGCTTTTCCTTGGCCACGCCTTGCAGGTCGCGGCGGGTGAGGTCGATGCCGCAGGCATAGCCGTAGACCGCATCCATTGCGTCCGCCGTGCTGACGCGAAAGGCGGGGGCGCTGAGGGCCACGACAAATTCCATCTCGTGATGGCAATCCGAGGTTTCGAGCGGGTAGGGGATGCTGGAGCCACTCAGGCAGAGGGTTTGCGGCGCCTTGTTGAAGTAGAAAGGCGCTTCGCGGTCCACCTCATTGCCCATTTCGAGCGCGTGGGCGGCATAGTTGCGCCCGACGCAGAAGATGCGCTGCACCGGATAGCCCTGATCCGTGCCGGTGATCGGCACGAGGTGCGGTTGGGGCAGGGTGAAAAGCGGCTGGGTCATCGGGGCCTCCGGCGCAAGCGATTGAATTCGCGCCTGTTATGCGCCCCGATTTGGCCCTTGTCAAAGCGGGCTCAGGCGACGCGGCGACCCTGCGACCAGACACCGCGCAGCGCCGGGGCATCGCTGCGCAGGCGAAAGCGGATGAGATCGGCGCGGGCGTCAACCGCCAGTTGGCCACGATCCGAGAGGCCCACGGCGCGGGCGGGATTGGCGGTGACGGTGGCAAGCCCGCGCGCCATGTCGCCCCAGCGTGCGCCCAGTTGCACAGCGCCCAAAAGCAGCGCGGAGGGCACGTAATCCGAAGAGAGGATGTCGAGATAGCCCATGTCGGCCAGGTCCCCCGCCGCGACATTGCCGGAATGCGAGCCGCCCCGAATGAGATTGGGCGCCCCCATAATGACGCTGATGGCATGGGCATGGCAGGCGCTTGCGGCCTCAACCGTGGTGGGAAACTCTGCGAGGCAGATGCCGTAGCCTTGCGACACCGCCACCTGTGCCGCGGTGGTGTCATCATGGCTTGCCAGCACCGCACCATAGCGCGCGGCGTGGGCCACGGCGGCGGCCTCGTGGCGATCGCCATGGGCGGCGCGCAGCGCCTTGAGTTGGGCGACATGCTGGTCGAATTCCGCGTCGGTGAGGGCATGTTTGCCCTTCATATACTCCTCGAGTTTCGTGATGTCGCGGAACTGGCGCTGACCGGGCGTGTGGTCCATCAGGCTGACGATGCCGACGCGGTCGTCGGGGCCGAATTGCTCCATCTCCTCTTCCAGCGTTTCCGAGCAGACCTCGGCGCGAAGATGCAGGAAGTGGCTGATCTTGAGCGCATCCTCGGCGCGCAGGCTGAGGAGTTCGTTGGCGAGGCCACGCGCATATTTGCTGTAGCGCCCGACGCCGGTGGGGATGGAGCCCACGCGCATCGCGTCAAAGACGGTGGTGATGCCAACGCTGGCCAGTTCCGCATCATGGGCGAGGATGGCGGCATTGTGTGGCCAATCCACCTTGGGGCGGGGTTGGATGTGGCGCTCCAGATTGTCGGTGTGCAGCTCGATCAGACCGGGGGCGAGGTAATCGCCGCCGCAATCCACCGCACCGGGCTGCAGGGCTGCGCCGCTGTCGATGGCGGCGATCTTACCGCCCCGGAGACGCAGCGCGCCGCGGATCACCTCGGTCGGCAGAACGAGGAGGGCATTGGCGAGAATGATGTCTTCTGTCATTGGGATGTCACGCTTTCTTGGCACGTCACGGCAACCCGACGAGAGAGATCATGGATTTTCACCGCTACGCTGTTTATGTCACGCCCCCCGAGGGGGAATTTGCCGCCCTTGGCGCGGCGTGGTTGGGATGGGACGCCGCGCAGGGCTGTACCGTGGCGCATCCAGAGGTGCCGGGCCTGCCGGCACCGGTGGCCGAGATCACCGAGACCCCGCGCAAGTACGGGCTGCATGCGACGATCAAGCCGCCGTTTGCTCTGGCCGAGGGACAAAGGGAGGCGTCGTTGATCGCGGCCTTCGAGCGGTTTTGCGCAGGCGAGGCGGCGGTCACGCTGGAGGGGTTGGAGATTGCGGCGCTTGGCCGGTTTCTGGCGCTGGTGCCGGTGGGGGATCAGGGCGCTTTGAGCGGCTTGGCCGCGCGGGCCGTGGCGGCGTTCGAGCCGTGGCGCGCGCCCTTGAGCGAGGCGCAAGTGGCGCGGCGACGGGCGGGGGGTCTGAGCCCCGCGCAAGACGCGCTGTTGCTGCGCTGGGGTTATCCCTATGTGATGGAGGAATTCCGGTTTCACATCACGCTCACGGGCAAGCGGCCCAAGGGGGAATTGCCGGGGATCAAGGCGGCGCTGGAGGGGCTGATCGGCGGGCATCTGCCGCGCCCCTATGTGATCGACGCGCTGTCGCTGATGGGCGAGGATGGGGCGGGGCGGTTTCATCTGATCCACCGTCAGACCCTCACCGCATAGATGGATTTGAGCGCCGACTTGGTCAGCCGGGGCAGGGGCGCGTCGGTGTCGAGGGTCACGACCGGGCCGACCCCCTCGGGCAGGGCAAGATCCGCGCCGGTCAGCCGTTCGGTGATGTCCTGCGGGGTTTCGCGCCCGCGCGCGTCAAGGCGGGCGGCCAGCACCTGCGGCGTGGCGGTCAGGTGCAGGATCAAGAACGGCTTGAACCGCGCCTGAGCCTCGGGCAGGACGCCGCGCGAGAGGTTCACGAGCAGGTCGCGCCCCGCCGCCAGATCAAGGCAGATGCCCACGGGAATACCGTAGCGCAGGCCATGCGCGCGCCAGTGGAGCGCAAAGCCGCCCTCCTTGAGGCGGGCGTCGAATTCGGTCTCGCTCACCGCTTCATGGCCTTCGCCCTCGGGGTCGGGGGGGCGGGTGATGACACGGCGCACGCGGCGCAGGCCGGGGCGCTCTGCGATCATGGCGCGCATCAGCGTGTCCTTGCCCACACCCGAAGGGCCGACCACGGCGATGAGGCGGCCGCGCGTCATGCCGCGCGCGCCGGGGTGAAGGCGGTCACATCCACCTCTCGGTCGCAGACGCGGGCGCGCGCGGCCTCGTCGTGGAAAATGCCGACGATGGCCGCGCCGCGCGCCTTGGCTTCTTCGATGAGGGTCAGCACCACCTCGCGGTTGGTGGCGTCAAGGCTGGCGGTGGGTTCATCGAGCAAGAGGGCTGGAAAGTCATGGGCAAAGCCGCGCGCGATATTGACGCGCTGCTGCTCGCCGCCCGAAAAGGTAGTGGGGCTGAGCGACCAGAGCCGTTCGGGGATGTTGAGGCGCGCAAGCAGCGCCTCGGCGCGGGCCAAGGCCGCCTCGCGCGGGGTGCCAAGGATCAAGAGCGGTTCGGCCACCACGTCGCGGGTGGGCACGCGCGGCACGACGCGCAGGAACTGGCTGACATAGCCCAGAGTGTGACGGCGGAGTTGGATGATCTCGCGCGGGGCGGCGCGGGCGACATCGGTGTCACCCACCAGAATGCGGCCCGCATTGGCGCGGTAATTGCCATAGATCATCCGCATGAGGGTGGATTTGCCCGCGCCGGAAGAGCCGGTCAGAGCCACGCAGTCGCCGGGGGCCACGTGCAGATGCGCGCCGGCCATCACCGGAATGACCGCGCCGCCCTGATTGTGCAGGGTAAAGCTCTTGCTCAGGCCGTCGATCTCGATCATTGCGGGTCTCCCATGTTCATAACCAGCCGCGGCGGCGGAAAATCCAGAGCGGCACCAGCGCCGACAGCGCCATGAGCCCAAGCGCCATCGGATAGCCGAAGGGCCAGGACAGTTCCGGCATGACCTCGAAATTCATGCCGTAGATGGAGGCCACCAGCGTGGGCGGCAGAAAGGCCACCGCCGCCACTGAGAAAATCTTGATGATGGCGTTTTGTTCGATGGTGATGAGGCCCAGGGCCGCATCGAGCATGAAGCCAGTTTTCTGTTGCAGATAGCCTGCCTGTTCGGTGATCGCGCGCACGTCGCGATATTGCGATTTGAGCGCGCCGCGCAGGGCCTTGGCGCTGCGTCGCGCCTCGATCACTGGCATGAGAAAGCCAAGCAGGCGCTCGAGCGTCATCAGGCTCTCGCGGATTTGCATGACGCGCCCGTCGGCCTGACCGATGTCGCGCAGCGCGGTGCGGTAAGCGGCGGTATTGAGGGGCTTGTCGCCAAAGATGCGCTTGGACAGCGCGTCGATATCGCGGCCGGTCTGTTCGATGATATCGGCCAGCCGGTCGATGATTTCCTCGATCAGGCCAATCAGCACCGCCTCTGTACTGGCGCAGCCGTATGAGGATTTTCCGGCCTTGTCGGGATAGGTGGTAAAGGGGCGCGGGCTATGGTGGCGGAGCGTCACCAGCCGGTCGGTCATGAGCACAAAAGACACCGGGCCGACAATGGTTTCGCCTGCGTCGTTGCGCGCGGGCAGCAGGGCGGTCATCACCGGCACACCCTCTTCGAGATAGAGGCGCGAGGATTGCTCGATCTCCTCCTGATCCTCGCGGCTGGGCAGGGCGATGCCGAGACGCCCGGACATCTGCGCCAGGTCTTGCGCATCCGGAGAGAGCATGTCGATCCAGAGCACGGGGGCGTCGCCCAAGTCTGGCACCTTGCGCAATCCGGTCTGGTCCTTGGCGTAATAGGTGATCATCGCGCGTATCCTTTCCTGCGGTCAGACCTGCAATACGCTGGAAACAAGCAGTTGCGTATAGCCGTGTTGCGGGTCGTCGAGCACCTGATCGGTCAGGCCTTCTTCGACCACGCGGCCATCCTTCATCACCATCAGCCGATCCGCGAGCAGGCGCACCACCGCCAGATCATGCGTGACGATAATGGCCGAGAGCCCCATTTCGCGCACAAGCCCGCGCAAAAGGTCCAAGAGCCGCGC
This sequence comes from Roseovarius sp. MBR-51, assembly GCF_053628575.1. NCBI lineage: Bacteria > Pseudomonadati > Pseudomonadota > Alphaproteobacteria > Rhodobacterales > Roseobacteraceae > Roseovarius > Roseovarius sp. MBR-51. The sequence goes on from NZ_JBRJGQ010000002.1 coordinate 88,653, forward strand.
CTGCACGCTGACATCAAGTCCGCCGGTGGGTTCGTCCATAAACACAAGGCGCGGGCCGGTCACAAGGTTGCGGGCGATTTGCAGGCGTTGCTGCATGCCACCCGAGAACGCCTGCGGTTTGTCATCGATGCGGTCGGCGGCAATCTCGACCCGGCCAAGCCAGTCGATCGCCTGATCGCGGATCTGCCCGTAATGCCGCGCGCCGACGGCCATCAGGCGTTCGCCCACATTGCCGCCCGCCGAAACCCCCATGCGCAGCCCATCGCGGGCGTGCTGATGGACAAAGGCCCAATCGGTGCGCATGAGCATCCGGCGTTCAGGCTCTGACATGGTGAGCGTGTCGCGGGGACCGTGGCCGCGCGTGTCAAAGATCACCTCGCCCCGGTCGGGCGGCAGGTGCCCGGCAAGGCAGGACAGAAGCGTGGATTTGCCCGATCCGCTCTCGCCGACAATGCCCATCACCTCGCCCGGCCAGAGATCAAAGCTGACGCCCTCGCAGCCGCGCCGGGACCCGTAGAATTTGGCGAGATCGCGCACGTTGAGAAGCGGGGTCACGTCGTGGCCTCCTCATAGGGGGCACCTTGGGCACCCACATGGCCCGCCGCGCGCCGCGACCGGCAATAATCGGTGTCAGAGCAGACGAACATGCGCCCGCCCGCGTCATCCATGATGACCTCGTCAAGATAGCTGTCAGCCGCGCCGCAGAGGTCGCAATCATGCGCGGCCTTGGTGGCCTCGAACGGGTGATCCTCGAAATCGAGGCTGATGACTTGGGTATAGGGGGGCAGGGCATAGATGCGCTGCTCGCGCCCCGCGCCGAAAAGCTGGATCGCGGCCATGCTCAGTTTGGGGTTATCGAATTTGGGGATCGGGGAGGGGTCCATCACATAGCGCCCCTCGACCTTGACCGGATAGGCATAGGCGGTGGCGATGGCCCCGTGCTGGCTGATGTCTTCGTAGAGTTTGACATGCATGAGGCCATATTCCTCGAGCGCGTGCATCTTGCGGGTCTCGACCTCGGAGGGTTCGAGAAACCGCAGCGGTTCGGGGATCGGCACCTGATAGACGAGGATCTGATCCTCGGTCAGCGGTTCCTCGGGGATGCGGTGCCGGGTCTGGATGAGGCTGGCCTGTGCCGTTTGCTCGGTGGTGGCGACACCTGCGGTCTTCTCAAAGAACTTGCGGATCGAGACGGCGTTGGTGGTATCGTCCGCCCCTTGGTCGATCACCTTGAACGTGTCGCCGGGGGTGAGGCAGGCGGCAGAGACCTGCACGCCGCCGGTGCCCCAGCCATAAGGCATCGGCATTTCGCGGCTGGCAAAGGGCACCTGATAGCCGGGGATCGCCAGCGCCTTGAGAATGGCGCGGCGGATCATGCGTTTGGTCTGCTCATCGAGATAGGCAAAGTTGTAATCGGTCATAAAAGCCCCCGGTCACGCAGGTCGGCGTGCAGGCCCTCGGGCCCGGTGAAGTGATGCGCCTGCCAGCCAGCGGCGCGGGCACCGGCCACGTTGTCGGCGCTGTCGTCGATGAAATAACACGCCTCGGGTGCGGCATTGGCGCGGGTGCAGAGGAGATCGAAAATCTCACGGTCGGGTTTGACCATGCGCTCGTGCCCCGACACGACGATGCCCTCGAACAGCGTGGTCAGGTCGGGATGCAGGTGGAGCGCCTGCGGCCAGGTGTCGGCCGAAAAATTGGTGAGCGCCCAGAGGCGGTGGCCGCTATCCTTGAGCGTGGTGGCGATGTCCCATGACCCTTGGATGCGGTTCTGGATGGTCAGGCCGAAGCGGTCGAAATAGCCGTCCATGAGGTCTGCATGGTGTGGCCAGTGGGCGGCAATCGTCGCCACCGCCTCGGCCCGGCTCCGGCCCCGGTCCTGTTCATAATTCCAGTCGTAGAATTCGACCTCTGTCAGCAGCGCGTCAATCTCGGCGTCGCTGTCCAGGGCATGACGAAAGGCCGCCTGCGGGTCCCAGCGCAAGAGGACATTGCCGATGTCAAAGACGATGAGGGTCATGGCTGGACCTGCTTCTTTATGGCAAAAATACTCATTCCGCCGCCTCCCGGTGGGCTGCGCCCTCGGCATCGCGGCGGAGTTTGCGCACCAGTTCCAATTCGGACTGGAAATCGACGTAATGCGGCAGCTTGATATGTTCGAGAAAACCCGTCGCCTGAATGTTGTCGGCATGCATGAGGACGAATTCCTCGTCCTGTGCGGGTGCGCCTTGGTTCTCTTCGCCCAGTTCCCGCCAGCGTAGCGCGCGGTCCACGAGCGCCATGGCGATGGCCTTGCGCTCGGTCTGGCCAAAGACCAGCCCATAGCCACGGGTGAATTGTGGCGGCTCGGTCTTGGAGCCTTTGAATTGGTTCACCGTCTCACATTCGGTGAGGGTGATTTCGCCCAACTCAATCGCAAAACCCAGTTCGGGGATGTCCATTTCCACAGCCACCGCGCCGATGCGTAATTCCCCCACAAAGGCGTGATTGCGGGCATAGCCGCGCTGGGTGGAATAGGCGAGCGATAGGATGAACCCCTCATCGCCGCGTGTGAGCGCCTGAAGCCGCAGCGCGCGGGAGGCCGGCAATTGCATCGGTTCGCGGGTGAGGTCGGGGGGCGTGGTATCGCTTGGGTTTTCTTGCTGGATCAGCCCCTCGCGGTCGAGATAGCCCATGATATGCGGCGTGGGGCCGGGGCTGGGTGTTGCTGTCGGGGCCGCAGGCGTTTCGCCTTCGGCCGCCAGTTTGAAATCCAAGAGGCGGTGGGTGTAGTCAAAGGTCGGGCCAAGTACTTGCCCGCCCGGCGCATCCTTGAACGTGGCCGAGATGCGCCGGTCACACCGCATGGCGGCGGTCTCCACCGGATGTGACGCGCCAAAGCGGGGCAGGGTGGTGCGATAGGCGCGGATCAGGAAAATCGCCTCGATCAGATCGCCGCGCGCCTGTTTGATGGCGAGCGCGGCGAGGTCTGGATCATAGAGCGAGCCTTCGGCCATGACGCGGTTGACGGCGAGGCTAAGTTGTTCGCGGATTTGCGCCACGGATAATTCGGCGATGTTGGTGTCGCCGCGCCGCTCTTCAGCGAGCCAGGCATGGGCGTTGTCGATGGCGCGTTCGCCGCCTTTGACTGCGACATACATCTAGTGGCCCTCCACGCGGGTTGAGCGCGGCAGGGCCGCGAGGTGATCGCTTGAGGTGAAGAGGAAATCTAGCCCCAAGGGATAGAGCGCCGCGTTGCGCTGAAAGGCGGTGCTCTCGGGCAGCGAGAGGGCGGCGGTGGTTTCAATCCCCGGTCCGGCGAGGCGCGCGCCGGTTTGCGTGAGCGCGGGCATCTCGACAATCAGGGTGGTCGAGCGGTCAGGGTATTCGCCGCTGCCGATGGGATAGTCGGTGAGGGGCAAGAGCGCCTGCCACGACCCGAGCGCAAAGCTGGCGCGGGCGCGGTCCACCAGCGGCGCGCCGGTGTGAAAGGTGATCCAGTTGCGCACCATTGGGGTATCGCTTGCCCCCGCCAGATGCACCGGCGTTTCGGGATCACACAAGGTGAGGATCACAGCACCGGTGGCGTTTGAGAGCGGTGCGGGGGGCAGAGCCCCCATGATCCGCTCGATGGTGCCGGGGCGGGCCATGGCCCGCATCACCGCGCGAAACGCCTCGGCGGCTTGGGTCGGGGCGTTGGTAAAACCGCCGGTCAGGGCCTCGGTCTGCATCAATCCTCTCCGCGCACAAGGGTGAAGAAATCGACCTTGGTCGCCGCCGCGCGGGCGGCGCGGGTCTGGCGACGGGTGGTCTCGGCCTCGGTCAAGGGTGTGAGGATTTGGGTGCGGATCATCTCGGCCTCGGCTCCCTGCATCAGCGCGTCAAGTAAGGCGGCTTGCATGGCGTGACGCTTGTCGCGGCCCTGCACATAGCCGTGACCGACGCGGCCATCGCCCAGTTGCAGGGCGCAACGGGTGACGGTCATTTCGCCAAGGTTAAAGGCGGCCCCGGTGGCCCCCGCGCGGCCCCGCACCATCACTCCGCCCACTTCGGGGGCGCGCAAGTAAGCGTGGTCGGGGGCCAGCCCGCTCTCGGACCAGAGGCGATGCACCTCTTCGGCGGGGGCGCGTGCCAAGAGGCCCATCCAGCCTTTGCGCTCGGTTTCTTTGCTCATGCGGATACCTTGCTGGACATCTTGCGAAGTTGTCGATATTACTATACAACTAGACAAATCTATACGCGAAACCCCGGCCCCTAGCAAGGCCGCAACAGGTGAAACTTCTGTGACATGAGCCGAGAAAAACCTGACGCGCTCTGGCGGGCGATCCATGACAGCCTGAGCGGCGATATTGCGGCGGGGCGCTATGGGCCCGGAGACAAGCTGCCGACCGAGGCGGCGCTGGCGGGGCGTTTCGGCGTCAATCGCCATACGGTGCGCCGCGCGCTCGGGGCCTTGGCCGAGGCGGGGATGATCTTTAGCCGGCGCGGAGCGGGCGTGTTCGTGGCGCATCGCCCGACCGAATATCCGATTGGCCGACGGGTGCGGTTTCACCGCAACTTGCAGGCTGCCGGGCGGTTGCCGACCAAGGAAATTCTGGCGCTGGAAACCCGCAGCGCCGATGCCGCCGAGGCCGAGGCGCTGGGCCTGCCGCCCGGCGGTGCTGTGCATGTCTTTGACGGGCTGTCGCTGGCGGACGGCGTGCCCGTGGCACTCTTTCGCAGCACCTTTCCGGCGGCGCGGTTTCCCGGCCTGCCCGAGGCGCTGGGGCGGCTGAGATCGGTGACGGCGGCGCTGGCCGAACAGGGGGTGGCGGATTTCACCCGCGCCTCGACCCGGCTCAACGCGAAACTGGCAAGCCCGATGCAGGCTGGGCATCTGGCGCTCAGCCCCGGCGCGCCGATCCTGCGCACCATAGCGGTCAATGTGGACCCCGAGGGGCGGCCCATCGAATATGGCCGCACCTGGTTTGCCGGGGACCGGATCACGCTGACGCTGGCGGATTTGTAAAAAAGCGCGACTTGTCACGGCGCTGTCATCTGGCGCGCCTATCAGCAAGGCCATTCCACCTGCCTTTTTCATCCCGCGATTTCAGCATCCCAAGGCGACCCTGAGTGGTCGCCTTTTTTCGTGCTCAACCGCCGTGCTTTTCGAGAAACGCCTCGGCATTCAGGCTGCGGAAATCGTCCAAGGTTTCCCGCAGGCGAACGTGATCCCAATCCCACCATGCAAGCGCCATCATGCGCTCTGCCACGGCAGGGGCGAGGCGCGGGCGCAGCGGTTGGGCGGGCACGCCCGCGACGATCGTATAGGGGGCCACGTCATGCGTGACCACGGCGCCCGCAGCAATCACCGCGCCATGGCCCACGGTGATCTCGGGCTTCACTTGCGCATTATGGCCGATCCATGTGTCATGGCCGATCCGCGCCACGCGGGCGCGGCGTTTGTCGAACCAATGCGCATCGTCAGGCGCGTCTGGCCAATAGCTGGCCGAGCGATAGAGAAAGTGGTGCAGGCTGGCGCGGTCGAGCGGGTGATCGGTGGCCCCGATCCGCACAAAGCTTGCGATATTGGCGAATTTGCCGATTTCGGCATTGGCTAGATCGCAGGACCGGTCGCAATAGGAATAATCCCCCATCGCCACATGCGCGAGGCGACTGTCGCGCCCGACCTCTGTATAGATGCCGAATTCGCAATCGGTGATCTCGCAATCAGGGTGAATCAGGGCCTTGTCGGCCTGCAATCGGGGCATGGTGCGCTCCATCAGGGTTTCGGGCCTCCGGCGGGAGTATTTGGTCCAAGAAGAATACCGAGGGCTGTTTCTTTATGGATCAAATACTCAAATCCGCCCTTTCAGTGCCCGCTGTCGTCCGAAGTGATGAGTTTGCGGCGCAGCCAGCCGGACAGGGTGTCCATCAGCATCACCATCATCAGAATGAGGATGATGTAATAGCTGACCTCTTCCCAGTCCTTTTGTGTGATCATCGCCTGGGTGAGCAAGAGGCCGATGCCGCCGCCGGTGATGGCTCCGATCACGGTGGCGCTTCGGGTGTTGGATTCGAGGTAATAGAGCAATTGGCTGAGCAGGACGGGCGTGATCTGGGGGATCACGCCGAACCGATAGCGTTGCAGCGGTTTGGCCCCGGTCGATTGCACGCCTTCAATCTGATTTTTATCGATGTTCTCCAGCGCCTCGGAAAAGAGTTTGCCGAAAGTGCCGGTGTCGGTCAGCAGGATGGCCAGCGCGCCGGTCATCGGGCCGGGGCCAAAGGCGCGCGCCAGCACCAGCGTCCAGATCAGCGCATCGACCCCGCGCAAGAGGTCAAAGACCCGCCGCACAGCGGCGCGCACCGCCATGAAGGGCGAAAAGTTGCGCGCTGCGGCAAAGGCCAGCGGCAGGGCGACGATACCAGCCCCCATGGTGCCGAGAAAGGCCATGAGGATGGTCTCGAAGATGGCCCATATCACGTCCTTGTGCTGCCACATGCGGTTGTTCCAGACGTCATGTGCCATGGCGGCGAGGTTGCTCTTGCCCTCGACAATGCGGTCGGAGGACACCGCAAGTGTTGCCAATTCCCCCAAGCTCTTGGCATAGAACGGGCTATCGAGCGTGAACCAGAAGAGTTCCCAGCCGAAGTGATAGCGCATGACCTCGGTGCGCGCCCTTGTCAGGGTCACACGGCCTGCGTCGGTGGTGATGTCGACGCGGGCATCGCTGGCGCTGATCCAGTCTGGGATTGTGTCGGTGGGCAGGGAGAGTTTGATACCCTCGCGGCGCGAGACCTCGGCCTCGATCAGCCCATAGCCCGGCACGTCATAGCGCATGGTATTGCCGTCAATCAGCACCTCTTGGCCGTGCTTGAGGCTGACAAGCGTGCGCTCGGGGCTCTGGATGTCGACCCAATCGGGGCTGCGCCCTTCTGGCCAGGTGCCCTTGTTCTCGCCTTCGATCGCGATGCTGAGCGCGCCGCTGCGGTTGTCGCGGGTGACATGCGTCTTGTAGCTGTAGCTGTCGGCGACGAGGATGCGGGCGTTGTCGAGGCGCGCGCGCTCGGCCAGACCCAGGATGTCGAAAGCAAAGAAGATATAGACAAAATAGGCGAGGATCACAGCCGGAAACGCAAAGGCCAGTCGCCGTTTGCGGCGAAAGAACGCGGTGGCGTCAAAGCGGGTGGGAAGAACATCGGTCATCATGCTCATGGTCTTAGCCCTCGCCGATCAGCTTGTTGCGGAAATGGCTGGAAATCTGGTCAAAGAGGACGATGGTGCCAAAGAGCAGCAGAAAGATCGCCGCGACCTCGTCATAGCGCCCTTGCCCCCAGCTAAAGGCGTTTTTCAGGTCATAGCCGATGCCGCCCGAGCCGACAAAGCCGAGGATGGCAGAGGCGCGGATGTTGATTTCGAACCGCAGGAGCGCGTAGCTGAGATAATTGGGCGCCACCTGCGGGATGACGCCCAGCCACATGCGCTGGCCCCAGGATGCCCCCACCGATTGCAGCCCCTCGACGGGTTTGAGGCTGGCGTTTTCATTGACCTCGGAAAAGAGTTTGCCAAGCGCGCCCATGGTATGCAGCGCGATGGCGATCATCGCGGGCACCGGGCCGCCGCCAAGGATGAAGATCAGCACGAGGGCAATCACAATCTCGGGCACCGCGCGCAGGATATCCATCACGCGGCGGAAAAGGCCAATGAGGCGCGGCCATTTGGCAAGGCCGCGCGTGGCCAAGAGCGAGATCATCACCGCGCCAAGCGCGCCCAAGAGGGTAGAGGCGGCGGCGATATTCACGGTCTCGATCAGCGAGGGCAGGAATTTCGCCATCAGCCCCGGCAGATTGGCGATTTTCTGGCCTGCCTCGGACAGAACCTCGCCCGGAAACTGAAAGATATTGCCGATCCCGTCCCAAAATCCGCCCGCGTTGCGCGCATCCGCCACGCGAAAGCCCGAGACCATGAGGGCGATGAAGACGACCAGCATCACCATGCCATAGAGGCGTTTGCGCCGGGTCATCTCCATATAGGCGTCCTGCACGGATTTAACCCGTGCGGCGGCCTGTCCTGCGGTCATATCGGTCATTCTGGTCCCCCGTCATGCGAAACCGGGCCTGCGAGGGTGCAGGCCCGGTCTGGTGTCAGCGTTTGGGCCTTAGTTCGCGGCCTTGCGCGCCTCGATGATCGAGAGATAAGCGTCATGGGTGACGGGCATGAAGCCAAGCGCCTCGCCCTGAAGCACGCCATACGCGCAATCGGGGTCGATGGATTTCAGCGAGGCCCAGAGGCCCGTGACCTTGAGTTTCACATCCTCGGGCAGCGCCTGACGCAGCACGACGGGGCCTTCGGGGATGGGTTTGGATTTCCAGATTTCAACGATCTGGTTCATATCGACAAGGCCCGCGTCCACGGCCTTGCGCAGCGCGCCCGAATTATAGCCGTCTTCCCATGCGCCCTGACCATCGGCCCAGGTCACGCCCGCGTCGATATCGCCATTGGCGACGGCAACGATGGTCTGCTCATGGCCGCCGGTGAATTTCACTTCGCCAAAGTAATCGCCCGAGTCCATGCTGGCTCCGGTTTCGACAGGGATTTCGATCGAGGGGATCAGATAGCCGCTGGTCGAGTTCGGATCGCCAAAGCCAAAGGTCTTGCCCTTCATGTCGGCGAGCGAGGTGATGCCGGTCTCTTTGCGGGTAAAGCCGACGGCGTAATAGCCATAAGAGCCGTCCATGTTGACCTTGACCAGAACCGGCTCGACCGCGGTGGGATCGGTCAGGTAGGTCTTGGCATAGGCCGACGCACCGAGCCAGGCCACGTCGATGGTGCCGCCCAAGAGGCCTTGGATCACGCCGTCGTAATCGGCGGGGGTAAAGACCTTGGTGGGCACGCCGAGCAATTCCTCGGTTTTCACACGCAGACACTCGTTCGAGGTCATGCGGTCCTGAGCGTTTTCACCGCCAAGAACGCCGATGCGGAATTCGGTGATCTTGTCCTCTGCCAGCGCGGGGCTGACCAGAGCGGTGGTGGCGACGATGGCAGCAAGTAGAGTCTTCATGGATGTCTCTCCGGTTGGGTTGCGACCCGCCACCCCCGGCGGGCCATGGGTGGTTCTGGCGTCGTCAGACCGCCGCCTCGGCTTCGCGCCGGGCGCGGGCGGTGCTGCGGTCGAGCGTTTCAATCGAGGTCGAGGTGCTGTCTTCCGAAAACGAGGCATCGGCACCGTAGATGTCGCGCGCGACACCGGTGGTCAGTTGCGCCGGGGTTCCGTCAAACACGATGCGGCCATGCAGCATGCCGATCACCCGGTCGCAGTAGCGGCGCGCGGTGTCGAGCGTGTGCAGGTTGGCAATGACCGTGCGCCCGTCCTCTTCATGGATGCGGCGCAGGTCGTCCATGACCAGTTGCGCATTCATCGGATCGAGGCTGGCGATGGGTTCATCCGCGAGCACGATCTTGGGGTCCTGCATCAGGGCGCGGGCAATCGCCACGCGCTGTTGCTGGCCGCCCGACAGCGCCTCGGCGCGTTTGGGGGCATGATCGGCGATGCCCAGCCGGTCGAGGATTTCGATGGCGCGGTGAATATCGGCGTCGGGATAGAGGTTGAACATCGTGGCGAAGGTCGAGCGGCGGTTCAATGTGCCGTGCAGCACGTTCGAGACCACATCCATCCGCGGCACGAGGTTGAATTGCTGAAAGATCATGGCGCAGTTGGATTGCCAGGCGCGCTTGTCGCCGCCCTTGAGCGCGGTCACATCGCGCCCCTCGAACAGGATCTGGCCAGAGGTGGCATCGGTCAGGCGGTTGATCATCCGCAGGAGGGTGGATTTGCCAGCCCCCGAGCGGCCAATGATGCCGATCATCGCCGGTTTCTCGACGGTAAAGGACACCTTGTCGACGGCGGTGTTCTGGCCAAAGGTTCTGGTCAGTTTCTCGATGCTGAGCACGGTCGATGCCTCCTTGGGTCGGGCCACCACCTAACGTCGGTTCTCAAAGAGTTTGCGACAGACGCGTAAAACTTTTGCGACAGGCGTTTTACAGGCCCCCCGCGACAGTCCCGCCTCTTGCGGGGGGCAGGCGGGCTGCGTATGGCTGAGGCATGACCGCATTGCGCCGCCCCCGCTTGACCCAAGATGACTGGCTGTTGGCCGGGTTCGAGGCGCTGTGCGAGACAGGCCCGGCGGCGCTGGGAGCAGAGCCCTTGGCGCGGCGGTTGGGGGCGACCAAAGGGTCGTTTTACTGGCATTTTGCGGATGTTCCGGCCTATTCTGCGGCGCTTTTGACGCTGTGGCAGGACGAGGCCGCGCGCGTGCTGGAGGCGGCATCGGAGGCGTCCACAGAGGTGGCGCGGCTGCGGGGATGCGCGCAGGCGATGGCCGCCACCGCAGAGGCCGAGAGCGTGACCTTACGCGCCGAATCAGCGATCCGGGCCTGGGCCGGGACCGATCCTGTCGCCGCAGAGGCGGTGGCGCGGGTGGATGAGATTCGTTTGGCGCGGCTTCATCGGCTGCTTTCTGCCTGCGACATCGGCAATCTGGAAATGGCGCGGATTCTCTATGCCTCCGCCATTGGCATGCAGGCGATGCGTGATCCCGCGCAGGATCAGGCCGCGCCTGCCATCGGATCGCTGGTCGACCTCATTCTGGCGCTGAGGTAAGGGCGATGCGGCTGGTTTTGGCGGTCATGGCGCTGTCGGTGCTGGGCTACTGCAAGGATGAAACGGTGACGGGCTATGGTGGGGCCGAGGCGGTCTGGCATCTGGAGAGCCTTGACGGGGCTGCGTTTGCGGCAAAGGCGACGTTGACGTTTCCGGCAGAGGGGGAATTTGCGGGTGCGGCCCCCTGTAACGGCTATTCCGGGCGGCAGACCGCGCCCTATCCGTGGTTTTCAGCCGAGAATGTGGTGGCAACCAAGCGCGCTTGTTCCGAAATGGCGGCAGAGGCGCTGTATTTCACTGCGCTGGGCGAAATGACCTTGGTCGAGGTTCTGGGGGATGTGTTGATCCTGTCCAATGACGCGGGGCGCGAGATGGTGTTTCATGCGGGCGATGGGGCGGAGTAGGAGGGCAACAGGAGAGTTGCCGCGAGGCGGCGCGTTCCGCGCGGTCATGGATGTGGACGAAGCCAATCGCCTAGAACGCATTCTTTGTTCCAACTTGCGAAGTCGCCCCGTCAGATAAGCGCGCGCTCGCGGCTGATCATCGCGGCATGGGCGCGGTTGCGGGCGCCCAGCTTTTTGCAGATCGCGCGCATGTGCATTTTCACGGTCACCTCGTTTGTGCCCATGTCGCGGGCGATTTCCTTGTTGGTCAGGCCGTCGGCGGCAAGACGCAGCACGAAGAGTTCCTTTTCGGTCAGGTCGTGATCGGGGCCAGATTTGTCGTGGCCCGTGGTGCCTGCATCCATCGGCACAAAAGTTTGTCCGGACATGATCAGTTGCAACACGCTGTTGAGAGATTGCAGCGGCATCGTTTTGGGGATCAGCCCCTTGCAGCCGAGTTCCAGCGCGCTGTGCAGAAAATGCCGGTCCACCATGCCGGTGAAGAGCACCACCTTGGCCGGGGCGGATTTTTCGATGACGCTCTTGACGCTGGCGAGACCGACCATACCGGGCATCTTGAGGTCGAGAAGCACGATATCGACATCGGAATGCTCGGCCAGCAGGCTGAGGATGCCATCGTAGGAATCAGTGGTGATCGCCTCGTTGCCGGGCAGGGCGTTGAGCATATTGCCGACCGCCTCGGCCAAGAGGTTGTGATCATCGGCAAGTAGGATTTTCATGGGCATTGCGTGGGTTGTCCTGCGCTGTTGTCGATCACGGCCTTGCTACGCACCCCAACCCCGCGCATCGTGAACCGCGTCCATCTGATAGCCATTCCGGTGTGAAGTTCAATAGTTACGGTGGGGGCGGGTCAAGGTCTAGCAAAAGGTGTTGCGGATTTCCTATTGAATGGCTGAGCGACTGTTGAATACGGTTTTTAAATTGGGTTGCTGCGCATGGAGCACTGAGAACTGGACGCCCTCACGTGCGTTCAAACGCGCGCGCGATGAGATGGCGTGCCGCTCCTGCAAGGCTGGCGAAGGCGCACAGAATGAGCAGAGCGGATTTGGGCTGTGCCGCATCTAGGGCTGTGCCGAGACACCAGAAACCCACACCGATGAAGCAAAGGGTCGAGATCATCTCACCTGTGGAACGGTGGCGGTGTGTCATTGGGTTCTCCATTTGAGGGGGCGACCGAATTCGTCGAGGGTAAGGTCGGGAGGCAGGTCCACATCGGGCATGGGGGCGGGTTGCCCTTGTTCCAGACGCCAGACATGGGCGAGGATCACCGCCACGGCGGCAAAGAGCACATCGGGGATTTCCCGGCCAATCCCGCCGGTAAAGTAGAGCGCGCGCGCGAGTGGCGGCACCTGAAGCGTGGTGACACCGGCACGGCGGCCCCGGCGGATTACGGCCTGCGCCATCGCGCCCTTGCCCATGGCGAGGATGCGCGGTGCGGCATCGGTGCCCGGCTCGTAGCGCAGGGCGACGGCGAAATGCGTGGGGTTGGTGATGATGGCGGTGGCCAGTGGCACATCGGCCAGAGCCTTGCGTTCCGAGGCGCGGCGCGAGGCCTGCATCTGGCGTCGGCGCATAGCGCCTTTCTGCTCGGGCGAGCCTTCGGATTCCTTGGATTCATCCTTGATATCCTGCCGGGACATGCGCATGGATTTGGTGTTTGTGTGGATCTGCCAGCCGAGATCGAGCGCGGCGATCACGACGAGCCCGATCAGCAGTCCGCCCAGCACCCGCAGCATGGCCGTGCCAAAGAGCACCATGGCATCGCCAGGAGAGAGCGCCGCAGAGCCTTCCAGCGCAGGCAGGAGCGGGTAAAGCATGAGTATGCCGGCCGTGAGCAAGAGAGTGACCTTCAGGACAGCTTTGCCCAGATCGACGAGCGATTTCATCGAAGCCATGCGCCCCAACCCGGTCAGTGGGTTGATTTTCTCCGGCTTGAAGCCGATCGCCTTGGGGGCGAAATTGAGACCACCCATGACGCTCTGCGCCACCAGGACTGTGGCGAGCAGCGGCAGACCAAGCCCCGGTCCGGCGGCGAGCATCCAGAGCATCATGGTGCGTGTGCGCTCATACATCATTGCGTCGAGCGATTGCACCCCGTCGATGATGAGCCCGGTGGCCCAACGACCCGCCAGCCCCGGGAGCGCCCATTGCCCGGCCATCAGCATGAGCGCACCCATACCCATCGTGACCAGCACGAAGACCTCGGTAGAGGTTGTGATCCGGCCTTCCTCGCGCGCCTCTTGGCGGCGCTTCGCGGTTGGCTCTTCGGTTTTTTCCTGTCCGTCGTCTGCGTCAGCCATTGGGTAATCCGTTCAACATCTGCAGGAGATGCTGCAAGGCCTGTGCCACCCGCTCGGAAAGGGCGGGACCAAGGCTTGTGACAGTGAGAAAGAGCAAAAGTAGCGTTGCGGTCATGGTCAGCGGAAAACCAAAGGCAAATATATTGAGCGAGGGGGCCGAGCGGGTGATCACGCCGATCACCATGTTCAAGATCAAGAGAACCGATACGACCGGCATCATCAGCTGCGCCGCGTCGAGAAACATCTTGGTCGTGGCCGCCATGCCAGCGTCAATCAGGATCGTGCCATTGATCGGTGTGCCGATGGGTATGGTTCGATAGCTGTCCAGAATCAGGCGGATGACGGCGAGATGGCCGTCTTCGGTTACGAAGATGGCGAGCAGAAAGAGCATGAAGAACTGGCCGATCACCGGAGATTGCGTGCCGGTCGAGGGGTCGACCTGTGCCGCAAGGCCCAGGCCGGCGGTGTTGGCGATCCGGTCACCAGCCATAACAGCGGCGGCAAAGAGGATTTGCAGCACCATTCCCGCCGAGAGCCCAATTGCCAGTTCGCGCAGGGCGATGACCACGCTGGAGAGCGAGGCAAGTGCATCGGGTGCCGGGATCGGTACCCGACCCATCAGCGGGATCGTCAGGCAGACCGAGATGATAATACGCACTGGCAGCGAAATGAACCGAGCCGCAAAGAGGGGGGCAGAGAGGACAAAGGCACCGATACGCAGCATGGCAAACAGGAATTGAAGTGCCATCCCTGTAAACTGGGTAAGTTCAAGCCCTGGTAGGCCTGTCGCAGAGGGGGTGAAATCTGGCAGCATGTCAGTTGATCGTCGCGATGGCGTCAAACACCTGAAGAAAATAGTCGGTCATCGTGCTGAGCATGAACCCGGACATCAGCCCCATGGTCAGGATCACGATGGCCATTTTCGGCACGAAGCTGAGCGTGGCCTCGTTGATCGAGGTGGCCGCCTGGAGGATGCCGATCACAAGGCCCACGGCGAGGGCGATGAGCAGAACCGGACCCGCTGTGAGCAGGATATTCCAATAGGCCATGCGCAGATGTTCTATGTTCGCGTCAAAGTCCATGGCTCAGAGCGCTCCTTGAAAACTGGAAGCAAGCGAGCCCATGGTGAGCGCCCAGCCATCTACCAGCACGAAAAGCAGAAGCTTGAAGGGTAGCGACACGATCATGGGTGACAGCATCATCATGCCAAGCGCCATCAGGATCGAGGCGATCACCATGTCGATCACCAGAAAGGGCAAAAAGAGAAGAAAGCCGATCTGGAACGCGGTCTTGAGTTCGGAGGTGATATAGGCGGGCAAGAGGACCGAGGCCGGCACTTCGGCATCGCTGGCATAAGGCGCGTCACCTGCCAGTTCGGCGAACATCAGAAGATCGTTCTGCCGGGTATTCGCGAGCATGAAAGTCGAGAGTTTGTCCCATGCGCCACGAATGGCGATATCTGGGGTCATCTGCCCATCAAGATAGGGGCTGAGCGACGTCTCATAGATGTCAGTCAGAACTGGCTGCATGACGAAGAAGGACAAGAAGAGGGCGATCGCGATGAGCACCTGATTGGGTGGGGTTTGCTGTGTGCCCATGGCTTGGCGCAGGATCGACAGGACAATGATGATGCGGGTAAAGGCGGTCATGCCCAGAACCAACGAGGGCAGGACCGTGAGCGCAGTCATTAGGGCGAGGATTTGCAGCGAGAGCGAGTAGGTGGTGCCGCCGTCATCCGAAAGTGTGATCGCGGGCAGTCCCTGTTGCGCCAGCAGGGGCGACGGCAGCAGAAGGACGAGTGCCAGAAGCGGAATGCGACGGATCATGCGACGTCCTCCACGACAGGGCCCATGGGCAAGAGCGTCAGAGCGGTGCCGGATCTGCGGCCCATCACCACCAGAACGCTTTGGCCTTCTGCGCGCAAGAGGATGGCGCGGGCGTCACCGCCCAAGCTGAGGGTTTCAGCCACTTCAAGGGTGCGGCCCGCGCCAAACCGCGCCGCAAGCGGTGCGCGGTTCAAGCGGACGGCCGCCCAGATCAGGACGAGAACGCCCAGAAACCCCGCAAGGGTCAGAATGCGTTCGGGTGTCAGCAGCTCCACGGGGTCTCTCCTGCAAGGATTGGTTGATCAATCCCTGCAGGTTTCGTGCCACGCAGACGGGTTAGTTAGACGGTCTCGATCCGCTGTTTGGGATCGACGATATCGCCAAAGCGGATGCCAAATTTCTCGCCGACGACGACAACTTCACCTTTGGCGATGGGGGTGCCATTGACCAGAATGTCGAGCGGATCGCCGGCCATGCGGTCAAGTTCCACCACCGAGCCTTCGTTGAGGCGCAAGAGGTCTTGCAGCGTGATCTGAGTATTACCCACCTCAACGGTCATGCTGACTCGGACATTGGCCAGAAGTCCCAAGTCGACATTATGCGGTCCCATATCGGGCAGGTCTGTAATGGTGGGGGTGTCCGTGGGCAGGCTCATGGCATGATCTCCTTGAGGATCAGGTTTATCAGGGTTCTAGGCGGCGGGTGAGCGAGAGAGCGGCGTGGCCGTTCTGAGCGCCGGGCTCGGCGTCAAAGAGCGGTGTGCCTTCGACGAGCAATTGCGGGCGCGGTGCCAGATCGACCGGCACCACCCGTCCGGGACGCAGACCCGTGAGCGCGCTGAGCGGTACATTTGGTTCGGCCAGTCGCGCCGTTACATTGAGCGGAACGGCCATCACCGCCTCGCGCAGGCGGGCGCGCCAACGCAGGTCATCGGCAACCTGATCGGACTGCATCCGCGAGCGCAGGCGCGCCGCGATAGGCTTGAGCGCCTGTAGAGGATAGATGAGGTCGAGCGTGGCCGGGTCGGCTTCGGGCAATTGGATGATAAAGGAGCAGCAGACGACTTTCTCCTCGCTTTCGACGAAGGTGGCGAATTGCAGGTTGTCCTCATGCACTGGGCTGGCAAAGGTCAGCGGCACAAGATCACGCCATGCCGCCTCCAAGGCGCGGTAGACGCCCTTGGTCACGATTTCGATTACCCGGCTTTCGCTGGCGGTGAACTCCGCGCGCCCGCCCGGCAGATAGGCGATATTGCCGCCGTAGTAGGCGTTTGTCAAAAGCGAGACGAAATTGGGCGGCAACATGATCAATTGATTGCTGCGCAGCGCATCGACGCGGGCAGTGGTGAGGCTGACAAAATTCTCAAGCTCGTCGCAATATTGCGAGAAGCTTTTGACCTCGGGGGGGAAGGCCGAAATGCGCGGGTGCATGCGCAGGAAGGGCAGAAATACCGGGCGTGCGAGGCGGCAGAAGCGTTCGTTGACCATGCGCAACCCATGGTAATCGCCCATGATCGACAGGTTGTCAGAGCCGAATTTGTAGCGACGGACGCTCTCTGTGCCGTGGGTGGCCTCTTTCTCCATATCGAGCAGGCCGTCGACAAGGGCTGCAACCTCGTTGGAACTGAGTTTATGGGTGGCGTTGGTGGTGGATCTGGCCATGCTCAACCCCTATTGAAGAACGAAGGAGGGAAAGAACACGCCTTCGATCCCACCAAAGCCCTCGAGTGCCTCAAGCCGGGAGTTGATCGCGGTTTTGAGCGCCTCGGCCAATGCTTCACGCCCGGCAGTGCCTTCGACATCCTCTTCGGCAAAGCTCGAGATCACCGCCAACATGTCAGAGCGTAGGGCCATGGCGTGGGTTTCGATATGGGTAATGACGCTGGCATCATATTGGGTGGAGACGCCGACGCCGACCTGAAGAAAGCGGCGCGAGCCCTTGAGATTGGTGGTCAGAGCCTCTGGGAACTCGTGATAGAGGGTTTCAAACACCGGCGTTTCGGGTTTTTCGCGCGGGATTCGTTTGGGCTCGGCACCGGCGTCAGTCTCTGCGGCTGCAGTCTCCAGTTCGATAAGGCGAAGCACCTCTTGTGAGGGCGATAACCGCCCGCCAGAGACAAAATAGCCCGCGCCAAAGCCACCGCCACCCAAGAGCAGCGCCATCAGTAGCCAGACCAGCATTTTCTTGAGGAAGCCGCCCTTGGGGCGGGCGTCGAGATTGGGGAGAGCGGCATCGGCCATGGGGAACCTCAGGCAATCAGATCAATGGAGGAGAGTGAGGAACGGCGCGGGGCCGTGGTTTGGGTCGGCACCACATCCGGTTCGGAGTGCTGGGTGTTTGTACCAGGGTCCGCAGCAGGCTGGTCGTGGTTGCGGGTGTTGGCATCGCCGCCAGAGGTGCCGGAGCCACCCATTGTGCCAGTCGATTGATTGCCCATCTCGAGCCCCGCACGGGCCATGGCCTCGGCCAGTTTCGGTTGGGCCTCGGCGATGGCGCGCGCGGCCTCGGGCGTCTCGGTGACGATATGCACATGGGTCTGACCGTCCTGCATCTCGAGCCGGATCTGCAGAGTGCCAAGACGTTCCGGGGTGAGCGTCAAGGTCAGGCTATCGGTGTTGGTGGCGGTGCTCTGGCGGATGTCCTGCACCATCTGTTCTGGCCAGGTGGGGGCTGAGAAATCGAGAGGCTGGGGGTGTGTGGATGCGTTGGACGCAGAGGGCGGCGCGGCGACAGATGTGGTCAGAGACAGGGTGATTGCACTGGCCGCGTCGAAGGAATTGTCTGGCGCGCCGAGGTCGGGAGAGGCGACGAGGCTCGCAAGTGGCGGTAACTCCGTGGTGTCTGTGGCCTCAGTGAGAGCATTGGGTGCCACTGGCACAGGCGAGTGAGCAACTGCCTGTGGTGCAAGAGGGAGGGCGATGGGCAGCGCCATCGGCGAGAGGATGGGGGTGGTGGTCCCCGAAGCGTCCGAGAAGTCGCGGGCTTCTGTGTCGTAGGGCTCACTTTCGAGCGCTGTTTGCTTCGTCTCGGGCATCTTAGAGTCGGACGGTCGAGGCATCGGTTGGTCCGATTGTTCGGGGTGTGGCGGAGTGTCCGATTCTGCCGCGATCTGTGGTGCGGGTTCGGGGGTGATCTGAGCTTGGCTCAGGCCCGTATTCTCCGCCGTGGTTTCAAGGGCGTGCGGCGCGGTGGGTGTTGGCTCAATCGTACTAGCATCCCGCGGCACGACCTGAGTTGCGGATGCAAGCACGGGCGCAGGGTTGGTCGGCATGGATGTCTGAGAACTGAGGAGGATCGCGGGCGCAGAAGCGAGCGGATCAGTGCTCTGAATGGCGCTATTCTGAGCGTCTTGTTGACCGTGCTGAAGGTTGATTTGGGCTGCGTCAAAGAGGGCGGTAAAGCCTGGGGCCGGCGCGGCCCCGCTATTGGCGGTGGGTGCGGCAAGTGTCATGCTGCCGCGGCCGGTGGTCGGGCTTGTTTGGGCAGGAATGCTTGTCAATGCCGAGGCGATCATACCGGGGGCTCCGTGAAGGGTGTCAGGTGTATCGCTGCAAGGTCTGTGCCAAGCAGGGGCTTCGGGTCTCTTGCTGACTCTGGCCGCCCCGCATCGTCCTGCGAGACGGTTTTGGCCGGCCGGACGACCTCTGGCCTATTCTGATCTTGCTTTCTTTGGTCGTCTACCGGGTGCGGCGGGGCAGGGCCGCGTTGTCTTGTGCGTCGGCGCGGGCCTGTAGCTGGGCACGGCGGCTGAGGTCAGCCCGTTCTTGCAAAATCTGCTGGCGGCGTTGGTGTTGCGAGAGGTCCTGTTCCAGCGCCGCACGCTGTTCACGGGTGCGGGCCATCTGGCTGCGCGTCGCCTCGAGCTGTTGCACGAGGGTGCGGCCCATGAAATGGGCGGTGCTGAGTTGGCCGGGGGTCATCGGCTGGGACGGAGCCTGCGCACTCTGATCAAGCATCTGGCCCAGACGGTCGGCCATGTCGAATTGCTGCATTTCTCGGCTGCGCAGATGGCCAAGCTGCATCGAAAGATGCCCGAGTTCACGGTTTTCCTGACGGGCCATCAAGGTGAGGATGCGGTGCTGGCGCGCGCTCATGCGGCACCGCCTGTCAACGCGCAGAGGGCGGCGATACTGTCTTCAAGGCTGGCGGGTTCGTGGATGTCCTGTCGGATGAAGTTTTCGATCCGGGGCCAGAGGGCAACGGCCTCGTCAAGCGTGGCGTCCTGACCGGGGGAATAGGCACCCATGAGCATCATGTCGCGGTTCTCCATATATAGTGCAATAAGGCGGCGCAGGCGAAGTGCCGCCACGTGGTGGGGTTTCTCGGCGATGTCCTTCATCACGCGGCTCACCGATTGGGTGAGGTCGATGGCGGGGTAGATGCCCATCTGCGCCTGATTGCGCGAGAGCACGAAATGCCCGTCGAGAATGGCGCGGGCGGTGTCCACAACGGGATCGTTGGTGGTGTCATCGCCATCGGCCAGAATGGTGTAGAACGCGGTGATGCTGCCCTGACCGGGCAGGCCGGGACCGGCGCGCTCGATCAGACCGGGGATCATCGAGATGACCGAGGGGGTATAGCCCTTGGCGGTGGGTTGTTCGCCAAGCGCCAGACCGATTTCGCGGCGGGCATGGGCCACGCGGGTGAGGCTGTCCATGATCAGCATGACCTGTTTGCCCTGATCGCGGAAATATTCAGCGATGGCGGTGGCGCGGTGTGCCGCGCGCAGGCGCAGAAGCGGCGAGCGGTCGGCGGGCACAGCCACGACGCAAGTCTTGGCACGGTTTTCGCCGGTCATCACCTTGGAGACGAAATCGCCCACTTCGCGGGCACGCTCGCCGATCAGTCCGACGACGATCACATCGGCAGAAGTATAGCGCGTCATCATCTCGATCAGCACGGATTTACCGACGCCGGAGCCTGCTATGATGCCCACGCGCTGACCGCGCCCCACGGTGAGAGCGGCATTGATCACGCGCACGCCCACGTCGAGCGGGGCATCCACAGGCTGACGCGCGAGGGGGTTTTGTTCGCGCCCCGAGAGCGGGCGGGTGTCGGGGCAATCGGGCGGGCTGAACCCGTCGAGCGGCGCGCCTTCGGCGTCAAGCACGCGGCCCAGAACGGCGTCACCCATTGCGGCGCTATGCCCACCGGGAAGTTTATGCACGGTGCAGCCATGGGTGATGCGCGCACCGGGCTGGTCGAGAAAGAGCAGGTTGCGGCCATTGGCAAAACCTACGATTTCGCCCGTGGCACCCTTGCCATCTTCGGTGTCGATCCGACAGCGGGTGCCCGGGCTTGCGGGAAAGCCCGCGCATTCGAGGATGAGACCATCATAGCGCAGCACCTGACCTGAATAGCCGGGTGGCGGTGTTTGGGCCATGCTCTTGGTCGCCTGTGAAAGGCGGGATAGCAAATCGGTCATGCCAGACCTCCATCGCGTTCGGCGATCACGTCTGAAAAGGTGATATCGTCCATGCGGATGCGCAGATCGCCGCGTCCGAGGGTGATGTCGGGAGAAAGCCGCCCCTTGGCCAATGGGCTGAAATCCTTGAGATGCGGCTTGATCGCCATGAGATCAGCGGGATTCATAAGAACTACCGTGTTTTCCGCCCCGGCAGCGATGTGATGGGTGATCTTTTCGATCCGGCGCAGGAAGGGACGCGGGGCCTCGTCAATCTTTTGCCCCGCGCGCTGGGTGGCCAACTGGCGCACGGCCTGTTCCAACTTGGCGGTCAGGTCTGACAGGCGTTCATGCTCGGCGCTGGTCAGTCGGATGAGTGTCGCAGCGAAGATGTCGCGCGCTTCGGCTACCTCATGGGCGGCAGTTGTGCGGGCCTCGTCGAATGCCTCGGTGCGGGCTTTGGCGCGCGCGGCCTCAATCTCTTGCATTGCGGCCGCGTGCCCTTCCGCCCATGCGACGCGGCGCTCTGCTTCGATGTCGAGAGTGGCAGGCGGTGGCGCGAGCGTAAAGGTGGCGGCGGGCGTTGCGCTTTCAGCCTTCGGTTCCGGTGTTTCTGCGGTTGGCTCCGAGACGGGTGCGCGGAACGGGCGCACAATCGGATGCGCGGCAAAGCCGCTGTCAGTCTTTTCGGCAGGACCGGTGGCGTCACGGCGCTGGAACTGTTGCGAAGAGCGGCGCACCAGCGCCAAGAGATCCTCGGGCGTCAGCGCGTCGGCGCTGGGGGCGACGTCAGAGGCTTGACCAGAGGCGGACATGGCGCTCATCCTCTCAGACCATCTTTTCGCCGCCGCGTCCGGCCAGCGTGATCTTGCCCTCATCCGAGAGGCGGCGGGCGACGGTGATGACCTGCTTCTGGGCCTCTTGAACCTGGCTCAGGCGGACCGGGCCCATGGCCTCCATCTCGTCCATGATATTGGCGGCTGCACGTTGCGAGATGCAGCTCAAAAGCTTGTCGCGCAGGGTGGGATTGGCCCCTTTGAGGGCCAGTACCAGCATTTCGCTCTCAATTTCGCGGAGCACGGTTTGCAGGGCGCGTTCGTCGGATTTGATCAGGTAGTCAAACACAAAGAGATTGTCCTGAATGTCCTCGGACAGGTTCTTGTCGTCCTTGCGGATGTCTTTCATGATCCGCTCTTCCATGTCCTGACGGGTAAAGTTCATGATCCTGGCGGCGGCCTTGACCCCGCCAATCTGCGAGGCGCGCAGGGTGGTGTTGGCCTTGAATTTGGCGCGCATGACCTCTTCGAGGTCGCGCAGCGCCTCGGGTTGCACGGTATTCAGCGTAGCGATGCGGCGGATGATCTCGGGCTGCGCCTCGGGCGGCAGAAGTTTGAGCACCTCGGCACCCTGGGCGTAATCGAGCGAGGCGATGACCAGTGCCATGATCTGCGGGTGTTCGTCTTGGATCAATTCGGCCACGGCAGAGGGGTCCATCCAGTCGAGAATCTCGATCGGGCGCTCGCTGTTGGACGGCACGATGCGCGACAGCACCGATTGCGCCTTATGCGCGCCAAGCGCCTGATCGAGCACTTGACGGACATAGTTGCCCGCGCCAATGCCAAGGCCAGTCTGATTGCTGACAAGGCCCAGAAATTCGTTGAGCACGGCATCGACGGTGTCGTGATCGACACCTTGCACGGTGAACATGGCCTCGCCCAGCACCTGCACTTCAGAGGGGGAAAGCGCGCGCAATATCTGGGCGGCGGTATCCTCGCCAAAGACCATCATCAGGATGGCGGCCTTTTGCACCGGGGTCAGGTCCGCGCCGGGTCTGTTGGCGGAAGGGGCGGGCAGCGCGAGCGTCATGGCCGCTCCTCACCGATTGGGGCGATCATGGACTTGAAGACGCCTGCGATGCGGTTTGTCTCTGACCCGGCCATCTGGCGCAAGAGGTCGATCTTTTCCTCATAGGTGATCGCGCCGTTGAGGTCGTCGGCATTGGGCGCGGCGGTTTCAAGGCGCTGGCGCAGGGCGGAGAGGCTCTCACCACGCGGCACTTCGATAGCGTCGCCATAGGTCATGCCGGTTGCGGTGGTGGCTCCGACAGGTGGCAGTAGGCGGTTCAGAAGCGGACGGACCACACCCAGAACGATGATCCCGAAGAGGGCGAGTTGTGCCAACGTGCGACCCAGAGTGGGCAACCAGCTTGCGTCATACCAGTGATCGGTGGGGATCATTGACGGGGCCACCACAAAGGGCGCGCTGGCCACGGTGACGATATCGCCACGGGTTTCGTCAAAGCCGATGGCAGAGCGTGTCAGCGCCTCGATTTCTTCAAGCGGCACGGCGTCGGGGGTGGCCGTCTGCGCATCGCCCTCGGCGGGGGTGGGTGTGGGCAGGCGGTGCAGCAGCACGGCGGCATGCACGCGGTTGAGGTGGGCGGTCTGCGGCTGGCGGGTTTCGACGCGGCGGCTGACCTCGTAATTGCGGGTGGTGGACGTGTTGCTGTTGGTCACGCCCTCTTGGGGAGCCTGGGTTGCGGCCTCGGCCAGTTGCGCCTCGTTCGGGGGCGTATTGGCAACAGCGCCGGGAATGCCGCCGACCTTGGCGCCGTTGGTCTGCTGGGTGCTGCTTTGCTCGCTGCGCAGGGCCGTCTCGGGCAGATATTCTTCGCTGGTGATCTCGGAGCGGGTAAAGTCCATATCGACAGTCACTTCGACGGCGGCGTTGCCAACGCCCACGATTGGGGTCAAAAGCGCCAAGACTCGGTCCCGGTAAACGGTTTCCAATCGGCGCTGATGCTGCATCTGGCGATCGGCCTCGGCCTGCACCGGGTCTTCTTCTGGGCTGGTGAGCAGCGCGCCGGATTGATCCACAACGGAAACATTGCCGCGCGGCATGTCAGGCACGGCGGCGGCTACGAGGCTGACGATGGCGCGCACCTGCGCCTGATCGAGCGACATGCCGGGGGCAAGTTCAAGAAAGACTGAGGCGCGGGGCGGCTGGCTGTCGCGGACAAAGGCGCTGCGTTCGGGTAGGGCCAGATGCACGCGAGCGGCGCGCACCGGGCGCAACTCTTGAATTGAGCGTGCAAGGTCGAGTTCGTGCATCCGCCTCAGACGGGCGGATTCGATCTGGCGGGAGGTGCCCATCGGCATTCCGTCAATCGCGGTCATGCCGTCGGTCGCCCCTTCTGGCAAACCTTCGGTCGCCAGCAGCATGCGCGCCCTGTGAAACTGGTCGGCGGCTACCGACAACGCGCCTGAGGAGGGATCGAGATGTGCGTCGATACCTGCGGTGGTCAGAGCATCAAGAGCGCGGGATTTCTCGGCCTCGGGCAGACCTGCGTGAAGTGTCACGCGATCAGCAGGGGCCAGTAACAGCCAAGCGGCCAATCCGAGGGTCACGACAAAGAGCACACCAATGGCAGGGAGTGCGCGGCGCAGGGCGGGTTGTGCGATAAATCCATCCATGCCAGACAGCGCGAGCCGCGCCCGTTGTACCAACGAGCTGGTGCCAGCCTGTGCCGGGAGGTTGGTTTGCGTTCCGTCCATTGTCAGTCTTTCTGCGGTTCTGGTCTGAGGATCAGACCGGCATATTCATAATGTCGCGATAGGCAGTCAGGGCCTTGTTGCGGACTTGCATCGTCATCTGAAACCCGAGTGAGGCGACCTGTTGTTCGACCATGACGGCGGCCAGATCTTCGGTGCGCCCGGTCTCGAAGTCGCGTGCAGCCTGAGAGGCCTTGCCCTGTTGGGTGTTCACGCTCTCGACCGCCTGTCCCAACCGTTCGGCAAAGTTCGGCCCCTGCGCCTCGGCCGTGGGGCTGGGACGCACGATGGGGTCGGGGCGTTGCGCCGCCTGCGAGGCGTGCATCATGCTGACGGAAGAGGAGATGCCGGTCAGGCTCATGTCAAATCAGGATCAGGCGGCAAGTGAGGTGGGAAGGGCGACGGGACGGGCAACAAGCATGATGTGCTCCGGTGCAATCACCATGCCATCGGCCAGCACCAGCGCGCGCTGCATGACGTTCTCCAACTCGCGCACATTGCCGGGCCAGGAATGGTTGGCGAGAATGTCGCAGGCCTGCGGGGCCAAAAGCGGCGTTGGTTGGCCCACTGGGGTGTGACGGCGTAGCATCGCTTGGGCCAGAACCGGCACATCCTGAGCGCGGGCGGCGAGCGGCAGGGTTTCGAGCGGGACTACGTTGAGCCGGTAATAGAGGTCTTCGCGGAAATTGCCCTTGGCGATCTCGATGTCCATGTCGCGGTTGGAGGTGGCGAGGATGCGCACGTCGACCGGCGTTTCGGTCTGGCTGCCGAGCGGGGTCACGACCTTTTCCTGCAGCACACGTAGCAATTTGGCTTGAAGCGCCATCGGCATTTCAGAGATTTCGTCGAGCAAGAGCGTCCCGCCATCGGCCGCGCGCAGATAGCCCTTGTTGGCTGTGTTGGCACCGGTAAAGGCGCCCTTCTCATGGCCAAAGAGAATGGCTTCGAGCATGTTTTCTGGAATGGCGGCGCAGTTGATGGCGACAAAGGGTTTATCGGCGCGCGGCGAGGCCTGATGAATCAGGCGAGAGAGCACTTCCTTGCCGCTGCCTGTGGGACCATTGATAAAGACACTGACATCAAAACGGGCGACGCGGCGTGCCATGTCGATGAGTGCGCCGGATTGCGGGTCGGCGGCAACCATCGCGCCAAACGGAGCGGCGAGCACATCGGCCAACGCCATCAGGGCGGCATCGCGCAACGCCGGCAGGCCGCTATCTGGCAGGGACTCAGTCAGCAGGCGTCCGCCCATGTCTTCGCGCAGAGCAAAGTCAGGAGCCTGACCTTCGATCACGACGATCCGTTTTGCCCCCAGTTTGCGGGCCAGTTCGACCAGCGTGCGCTGGTCGGTCACGGGGGCGCCTTGAACCAGCGTATGGCAAGTGGGTTGATAGCCGATGCGGACATTCAGGCGACGTCCGTCAAGCAGGGTTTTAAGGGCCTGTGCCTGAGGGAAATTCGGGGCGGTGATGCAGATGTCGGCCATGGGAAACCTCCTTGATTGCTATATGAAATCAGTAAGCAGAGATCGTGCCATCCGGGGTTTTGGCCCATTTGGGGCCTCTATTGGGCGTGCTGCGCTGTTTTGCGGAGAAAGGATACGCCTTGCGTCGTTGAATCGTCGCAATACCGACGAAACGCGTGCCATGTGGCTGTCGGGTGTCGGTGCATCGTCACCCCTATGGTGCGCGGATGCTGTCCTTTGGATGATCTGATACTTTCGAAACCGGTTCGCGTCAAAAGCGAGCGCGTCCGCTCCAAAGATACTCGTGAGATATATTGCGACCGCGCTCACATTTTGGGGCTTGGGTCCGTTTGCTTGTTCAGAAGAGCTCAACTGGTAGGCACAAATGTTATCGAAAACGTATCATCTCAAATTTCCTAGCCTCGATGCAGCACAAATCGCGGCCCCTTTCATCACGGAGATTCTGGGGAATGCGATTCCGGAATGTCGCATCTCGGGCTTGACCGTCATGATCGGCAAGGAAGGGGACATCTCTGTCAACCTGTTCTTTCCGACGATCGCGGATCTCAAGAATTTCGAGAAGAAGCACGGGGGGTTCATTCAAACGATGAAGAAGACCTTTCTCTTCCGCTCCACCGGGTTCGAAGGGGTTTGCATCTTCAATTTCGACGGCAACGCCGAGGATGCGGCCTGACGTCGATAATTCGTCTGGCACGTTGGTTGCATTGCTCTGTGCAAATGTAACCGGCGAACATGCTGACAGGTTGAGAGAGACCCAAACCCCATGGCGAATGCGTCCCCATTACTGCTGCGCCCTCATTGGGGTGACCAGAGATGACTGCGCGGGCAGAACAGGTGGCAGAACCGTCGTCCGGCGGGGCATTGCTGCGCGTGTCCTCGGACAAGATCGGACGGCTCATGGATCTGGTCGGAGAACTGTCATTGTCGGTATCCGAAACGATCAATGCGCCGGAACTGGCCAATCTCGATTTGGTAGGGTTCGAAGCCGCGGCGCATCGGTTGTCGATGATCGTGGGCGAGGTTCAGGATGCCGCCAGCGAGTTGCGGCTAATTCCGGTGGATGAGGTGTTTCGTCGGCTGAAGCGCATGGTGCGTGAGCTACAGCGTGAAACCGGCAAGCAGATTGATCTGGAGTTGCGTGGCGAGGATACCGCCATCGACAAGCTGGTGGCGGATCGTCTCTATGATCCTCTGCTCCATGTGGTGCGCAATTCTGCCGATCATGGGCTTGAATCGCCACAAGACCGCGTGGCCGCAGGAAAGTCGCCTGCCGGGCGGATCGTGCTCTCGGCGGCGCAGGTGGGCAGCGAGGTGCGGATTCAGGTAATCGACGACGGGCGTGGTCTGAATCGTCGCAAGATCCTGAGCAAGGCGCGCGAGCGTGGTCTCTTCGGTGCCACTGAGGAACCTGAAGATTCCGTGGTCTGGAAGGCGATTTTCGAGCCCGGCTTTTCAACGGCAGAGGCGGTGACGACACTGTCGGGCCGGGGTGTGGGCATGGATGTTCTCAACACAACGATGAAGGATTTGCGTGGTCGGATCGGCGTACTGAGTGAAGAGGGCAAAGGCACAACGGTGTCGCTGCATATCCCGGTATCGCTGGCCTTTCTGGACAGTGTGATCTTGCGGCTTGGCACGCAGCTCTATTGCGTACCGATTGACGACATTGCCGAGATTGCCAAACCCAATGCGGGCGACCATTTGGCACTTGCCGCCGAAGGTGGCCGCGAGATGTTGCGGCTGCGGGATCGGTTCATTCCAGTGTGCCGGTTGGAGAAATTCTTTGAGGGCATGCGTACCGAGTTGCCACCGCTCTCGGAGATGGTTTTCATCGTGTTCGAGGCCAGTACCGGGCCGATTGCCGTGCCGGTTGATGAAATTCTCGACCGTCAGCAAGTGGTGATGAAGCCGCTTGAGGGGGCCTTGACGCGGGTGCGCGCGAGCTGGGGTTTTGCGCTCTTGTCTTCGGGTGAGGTGGCGATGGTGCTCGATTGTGAACGTCTGGCCATCGGAGGCGAACGGTGATGGTGGCCTATGCGGATCAGGCTGGATTCGATCAGCTGCGTGAATGGCTGAGCCAGCGCTGTGGGATCACCTTTGCGCCATCCAAAACCGATCTCTTGCGTCAGCGCATGGACCGGGTGCTGCGCCGTTTCAATCTGCCTGATCTCAACCGTCTGGCACAAGAGTTGAACAAGGCGGGCGCACAGGAGGTGCAGCTTGCGGTGCTGCACGCGGCGTCAATCAATCACACATATTTCTTTCGTGAGATCGAGGTTCTGGATCAGTTCATGGACCTGGCTCTGCCCGAGCTTCAGACCCGGCCGGAGTTCCGGTTCTGGTCGGCGGCAAGTTCGACCGGCGAGGAAGCCTATACGCTCGCGATCATGCTGGCGTCTCGGCTGGGCCCATCTGCCCTCAACCGGACGCATATTCTGGGCACGGACATCAGTGATCCGGTGGTCGAGCGGGCGGAATTGGGGATTTTCCCGCGACGCCAGTTTTCGCAAACGGATCCGCAGGTGGTGCAGCGCTGGTTTCAGCCCACCGGCATTGATCAATACCGGGTGGCACCGGAGCTCCGCAAGGTTTGTACGTTTCGCCGGATGAACCTCAAGGCCACGCCTTATCCGTTCACCCGCCCCTTTCAGGCGGTGTTCTGCCGCAACGTGCTGTACTATTTCGACCGAGCCGATCAGGCCGCCACTGTGAATGCGCTTTATGATGTCGTCGAGCCGGGTGGCTGGCTCGTGACGTCGGTGACGGAATCTGTCCGTCAGCTTGGCACTCTCTGGGAGCCCGTCGCGACCGGTCTCTATCGAAGGAGGTCGTGATGACCATGGCTGCCGCACCCATTCGCGTCCTTGTTGTTGACGACTCGCTTGTGTTTCGCCGGTTCCTGACGCGGACGCTGAGTGCCGATCCGGCGATTGAGGTAATAGGTGAGGCCGGAAGCGCCGAAGAGGCGCGTGCCTTTGTGTTGGGGCGTCGTCCTGATGTCATCACCCTTGATCTCGAGATGCCGGGGCAGGGAGGGTTGGAGTTTTTGCGCCAGACCGTCGCGCGACTGCGGATTCCAACGATTGTGGTTTCCTCGCAGACGCAGCGCGGGGCCAAGCGAACCATCGAGGCGCTGGAGGCGGGGGCGGTCGATGTGATGCCCAAGCCGCGTGGGCTGGCTCCGGGGACTGCGGACCATCTGGCGCTGAGCGCCATTTCCGAGCGCGTGCGTGCGGTGGCGCGGGTCAATTTACCCAAGGCGCACCGGGCAGCGGCAGAGTCCGGTGCGGTGCCGCTCGCCCCGGCGGCTTCGCGCGATTGGGTGATCGCGCTCGGGGCCTCGACCGGCGGGGTGCAGGCCTTGGGCGCGGTGCTGCATGCGCTCCCGGCTGATTGCCCGCCCGTTGTCATCGTGCAGCACATGCCCGAGGGGTTCACCGAGGCCTTTGCCCGACGGCTCAACACGACCTGTGCCATTGAGGTGCGCGAGGCGCGGATGGGGGATCGCCTGAGCCCCGGACTGGCGCTCATCGCGCCGGGTGGCAAGCAGCACATGGTGCTTCGGCGAATGGCGCAGGGCGGTCTGGTGGTTGACCTAGAGGCGGGTGATCCGGTCTGCTTTTCGATCCCGTCGGTCGATGTACTTTTGACGTCTGCTGCACGCGTGGCCGCGCCGCGCCTGACGGCGGCGGTGCTGACCGGAATGGGCAGCGACGGGGCCAATGGATTGCTGGCCGCGCGACTGGCAGGGGCGCAGACCTTTGTTCAGGATGAGGCCAGCTCTCTGGTCTATGGCATGCCTGCGCGCGCTTGGGAAAAGGGCGGCGCGATGGAACAGATTCCGCTCGACCTTATGGCGGCACAACTGCTGGCCTCGGTTGGCACGACATCTGCACAGGTTCGAACAACTGCCGCCCCTGCGCCCCGATTCACTCAGAGAGGAGTCTGACCATGTCAAAGACAGCGTTTGCCGATGCGCACGCCCCGCAGACCGAGGTTCATGCAGAGCCGTCGGATTCCATCGACACCATGTACCTGACCTTTCCGGTCGGAACCGAGCTTTATGGCGTGTCGATTGGTGTCGTGACTGAGATTGTCGGATTGCAACGCATCATGAGCGTGCCGGACGTGCCGCGTTACATCAAGGGCGTCATCAACCTGCGCGGCAAGGTGATCCCTCTGATGGATGTGCGGTTGCGCTTTGGCATGCCAGAAAAGGCCTATGACGATCGCACCGTCGTGATCGTGTTGCAGGTGAGCGACGCGCCTGTTGGGCTGATCGTAGATGGTGTCAACGAGGTACTGGATATTCCCGCTAGCCACATCGACCGCGCGCATAGTTTTTCGGGGGCAGAGGGCCGCAGTTTGGTGATGGGACTGGGCCGATTGCAAGAGCGGGTGGCAATCCTGCTCGATGTCAAACTGTTGGTCGAGGATGATGCCCTGATGCCGCCTGCGATGGCGGAGGCCTGAACCATGGCAGTGTATAAATCCGAAACGACCTGCAAAGCGCAGGATCCCATTTGCTCGCCTCTTCCGACGGCCATCCCGCCAAGAGAGAGATCAGCCCCCCAACCCTCTCCGGAAGAAGCTGCCGGTGAAACCCAAAGGAATGAACCGATGAACATTCAAACTGCACAAGCAGATGCAACGCCTGCAAAGACCGCCGACGTAAGCCCAAGACTCAAGGGGGCTGAGTTCTTGGAGAGCATGACTTCGCTCAACCTGCTTGGGTCGCTTGGCAATCCGATCATGGTGGCAGATGCGGATTACAATATCCTGTACTGCAATGAAGCCGCGTTTGCGATGTTCTATAGGTTGGAAGAAGACATTCGCCTCGATCTTCCGCATTTTCGAGCCCGGGAAGTTGTTGGGAAGAACGTCGATATCTTCCACAAGAACCCCCACTATCAGCGCCAGATCATGGACAACATGAGCCGCCCACATCTTGGGTCCTTTCGGATCGGCAAGGTTTCTCTGCAATTCACGGCGACGCCAGTGGTTGATAAAAATGAACATAATCAATTGGTTCTAGTGGAATGGCGCGATGTGACGGACCGAGACATCGCCGACCAGAAGAACAAGCAATCCCAGCAGCAATTTGGTCTTCTGTTGGCACAGATGCAGCACATGGCGAGTGAGCATGAAAGGGGTGAGATCGACGTTTTCATCGAGAACGAAGGATTTGAGCTCGAAGAAGTCCGGAACGCTGCGCATATGGTGAATGAAATGGTGCTGGCTCATATCAACACCAAAAAAGCCGCGCTCGCCGTGATCGAGGAGTTCGGCGAGGGCAATTTCGACGCACCATTCGATCAACTGCCGGGCAAAAAGGCGTTCGTCAACCGCACCATCGAGAAGGTGCGCGGCAATTTCCGGGGTGTCGTGAACGAGATTCGGACGCTCTCCGACTCGATCGTGTCGGGCAATCTCGACGTGCAGGCGGATCTTTCGAAGTTCAAGGGCGAATACCGGAGCGTCATCGAGTCCTTCGAGCAGGCTTTTGGCAGTCTCAACAGCGCCTTTGCGGTGATTGCAGAGCAGGTGGATCAGGTGGCAACCACGGTCAATCAGGTCGCGCATTCGAGCCAGACTCTCTCGACCAATTCTCAGGTTGCCTCGGCCTCGGTCGAAGAGGTCTCGGCCTCTGTCAACCAGACCGACCAGCAGGTGCGCGCGAATGCCGATGCCACGCAGAAAGCGTCGCAATTCGTGACCAGCGCCGTGGGACTTGCCGATCGTGGCGCAGCCAAGATCAAGGACATGGTCACGGCTATGCATGGCATCAAAACCTCGTCGCAGGACATTGCCAAGATCATCAAGGTGATCGACGAAATCGCTTTCCAGACCAACCTATTAGCGCTCAATGCGGCGGTCGAGGCGGCGCGGGCCGGTCAGCATGGGCGCGGCTTTGCGGTGGTGGCGCAAGAGGTGCGCAATCTGGCGGGACGCTCTGCCAAGGCAGCACGAGAGACGTCGGATTTGATCGAAGATGCATCGAACCGTGTCAACGCCGGTGTGCGGATCGCCGATGAGACATCTGAAGCCTTCACCGGCATTTCGCAGCAGATCACGCAGGTCAAGGATATCGTCGAGGAAATCGACCGCTCGGGCGCAGAGCAGTCGCGTGGCGTGGCGCAGATTTCGCTGGCAATGTCCGAAATCGCCAAATCCGCGCTTGATACCAGCCAGCAGGCGGATGAACTGGCCGCCGGTGCCGCAGAGATGAGCGCGGCCACCGAGCAAATGAAGGACGAGATCGGTCGGTTCAAGTTGCGGCGGGCCGCGACGGCGATGCCGATTACGGGCCTGAGCGGTCTGACGCCCGAGATGATGGCGCAGATTCAAGCCATGCTCAACGGCAAGCCCAACGGCAAAGCGATGCGCAATGGGAATGGGTCCGGGTCGCTCGATCTTGATGCGCGCGGCTTTCACGGCTTTTGACCTGGCGGCGGGTGGTCTCGTGCTGCCCGCGACCTGACACCTAAATTCGGAGACAGAACAATGGTTTACAATGTAATGGTGGTGGACGATGCCGCGATGATGCGGCTCTACATCTCCAGCTTTCTCAAGTCTCGCAAGGAATTCAAGCTGGTGGCGCAAGCTGCCAATGGGCAAGAGGCGCTGGACAAGCTGCCGGACCTGCCGGACCTCGATCTGATCCTGCTCGACATCGAGATGCCAGTGATGGACGGGTTGGAGTTCCTGCGCCACGCCAAACTCAAGACGCGCGCCAAGATCTGCATGCTGTCCTCGGTGACGGTGCAAGGTTCGCCGCTGGCGGCCAAAGCGCGAGAACTCGGCGCGGACGGCGTGGTATCCAAACCGTCCGGCACGGTGTCGCACGACCTTGAGGAAAAGACAGGAGACGAGTTGACGCGCGTGATGCGGGCACTGGTCGGGGCCTGAGGGCCGAAATGCAACCCACGGGGCGGGTCACACCATGATGGATGAGATGGACGAAATCTGGATGCTGTATGCCGATGACGGCGCACAGTCCCTGGACGCGATGGAAGCAGCGCTGGATTCCCTTGAGGGTGGCGCAGGTGACATGGGCGCGCATATCGGCGCGCTATTCCGGGCGGTCCATACCTTCAAAGGTAACTCACGCGTGCTGGGATTGGCACAGGTCGAAGGGTTGGCGCATCTGGCCGAAGATCTCATCGGATTGGTGCGCGACGAGGGCGTGGCACTGAGTGGTGCGATCACGGATATCCTGATGCGGACCGGTGATGCGCTGCGCGGGATGCTGGAGGAAACCGCCGATACCCGCGCGGATGTGGACCCGGCGCCAACGGCGGGATTGAAGCAGGATTTGCGATCTTTGATCGGGCAGTTGACCGGGGGCGCTGTTGAGGATGTAGCGCCCGCACCGCAGGCGATTGGGCCGGCAGACGAGGCAGAGTTTGAGGCATCTGAGCCTGAGACCGTCTGCGCGCCAGAGCCTGAACCGGCACCGAAACCCAAGATGCCGGCACTGAATATGGGGTTGGCCGGGTTGCTGGATCAACTTGACGGTGGCGATGGCGCAGATTTCGACGCGTTCGAGGATGATGATCTGGATGATGTCTTCGAGACTGAGGCCGAAACTGAGACTGAGGCCGAGACTGAGGCTGAGCAAGAAGCCGAGCCAGAGCCAGAACCTGAGCCCGAGCCGGAAGAGGCTGTAACGTCCGAGCCTGAGCCCTTGCCAGAAACTGCCCCGGCGCCGCAGGCGAAAACCGTGGCTGAGGTCACCGATGGAAAATTGTTGAGCCCCGATCCGGTGCATCACCAGATCTTCAAGGATATGGCGGTCAAGACGTTAGCCGCACTGGACGCCCTTGTCGCGGCGTGGTCGGAGGGCGCAAGCCCCGCCATAGCGAAGAAGCAGGCGGATAATCTCTGTTACGCTGCAGGGCAATTGCGCCTAGGCGATTGGTTGGCTGTGTTGGAGCCTTTCCTTGCCACCGGCGCGATCAGCCCGGCGCTCACGCGTGACCTGAGCGAGGCCTTGCGCCGGTTGTTGACCGGTGAGGCGGTCGCGCCAGACGCGGACGCGATCCAAGAGCCGGGAGAACGGATTGCCGAACCGGAAGCGGAACCGATTAACAATCCGGCGAAAGGGCACGCAGAACCAGAGTCAAAGGCCATCACTTCTCTTGCATCCAAGCCGCAGGCCCAAGCCGTGGCTGAGGTCACGGAAGGTAAGGTTCTGCGCCCTGATCCGGCCTATCATCAGATTTTCGCAGAGATGGCGGCCAGAACCCTCGACTCGCTGGCTTCGCTCTGCGCCGACTGGGTCGAGGAACGCAGCCCTGCTGCCGCGCGCAAGCAGGCGGATGATCTCGGCTATGCCGCGCGACAGATGAATCTTGGAGCATGGCTCGATCAGCTGGACTCCTTTGGTGCGTCTGGTTCAGTCACGCGCGCGGATACGACAGAGCTGATAGGGGCGCTGCGCACACGCTATCATCAGGATTTCGAGACCGAGGGAACGTCTGTTACACCCAGCACTGGTCCGAGTGATCCGGTCGCCGACGGCAAGGTATTCTTTACGGCGATGGCCGCGCTCTACCCTCTGATTGCCGATCAGGGCATGCAGATGAATGGTGCGGCACCCTCTAGCGCGACAGAGCGTCGGGATCTGGCAGAACGGATCGCCGATTTGGCTGCGCCGAGGGGGTTTGTTCGGTTGGTGGACAGCGCCCAACGTCTTTCAGAGCAGTCCACCGGCCTTGAATACCGGGTCGCCGAATTATCGCTATACGAGGAATTAGTGAGCGTTGAGCGCAGTTTGCCTGCGACGATTTTCGACGATGATCTCATGGCGCCGAGTCAGCTCTTGGGCGCTTGGGCGGCGGATCACATCTTTGAGACGCTTCAAAGTTTGCGCCTTGGGCTTGATGCGCGGGCGACCGCGCCGGGGGTCGAGTGGTTTCCTGCCTTTGAGACCTTGATGCGCCAGGTGCATTTTGCCTGTTTGAATTACCGGATCAACACAGCGTCCGAACTGACGATGGCGTTGATAGACCTATTCGCGCGCGTCCGCGTCGACGCCAAGACGCCTGATGTGATCCTGCTCCAGATGGGACGCGGCTTTGTCGATACGATGGAACTGGTGTTCGACGCCTTGGATCAGGGCGACACGCCGGATACCTCGCGGATTGCAAAGATGTTCGAGGAGGCCACCAATGCGTGCTTCGTGGCCAGCGGTGTAATGACCGCCAAGACCATCGAGACGCGGTTGGGTCTTCCGCCAGAATTCCACCGGGTGATGTCACCCGAAAGCGTAAAGACCGCACATGAGGCCATCAAGGAGGGCCTACATTTCTACGTGCTGCGCGCCGATCTGAATGATGATGACGCCCTCGCGCAGGGCTTTCTGGAATGGATCACCACAGGTCTTGTGCGGATGATCACCAATGTCACGGTCTTTCTGGACAAGGCAACGCTGTTTGATTTCCTCGTCGCCTCGTCATTGGAAGAAGACCGCATGATCGAGCGTTTGGCGATGTTGGACCCATCGGGGTCGCGCCTTGCCATGGCGCGGGCGCTGCGGATAAGCGCAGCTCCTGCGGTAGAGGCGGCAGAACCTGACACGATGGATCTGATCCCGCTCAACGATACCAAAGATAGCCTCGCCCTGCTCGAAGCGGTGGGAGCGATTTCAGCGAGCCATGCGCAGTTGGAACATGAGTTGACGGATCTGGCGTCAATCGATCTGGTTCAGGATGTGATGGAGGCGTTGCGCGCAGCGGGCATTGATGATCTGGAACAACGGGTGCGCTCGGTTCTGCGGGACAGGCTGGAACAGCATAATCTGCGGCTTCAGGAGATCAGCGAATCCGGCGCGCAGTTGTCGGCGGAATTGTCGCATTTGCAACAAGAGAGCGTAGCGCAACGGTCGCGCCCTGCCGAAGTGCTGTTGCGCCCACTCAAGGCCTATTTGGCCACGCGCGCGCGCAAGATCGGCGTCGACGCCAGTGTCACCTATGTGGGTGGCGACGCGATGCTTGATCAGATGTTGATCGAAGATCTGCGCGGACCGCTCAAGACACTGGTCAATCTGCGGCTGGCCGGAGAGCATCCGGCGACGCGGTTCCATATCTCGGTTACTGCCGAGAGCGATCACGTACGGGTTGAGTTGACCGATAACAGTCCTGAACCAGCGGTGGCTGCGGCCTATGCCGAACTTGGCGATGAGATGGCCCGAAAGAAGGGCGCGTTGCGCCGTGTCAGCCTGCCGGCCGGGGCCGGGGTGCGGTTCCATCTACGGGTGCCGCAGCATATGATTGTTCTGGATGGCATGGTCGTCAGGGTGGGGCAGGTGCGCTATGTCCTGCCGGTTGATGCCATCCATCGCATTCTTCAGACTGACCGCCTGTTGCCGGTTTCCGCTTCTGGCCATACCCGCATGCTCAACATCGACGAAGGTGCTTTGGTGCCGGTGCATCCGCTGGTCTCGGAGACTTCAGAGGTGGCCGAGGGTGCGCGACTTTACGTCGTTGTGAGCAGCAATCAGACACGTATCGCCATCCCTGTGGATGAACTGCTGGGACAGCAGCTCGTGATGCTGCGCCCGTTGCAAGGCGTGCTGTCGGGCATGCGCGACATGAGCGGCATCGCCATTCTATCGGGTGGAGAAGTTGGCATGGTCGTGGCCGTCAGCGCACTGGCCTCGGGGGCCTTTGCGAGCTCTTCTGTAGCGGCTTGAAACGAAACCTCCGGTGGGATGACCACCGGAGCTAACACCCGGACGCGATCTGCCGTTTTCATGTATAGACCCGGCAATCATGTCAAAGGAAGTTTCGATGAGTTTCGCCTTCGCCCGTTCCCGTTACCGTCAGGCCGAGACCCTCGTGCAAGAGGCCGTCACAGACCCCTACGACATTATTTTCGTGACCCTCCGGGAACTCAACCGCTCGCTCGTCGTTCTGGCGCGGACGCAGCAAGAGGACCGGGCCCTGCCGTCCGATCACGTCAACCGCGTGCTGACGGCCATTTACATCCTTCAATCCAGTCTCGATTTCGAGGCCGGTGGCGATCTGGCGGGCGATCTGTTTCAACTTTATGAATTCGCACGCTTCCATGTGCTCAAGGCCATGCGCGGCGAGACAGACGCCCGTTTGACCGAGGCTGCCGCCGCGATGGGTGACATTCTTGGCGCGTGGGAGCAGATTGGTTCTCAGGTCAGGTCGCAGGCACTATGACGAATGTGGTGCAGCATATGACCTACAGCGTCATGGGTGATCAAATCCGCCAGTTGACGATGGGATTGACCTCAGCGGTCGAGACAGGAGATCTGGCGGCCGTTTCGCGAGCGGATCATGCCCTGCGCTGTGCCGTGATTGCGCTTGTAGGAGGCGCTGCACTGGCAGAGGACGGGGCACAGGAGCGGATCGCCTTACTGGCCGAAGCGCTGGAGGTTGTGCGCCGCGCGGTGGATCTCATGTCCGCGCAAGCGGCACGCAAGGCGGGGCAAGGGCGCGCCAACCTAGTCTATTTGAATTGTGATCGAAAAGTGGGGCCGGGGCGATGAACATCGGACAAGGTAGCCCCTGCGCCACTTGCTACCGGGTGCGCTGGTTCCTGACACTCGCTGGAGCGTTGATCGCGGGGCTTTACCTTCAACCAAGCTGGGCCATGGGCGTCGCACGGCTGATGCCATCGCCGCTGGTAATTGGCTGGGCAATTTGTGGACTTGCCGCCGTGGTCTTTGTGGGACGCGTGCGCCATCATGTGCGGCTGGCGCACCAGAAGCGCGCCGCCGTCTGATTGAGCATCGGTTGCCTTTGCGTTCCGGTTCAACTGCGACGGCGCAGCAGGCGCAATAAGCCCCAGACGTGCTGACGACGCGGTCGACCGTTTTCGTCACAAAGGACAAGCTCGACCCCGACCTTGTGCGGATCGGTGCCGGGGGCGGGAATGAATGTCTGGCGCATGGCGATCATGGTTGGTCCTTTGCAGTGGCTTGTGTCTGAAGCGGGGTTGCAAGAAGTCTGCCAATCAGGGAGCATGCGCCCAGGCGAGGATGAGAACTTCGAGAATGGCGGGCTCTTCTCCCATTGTGATCAGTCGGGCATTCATAGCCTCCAAGAGGCTCTCCGGCAGGGCGACACGGAGGTCGTCCAATCCAGCGTCCGGTTCGAGCGTCTCGGCAGTGCGCAGCACAGCAGCAGCCAACCCGGCCTGAGCCTCTTGCTGGCGATCGCTGAGACGGGCCATGAGGGCGAGACTGCCCTTCTCGCGCAACGCGATACCCAAATTCATTGTGAGCGTCCCGCCCCCGTTGGGAAGAGAAAGCGTGACAGGCATGTTGAGGGGCAGATACACGCGTTTGTCCGGTTTTGGCGTGACCTCCTCGGCCTTGGCGGTCTCATGTTGAAAGGCCGGAAGGCGTGGCGTCTGGTGCATGACCCAGACACTGGCCAGCCCAAGCACAACTGGCCCGAGACTTGCAGGCAAGACAAAGGCGAGAAGCCGAGTGCGAGGCGAAAGTTGGGTCATGTTCCTTGATAAGCAAGGATCGGGCCAAGCGCCCTAAATTGATCGGGTTTTTCGCCGTTATCGACGAAAGGGGCCGGTTCATCGGTTCGCGGACAAGCGCAGGATCGGCAAGATGGAATCTAAGGGAACGGGCAGGTTGGCAGGCGCTTTGTCGAGGTTCAGGACGCTCCGCAAGGAGGCAGGACAGGTGACGCCCGCCCGGACTTCGGACGAGTTTCCGCTTGTGCGCCGCAGCACCAACCTGTGCGACATCACACTCGTCGAGCGACATTTGCCCGAAATCCTTGGTCGCGCTTTGGCGCGCAGCTGGATTGACCGCGCGTTCAGCACGGCGCTTCTCGCCGACCCAAAGGGCCTTTTGGCCAATCATGATATCCACCTGCCTGACACTGTGAGCATCGAGGTCGAAATGACCCAGACGCAGCGGCATCGACTGGTGGTTTATGAACAACGCCCAGGGGGCGACCGGAGGCGGGTGATGTATCTGCAGCTGGTAATGATGGCGGGCAAATAGATGCGTCGCTTGGTGTTTGCGTCAGCGTTTGCAGTGGCGGGGGTCATGGCGCAGGCCGAGCCAGGGTCTGGATTCGATCAGGCGGTCACGTTGGCCCGCTCAGGGCAATTTGCGGCAGCGGCGGCAATTTTTGTGGACCTTGCCCAGAATGGAAATCGCGTAGCACAGGTCAATCTTGCTGTGCTCCAGGCCAAAGGCCAAGGCACACCGCAGGATGACCAAGCTGCGGCCTATTGGGCGTGGCGCGCACGTCTAGCAGGTGAAGCTCGTGCAATTGCTCTGAGTGATCTCATGCTGGAGCGCCTGACGGACTCGGCCAGAACCAAGCTGGCGGATCGGTTGATAACGGATCTGAGCACGCAGGCCGAAGCTGGTGTGCCGGGACAGTTTGCCGCGATTGGCCGGGTCGAGGCGCAGTTGCGAAATCCTCCGCGCATGGACGTAGCTGCGCTATGGTTCACGCTTGCGGCGGCATTTGAGGAGTCGGGCGCACTCGCGCTGCGCGAGGTGTCCATGGCTGGGCTGGAGGCCAAGGCCCGGCTCGCAGTGCAAGAGCGTGCGGGGGCGGAGTTTGCCACATGGTGCGCAAAGTTGCCGCGAGATGCGCGCCCGCAGACTTGCGGGCAGATCTAAAGGCGGAAATCTGGGATCGGATCGTCGCACCTGCGGCCATAAAAAGGTGTGCCCGGACGCTCATGGCGACCGGGCGGCAACTGTTCACAAACTCTGGAGGGAGCGTCAGTTCAAGACTGAGAGAAATCCGGAAATGATCCAGTACCACATCGCGATACCGAGAAATAGCATTGGGGCAAGCCACCATCCACTGGGGAGATGGAGGGGGGTACTGGTGTCCTGTCCAAACTGATGCGTCTTGTTCACGGTCATTTGCGGTGCCAACTGTTTCATTTCCGTATCTCCGGGCAGCCTTGAAAGTACAATCACAATCCCATGATCAAGCTGTAACGGAAAGCGCGCAAAGGTTTTTGCGGATCGGCAAAAGAGAGTCGTTCTATCCAAAGATAGCGAGCTGTAGCGCTACTCAATCGTCGCCAAAAAAATCATCGGCCTCGTCGTCAGCGCCCCCAAGTTCGCTCATCATCATGCTCAGCGCCCCGCCAGCCAGGTCAAGACTGACAAGTTTGCTGGTCTTGGCTGGTTTGGCGGGCGGAGCGGGTTCGGGTTCTGGCTCCGGTTCTGGGAGCGGCAGGGGGGCGGGGTTCATCTTGATGGGCGGCGCGGGTTTGCGCGGAGCATCTAGCGCCTCCTGCAAGAGCCGCAGGCGCAGGCGCATCGCCAAAATTCTCTGCATCGGCTCCGTCGTCTGGGCATAGGCGGCAGAGGCCAGTGGCAGGCTCTCGGTGGCGGGCATGGTCAGAAGGCGACCCAGCACACGGCTAAAGCTACGCGGCAGGGTCAGCGGCTTGCGTGACGCGGGGCGGGAAGCGGTCTCTGACATCGGGTTTCCTTTTGGACGGGTCGGTTGGCACCGGAATTGCAGGGATGCGGGCAAGGCCCCGGCATCCGTGATGCAAGAGCCCCTGCAAGGACCGGACCAACCGCGCACCATGTCTCAAGAGGAGCCCGCGCAATGACCGACGCGTTTCGCGATCACCTGAGTCTCTTTTCTTCGGCCCTGACCCTGCGCGAGCAGCGTGGTGCGATGCTGGCTTCGAATATCGCAAATGCTGCGACGCCAGGATTCAAAGCGCGCGACATGGACTTTCAGTCGGTTTTGAATGCGGAGACTGGTGGTGGGGCACTGGCCACGAGCGACACCCGACATTTTTCGACCAGCGGTTCCACTGCGGGGCAGGCTGGCTACCGGGTTCCGGTCAACCCGTCCCTGGATGGCAATACGGTCGAGTTGGCCGTGGAGCAGATGGAATTCGCGGAAAACAGTCTGCGCTATCAGACCAGTCTGACGCTGCTTAACCGGCGCATCTCAGGACTGAGCCAAGCGATCAAAGGAGAATAAGCCATGATGATCCGAAATATCTTTGACGTTGCCAGCTCTGCCATGTCGGCGCAAATGGTGAGGCTCAACACCGTTGCTTCGAACATGGCGAATGCGCAGGCGGTGAGCACGACCAAGGACGAGGCCTATCGCCCGCTCCGCCCGGTATTCGAGACCGTTTACGCCGATCAAACCGGTCAGCACGGCCTGTCCACCACCCGCGTGAGCGATGTGGTCCAGCTTGATCGCGAGCCAGTACGCGCCTATCGACCCGATCACCCAATGGCCGACTCTGAGGGGTTTGTGTACGAATCCGTGGTCAATATCGACGAGGAAATGGTCGAAATGGTTGAGGCCAGCCGCCAATATCAGAACATACTTGAGACTGTCTCGACCCTGCGCACGCTGATGGCGCGCACGGTCATGATGGGTCAGGGCTAAGGAGCACCGCGATGGTCGACATAACCACTGCAACCGGCGCAGGTGCCACATTCACTACCGCAGCGGCCGCCGCCGCCGCCCCCACACGGACCGGCAGCGGTGATTTGGGGCAGCAGGATTTTCTGACTCTGATGACGGCACAATTGCAAAACCAAGACCCGTTTTCTCCAATGGAGAACGGCGAGTTTCTTGCGCAGATGGCGCAGTTCTCGACGGTGGCGGGTCTGGATACCGTGAATTCGACGCTGGGTGAAATCAGCAGCCAGATTGGCGGTAATCGGATTGCCACCGCGTCTTCGCTCTTGGGGCAGCAGGTGTTGGTGCCGGGCACGCTGGCGCGTCCCGATGCATCCGGCGGCGTGCATGGGGTTGCCGACCTTCCAGAGGCCACGAGCGCGGTCACGGTGGTCTACTCCGACGCACAAACCGGCACCG
Source organism: Roseovarius sp. MBR-51 (assembly GCF_053628575.1). Taxonomy (NCBI): domain Bacteria; kingdom Pseudomonadati; phylum Pseudomonadota; class Alphaproteobacteria; order Rhodobacterales; family Roseobacteraceae; genus Roseovarius; species Roseovarius sp. MBR-51. The sequence continues at coordinate 130,079 of NZ_JBRJGQ010000002.1, forward strand.
AATTGCATCGTCAGGATATGGGCGCGCAGCCCGCCGGCCTGATGGGGTTTGATTGGGACGATCTGCCGTCCGATATCGCTCAGACGCGGAGCGCTGTGCGGGTGTCGATCGAAGTGGACGGTGCCACGGCTGCTGAACCCTTTGTCTATGCACGGGTGGTCGGCGTCCAGATGCCCGAGTCCGGGCAGGACATGACCCTTCGGGTTGAGGACTACGGGTTGCGCAGCAGTCTGGAAATCAACTCGATCCGCTAAGGCGAAATTTGGAAACCGTGCCTGACATCAGGCCTGAACATCGAAACATTAACGACTAGACAGGAACAACCAATGAGCTTTCACACTGCACTTTCGGGGCTGAATGCCGCACAGGCAGATATTTCCGTGACCTCGAACAACATTGCCAACGTGGGCACCTTGGGGTTTCACGGCAGCCGGGCGGAGTTCGCGGATATCTATACGAATAGCCCCTATAGCCGCCCTGCCTCGCAGATCGGGTCGGGCACCGAGGTGAGCCGCGTCGCGGTGGACTTCAAGCAGGGCTCGCTCACGGCGACGGGGAATGTGCTGGATCTCTCCTTGCAAGGGCCGGGGTTCTTTCAGGTCCGCACGGGGCCGGATGCAGGGGCCGATGTCGGCTATACTCGCGCCGGGGCATTTGGAATGAACCGAGACGGGTTTGTGACCAACGCGGCGGGACATTTCCTGACAGTATTCCCGACGACCGAGAACGGCGATACGCTGTCCACAACGCAGACCGAACGGCTGCAGATTCCGCAGCAAACCGGCACGCCGCAGGCGACCACGGCGGTTAATTTGTCGTTCAACCTGTCCCTGGCCAACAATGGCGGTCTGGGAACGCAGGCGGCCATTCCTGCTGCGCCCTTTGATCCGGCTGATCCCAGCACCTATGCCGCGACCACCCAGATCCCGGTACTCAACGCCGAAGGTCAGGCCATATCCGCCCAGGCGTTCTTTGTCATGTCGGACGCGCCGGATGCGCTGGATGGTGGACTGGCCTATACGGTGCAACTCGTGGTCGATGGGGCCACTGCTGCGCCTGCGGACCCATTGGCAGCGTTGTCCTTTGATGCGGGCGGCAGTCAGACCGGCGGGCTTGGCGCAATGAATTATACGCTAGGCACGCAGGCGCTTAGCATTGATCTGAGCGGCTCGCGCGTGTCCGATGAGGCCTTTGGCGCGATTGCGGTCTCGCAGGATGGTAGCCGGCGGCTCGACCTCTCGTCGGTTGAAGTGCGCGATGACGGGACGGTCTGGGCGAGTTATGGGGCAGAGCGCTCTTTGGCCGTGGGGCAAGTTGCCGTGGCGAATTTCTCTGATATTCAAGGGCTTGGAAGCATCGGAAGCGCGACCTATCTTGCCTCGCGCGACTCTGGTGAGCCGCGTTTGGGCGTGCCGGGGACGAGCGGTTTTGGCGCGGTCCGGTCTGGTTCGGTGGAACGTTCGAACGTGGACCTGACCGAACAGTTGGTCAATCTGATCATGGCGCAGCGGAATTACCAGGCCTCGGCCAAGGCGCTTGAGACCAACGGGACATTGGCCGAAACGGTCTTGAATATCCGTAGCTAACGCGGGGCATCGCCATGGACCGGATGATCTATACCGCCCTCAACGCTCTGGGGGTGAACCGTGACAGTCAGGTGGCGCAGGCACAGAACCTCGCTAACCAGACTGTACCGGGCTATCGTCGTGATCTGCCCAACGAGGGTGGGGCGCGGTTTCTGCAGATGATGGAGGGGTTGACCACGCGTGCGTTTCAACTCGAATCCGGGCCAGCCGGGTTTTCACAGGAAACCGGTCGACTGGATCGCACCGATGAGGAGTTGGATGTCGCGATTGCCGATCTCGGCTATTTTTATGTCTCACCGGAGAATGGCGATCCGGCGCTGAGTCGCCGTGGCGATCTTCGGCGAGAGATGGATGGCACGTTACGCAATGGTGCGGGCGATGCGATGCTAGGGCCAGATATGGCGCCCATTCAAGTACCCGCCTATCGCAACATCCGCATCACCGACATTGGCGAGATCTATATTCAGCCGCTCGATGATCCCGAGGGTGAGGCGGTGCTGGCCGGGGTGCTGGCCACTGTGGTCCCACCCGATGGGGTTGCGCTGACCAAGGGTGAGGATGGGCAGATTCGGACAGTGGAGGGCGCCTTGCCGCCATCTGATCAGCGGGCCGAGATATTGCAGGGCACGCTAGAGAGCAGCAACGTCAACCCGGTTGAAGAGTTGCTCTCTACCATGCAGATGCAACGCAATTTTGAGTTGGGCATGCGGATGGTGTTGACTGCGCGCGAGCTGGATGAGGGCGGCGCGCGGATGATGCAGGCGCCTGAGGGTTAAATTTGGCTACTGCTGGTCTGTAGCTGACATCCGCCCCAAGCGCTTACGCGCGGCGCATCGCACGGGGCCCACGTCAGCTAAAGGCCAATGTTTACATCCTGCTCTAAAATTGTCTGTGCATTGACCGTAAGCCTAGGATGGGCTGGCACGCGGCTTGCAGCCTGAGATCAACAGTGACCTCAGGAAAGGCAGAGCCGATGTCCTCGAACGTGATGCATGTGGCCAAAACCGGGCTCAATGCCCAGCAGGCCCGCATTCAGGTGATTTCCAACAACCTGGCCAACGTCAACACAACCGGGTTCAAGCGGGACCGCGCCAATTTCGAGACGCTGCTCTATCAGACGGTGCGTCCGGCTGGAGCGCAGACCTCCGAGGCCACGGCACAGACCGCCCCGACGACGCTTGGCACTGGCGTGCGATTGGTCAGCACCGAGAAGATGTATACCCAAGGCAGCCTGACCACGACTGACAACGCGCTCGATCTGGCAATTGATGGCAAGGGGTTCTTTCAGGTTTTGATGCCAGATGGGCGCATCGGTTACACCCGGAACGGCACCTTCTCGCAGAATGCCGATGGCGTTCTGACCACGTCGAGCGGTTATGTCGTCCAGCCCGAAATCCAGATCCCCGCTGAGGCCACCAGCGTCAGCATTTCCCGCGATGGTATCATCAGCGTGGTCTTGCCCGATGCGGTAGAGGCAGAGGAAGTGGGTCAGTTGACACTGGCGCAATTCGCCAATCCGCGTGGGCTAGAGCCGGTGGGTGAGACATTCGTGGTCGAGAGCACCGCGAGCGGTGCCCCAGTCGTTGGCAACCCGATTGAGGATGGTATGGGTGATCTCATCCAAGGTGCCTTGGAAACTTCAAACGTCAATGTGGTGCAAGAGCTGGTCGAAATGATCGAAGCGCAGCGTGCCTATGAAATCAACTCGCGCTCTATCTCTGCCTCCGACGAGATGATGAGCTACCTCGCCAACAACCTCTGAAAGGGTCTGTAATGCACCGTCTATTCTGCACCTCTGCTGCGCTGATCGCGTTGGCTGGATGCTCCACCCAGATCGAAGAGGCCGAATCCGAGCTTTATGCGCCGGTCTACCCTGTAGAAGAAGTTCAGCAGTCCCGCTTGATGCCTACAGGCGCGATATATTCCGGCTATTCCAAGGGGTTGTTCGTCGCTGATCGGCGGGCCAGTGCCGTGGGCGACATCCTGACAGTTGAATTCTCGGAACGTTTTGCTGCTACCAAATCGCAGGCTGCGGGGTCAAGCAAGACCGACAATTTCGAGTTGGATGTGCCAGATGTGTTCTCTTTTGGCTTTGATGACACGCGCCTGACGGGCGGCACCACGCGCAGCTATGCGGGCCGGGGCAATGCCACCCAATCCAATTCGCTGACCGGACGAGTATCGGTCTCCGTGGTGCGTGTGTTGCCGGGTGGTAATCTGGAAATCGTTGGTCAGAAGAAGCTCACGCTCAACAACGGTCAGGAATATGTCCGGTTGAGTGGCGTTGTCAGGCCGACGGATATTTCGGCTGATAACGTGGTGCGCTCCGATCGGATCGCCCATGCCGAAATCAAATATGTTGGCGCGGGCGATGTCGCTGATACCGCCAAACAAGGCTGGCTTCGCCGCGCCTTCGAAACCGTGTCGCCGCTGTGAGGGTCCAGGACATGCTGCGCGCCCTTCTCCTTTCCATCTGTCTGATCCCTGGCGTGGCGCATGCCGACCGCCTCAAGGATCTGGCAGATGTGGCAGGAGTGCGGTCCAATCCCTTGGTGGGCTATGGTCTGGTCGTTGGTCTGAACGGCTCTGGCGATGGGAACTCGGGGCTGACGCGGCAGTCCATGCAATCCATCATCTCGCGCCTCGGTCTCGAGGTGGAGGTCAATGACCTTGACGCCAAGAACGCGGCAGCGGTGATGGTCACGGCGGAGCTGCCGCCCTTTCTCAAACCTGGTCAGGTTTTGGACGTGACCGTGTCGACGGCGGGCAAGGCCAAGTCCTTGCAAGGTGGCACGTTGTTGATGACGCCTCTGATGGGGGCCGATGGCGAAGTTTACGCCATTGCCCAAGGCAATCTCGTGGTCGGCGGCCTGGGCGTCGCGGGTGGCGACGGGTCATCGGTGGTGGTCAATGTGCCGACGGTGGGCCGGGTGCCGCGCGGCGCCTCAGTCGAGCGGATGGTCGAGACCTCGTTCCTGGAAACCGAATATTTCGTGCTGAACCTGAACCGTCCGGATTTCTCGACAGCGGGCAGCGTCGCCGAAGCAATCAATGCACAGTTTGGCGCGGGTGTGGCCGTTGCCTTTGACGGCAGCTCGGTGCGGGTGCGTGCGCCTTCCGATCCGTCGGCGCGCGTTCCCTTCATGGGCCTCTTGCAGGATATCGAGGTCGACCCCGCCGCGCCTCCGGCACAGGTCATCGTCAATGCGCGCACGGGCACGATCGTGATCGGTGGCATGGTGCGGGTGACGCCTGCGGCGGTGTCGCATGGGTCGCTGACGGTGCGGGTGAACGAGGATTTCAACGTCGATCAGGCGGCGACAGTCGTCAATGGGCGGGATGGTGGCGTGGTTGTTCCGGGCAATGCGGTGGTGACACCGGATACCGAGATCTCGGTGGAGCAAGAAACCAATCCCGCTTTCGTCTTTGATCCGGGCGTTTCGCTCGCCTCACTTGTCGATGCCATCAACGCCGTGGGGGCGAGTGCGGCCGATCTGGTGGCCATCCTCGAGGCATTGCACCGGGCCGGTGCCCTGCGCGCCGAACTCATCGTGATCTGAGGAGCATTCCAAGATGACCCTGCCACCGGTTTCAACGCCCTTTGACCTCGGTCAGACCTCCAGCCTGTCAGACGGCAAGATCGCGGCCAAGGCTGCGCGTCAAGAGGATCGCTTGCGCGGGGCCGCTGAGGGGTTCGAGGCACTTTTTCTGAACCAGATCCTACAATCCGGTCGCGCTGCGTCGTTTGGAGACTCGTTGACGGAAAGTTCGGCGACCCAAACCGCCCAATCCCTGCTGGACAGTACGTTGACCGAGGTGGGGGCGGGGCGTGCGGGTCTTGGCCTGTCCGAGGCTATTTACCGCCAGTTTTCCGGCCACTTGGGTGGATCGCAGGAGTAAATCATGGTCGATCTGATGGATATCGGGCGCGGCGGTCTACTTGCATACCGCACGGCGCTTGGTGTGACAGGCGAGAATATCGCCAATATTGATACCGAAGGCTATCGCCGTCGCGATGCGGTGATGCAGGAGGTTGGATATGGTTCGGGCGTTGACGTCGCGGACATCCGCCGCGCCTTTGACGGTTTGGTGGCTGCGCGCAGCCGCGATGCCCAAAGCGCACTTGGTGCGGCCCAAACCCAACTGAGCCATGTGCAGGCGCTCGAAGATCGGCTGTTGCCGGGGGATGGCGGCTTGCCGGATCTGTTGGATGGATTTTTTGATGCGCTTGATGGCCTTTCGCTGACCCCGGACGATCAGGGCATGCGGCAAGCCGTTCTGAGTGCTGGCACTGCTCTGGCCGGGGGAGTTGCCGATCTGGCTGAGGGGATTGACGTGTTGGCGCGCAATGCGCAGGACGAAACACAGCAGGCCGTAGACCAAGCCAATACCATCCTCAGCAGTCTGTCCGAAGTCCAAGAGCGGTTGGCACAGGTCACGGATGAGGGCGCGCGCAATCCGCTGTTGGATCAGCGCGACCGGCTTCTGGTCAATCTGTCGGAACTGGTTGCAGTGGATGTCACGCTGGATGACGCAGGGCGCGCAACGGTGCGGCTTGGGGCGGACGGTAGCGGACCGCTGATCCTTGAACGGGGTCGCTCTGGTCGGCTGGAACTGGGCAGCGAGGGACGTTTGATCGTCACCTCCGCCGATACGAACCCTCGCGAGGTACAAACTATTGCGCGTGGGGGTGTTCTGGGCGGGTTGGCCGATGCGGCGGGGGCCATTGCCCAAGCCGGGACCGATCTCGATCAATGGGCCGCTCGTTTGGCTGAGCAAATGAATGCGGTGCATTCCAAAGGGCTGACGCCGGTGGGCGAACCTGGGGCTGCGCTGTTTTCTCTTTCGGGATGGGAAGCAGAGTCCGGCGCGCTGATGCGAGGCACTGGCTCTGCGCGGTTGGTCATCACTGATGCAACCCAAATGCCCCAAGGACCATTGACGTTGGTACATGATGCGCCCACGGGTCAGTGGCAGGCACGCGACGCGGTAGGACAAACATTGGCTCTAGGTGTCGAAACTCTCAGCCTGCCGGGGCTGCGCATCGAGATGAGTGGCGTTCCGTTCGATGGTGACCGGATCACGCTGACGCGGCAGGACGCTTCGGCGCGCCATCTGATGATGGTGTTGACTGATCCCCAAGGACTTGCTGCAGCAGGCACGCTGACCGTGAGTGCGGTTTCCGGCAATCAGGGCACTGCTGCGCTGAATGCGACCGCCCTGACCACGAACGTCACGGGTCTGACGGATTTGGCGGGCGTCATAGGGGACGAGCCGGTCGAGTTTTTGAGCGCTGGCGTCGTTGGGGTAATCCCAGCCGGTACTGCGGACGTGGCATTGTCAGTTCAGCCGCGCCTTGCAGCAATGGATTTGGTTATACCGCCGGGCGCGGCTCCGCAGACCTTGAGCCTGACCATGCCAGAAGGTGAGGTTGTGTTCGATTTGCCCGCGGGCCTTGATGCGACCACTCTGGCGAATGCCCTCAATTCAGGCGCGGTTGAGACTGCGGCAGGCCAGAGCCTGCGCGATCTCGGGTTTTTGGCGGAAGGGTCTGGTGGCACCCTCTCCTTGCTGGCGCGCGCCGCGGCGCTGCCCTCCTCTGCCAGTCTCGTGACCGATTTGGGCCCTGTGGTGGGTGTGGTGGTCGCGGATGCAGCCCCGGCCGCGACCCTTTCGGTCTTTACCCGCGATGGCCGGCAGCTCTCGGGTCCGCCGCTCAGCGCGTCAGAAGCGGCAGCCTTGTTGACGTCCGAGAATGGATTCCATCCTGATGCCTCCTACAATGCCGACTATCTTGAGGGTGCGGCACCCTACGGAGGTTTGACCTTTGAGCGTCAGTCGGTCAGTGGCGACCATACGGTCCTTATTGGGCAAGTCGGCGGGATCGCGGCTTGGACGGGTACCTCGCCCGCAACAGAAACGCCAGGCACCGTCATAAGCTATGACGGTGCGACACAATCAAGCACGCTGCGTCTACCGGATGGGGCCAATGCGGCTTGGGCTGCACAACAGTTAGCTGATAGTCTTCCGGTGCAGGCCGAGGCTGAAACGCGGCTCTCAGTAGACGTGCCGGCAAGCGGTGTGCTGTCCCTGCGCTTGACTGGACAGAATCTTACGCCAGTCACGATTGAGGCGGACCTTGGTGCCGTAGGACCTGCGGGACTACAGGCAGCGATCAATGCGCAATCCGGCGGCACAGGCATCCGGGCTGAGTTGTCACCGAACGGGAGCCGTCTTGTGCTGGTGCAGGACGATGGGCTCGATATCACGATTTCACGGCTCGCCCATTCCGGGGCGGAGCCTGTTACGCTGACCCGGCTTGCGCCGGATGGTGCGACGCTGGGCACAGTGAGCCTTGGTGCGGGCGGACCGGATGCGGCGCGGATTTCGGGCACGGTGCGCCTGAGTGGTTCTGCGCCCTTTGGCGTATCCGAGAATGGCGTCTTGCAGAGTGCTGCAACGGACGGGTTCGCCAATGGGCTCATCGCGCGGCAAACCAGTGCCGCGGGTGCGCAAGTGATCCTGACCCCGGCAGAACCGGGGCCGGGAGATTTTAATCTGCGGCGCATAACCGTCACCGGAGCAGATGGGCGCAGTGTGACCGCCGAAGCCGACCCGGCGCTTGGCACTGGTGCCGCGATGGCCAGCGCACTGGCCGCTGATCTGCGTGCCACCGCACCCGCCAGCCAGATCACCGGTGGGGTCCTCAGCGCGCTGCCACCTGACGGGGCGCAGATGCGCGTGAGCCTTGGGGCGCAGGACTATGCCATTCGCATGAGTGGCGGTGCGCCCGTGGTCAGTGGTCCCGAAGCAGGGCGGGTTACCGCACGCTTTGACGCAAACAACCGCCTTATCTTGGAGACGCAGGGCGGCACGCTGGATGGTTCGGCACTGCGCTTGCTTGCGGACGCGGGCGAAGCCGCACGGTTCGGTATGGGAGTTGGGGATGCACCGGTCACGACCGTGATTGGCCAGCCGTTTGACGCGGCCAATCTGCCGTCCAGCTTTACTGTTACGCTGAACGGGCAGGAGCATTCAATCAGTGTCTCGGCTGGGGGAGTTGTACTGCCGCCAAGCTTTCCGGGAACAGGTCATATCAACACGACCTATGGCCGGGTGGAAATCTCTTTCAGCGCCCATGCGGGAGAGATGATGATAGATGCCCAATCGGGCGCAGCGGCAGCGGGGTTCGACACTCTTGGTCTTAGCGCCGAGGTGGTGAACGGAACGCTGCGTTTGACAGCAACCGATGACCGTGTGTTGGACGTGCAGAGCGAGGCAGGCACAAGCGGCTCTGTGCTGCGATTGGCAAACATCCCGGATGAAGATCTCTTGGTCGTGATGGGTGGCACAGGCGCGCTGCGCCTCGCCGGACAGATCGGCGATAAGCCTGCGACCGAGCGCACGCGTGAACTACGGGTATTGGATGCTGCAACGGGTCTGGTCGGGCTCTTTGACCGCGATAGTGGCGCACATCTGGCCTCTCGGACGCTTGATGCGGCGGGAACTGCGCAGTTTGGCGACCTGGAGGTGACACTGGGTGGCGGGCGGGTCACGGGCGATAGATACGTCCTATCGCCGAACGCTGGTGGTGCCGGTGACGGGCGCAGCATCGAGGCTCTGGCCAATCTGCGCCAGCGTGACGGGCTGACCGGGCAAGGAGGCTATGCCACCAGCTTTGCCAGCCTGCAACAGCGGGCAGGTGCGCAGGTGACAGCAAGCCAGAACCGTGCTGCCACCGCCGAGGCCGAGTTTGAAAGCGCCGCGCGCGCGGAATCCGAACTGAGCGGTGTCGATCTGGATACAGAGGCGGCACAACTGATGCAACAGCAACAGGCCTATCAGGCCAATGCGCAGGTTTTGTCGGTGGCGCGTGCGCTGTTCGACACCCTGCTCCAAGCGATATGAGGTATTGAATGAGCATCGGCACAGCCTTTTTTCACAACGTCACCACACGCAACCTGTCGCAGGTCAATGACCGGATTTCCGATCTGCAAGCGCAGGTTTCGTCGGGTGTCAACGATCCGCGACCCTCAGCCGATCCGGTGCGGGCTCTGCGCCTGTCAGCGGCACAAGAGCAAAAACAGGCGTTGGAGCGCTATTCGACCAATCTCGAGCGGGCGGGGGCACGGCTCGATCAGGCTGACACGGTCCTGAGCGAGACTGGCAATCTCATGCGCCGGGTCGGAGAACTGGCGCTGCGCGCGGCATCGGATACGGCAACGGCGACAGAGCGGGACAGCATCGGCACCGAGGTGAGGGCGCTGCGCGCGAGTTTGCTTGGGTTGGCCAATGCCCGAGATGAGAGCGGTCGCGCGCTCTTTGGCGGCTACGGCACGCAAGCCGATCCGTTCCGAGATGGGGCAGGCGGCGTGATCTATCGGGGTGACGGCGGGCAATCGCGGCTGCAAGTATCTGAATCCATTAGCCTGCCCACCGGACTGAGCGGTGATACGGTGTTTCGCATGGGTTCTGAGGACGGCGATGTTTTCGCCGTGATCGACGATTTTCTTGGCACTCTTGCCACGGCCAGTTCCGCGCCACGTGCCAGTGCCACTGGCAACGGCCAATTGAGCCTTGAACCGGCGTTGAGCCGCGCCCCGGCGGAATGGACAATGACCGTTGAAGGGCCGTTGGGCCAGGCCACGATCACCTATGAGGCAGCGCAAGGCGCTCTGTCTGGGGCGGTTGAGGCGATCAACGCCCAGACGGCAACGACCGGGATCAGTGCTGCGCTTGACCCGGATACGGGCGGGTTGAGCCTGTCTGCACAGGGGAATATCACGGTTTCAGGGGTTTCCAGCGAACCTGATCCTGGCGGTGTCTTGGTCTCTGCCCGCGATGCCCAAGGTGCGACGCAGGCGATTGTGCCGAGTGGGCGGACGCGGGATGCGGTGATTGACCGGCTCCAGAGTGCCACGGATCACCTGATTGATCAGCGCACGCAGTTGGGAGCGCTGTCGGCGGATGCGGCGCGGCAATCAGATGTGATCGACAATCGCAAGCTGGCGATGGACCGGGCGGTTGCCGGTCTCGAGGATCTGGATCTCGCGGATGCGCTCACGCGGTTGCAGCAATCAATGCTGACGCGGGATGCCGCGCAACAGACATATGCACGGATCACGCAGCAGAGCCTGTTTGATTTTCTTAGATAAATCAATGACATGTGATGGTTTCTCCGGCCGCCCCAAGTTCTGGAGTGACCTAGGCTGATTTGGCCCGCCACTTGCAAAGTGGGGGTATGAGACATGCTATATCCTTGATACTGGCCCTGCTTTGCGCGCCGGTTTTTGCCTTCGCGACCCCTGTGAATTGTGAGGCGCTTGCGGCGCAGGCGTCGGAACGGCATGGTTTGCCGGAGGGATTGCTGAGCGCTATCGCACGCACGGAATCGGGGCGTGCGCAGGGCAAGTCGGGCGCGCGCGCTTGGGCTTGGACCTCGAACGTGCGGGGAAAAGCCTTTTATTATCAAAGCAAAGAGGAGGCTCTGACGCATCTGCGACAGTTGGTGAATCGTGGGGTGCGGGAGTTTGATGTGGGGTGTATGCAGCTTAATTATCGCTGGCATGGGGATAATTTCGCCGATCTCGAAGAGATGATCGATCCAGCGCAAAACACGGAGTATGCGGCCCGCTATCTGAGTGAATTACGTTCAGAAACAGGGAGTTGGGACGGGGCGACGCGGTATTATCATTCGCGTGATCCGGGCCGGGGGGCCGCTTATCTGGGGCGGGTGCGCAAGGTTCTGGCGCGGCTTGGGCCGGTCGGGCCGGTGCAGGCAGGGGTACAGCATGTACAATTTGTACGCGCTGACGGTACACAGCCCGGACCAAGCCTGCCGCCGCGCATGGCTCCGCGCCTCGAAGCGCCGGTGGTGCGCGAAGATCGACGATTTCTGGGCAACGCGCCGCTCGTGACGCTGGCGGGCGACGTGCAATATTGGGACGACTCGGCGCTGCCGGAGGGGGCGCTACCACGGATGCCGGACCGTCCAATCGGACAAAAGCGCCGTCAGTAATCCCGACTGCGCGTATCCGCGACCTTATCACTATCTTTAGAGCGTTGCCCGAGTCCTTTTGCACGCTCTGATGGTGCGCAAGATGCTGCTAGGAAGGTTAATAACCAAAGGGATAGTAGGTCGTATATTATGACAAGTTATTGGACGGCGTCTTCGCTCACGGAGCAATTTCCAATTGATCTTCGGCTTGATGCGCTATTGGTCGGCGACTCGCCGGTGATGCGGCGGGTCAAGCAGACGATCAACATCATTGCCCCAAGCGATGTCCCTGTCTTGATCACCGGCCCCACGGGCGCGGGCAAGGAAGTGGTGGCGACTGCGCTGCATCTTATGTCGGGTCGCACTGGCCCGATGATTCCGGTCAATTGCGGAGCCATTCCGGCTGATCTTTTGGAGTCCGAACTTTTTGGACATGAAAAGGGATCGTTCGCCGGGGCGCTCAATCGGCGGATCGGATTGATCGAGCAGGCCGAAGGCGGCACCCTCTTTCTCGACGAGATCGGCGAGACCCCGTTGCATGTGCAGGTCAAGCTGCTGCGCGCGCTGGAGACCCAGACCATTCAGCGGGTGGGGGGCGGAGAGCCGATTGCCGTCAATTTCCGCCTGCTGAGCGCAACCCACCGCGACCTGCACCACGATGTTGTCCAAAAACGGTTCCGGGAGGACCTGTTGTTTCGGATCGAGGTGTTCAGCCTGTGCATGCCTGCGCTCTGCGACCATGCCGAGGACATTCCGCAGATCCTGCGCGCCATGGAGCAGGGCAACCGGGGCGGTGCCACGCTCCAGTTGACGCCGGGCGCCCTGGCGCTTTTGATGGCCTATGGCTGGCCGGGCAATGTGCGGGAGCTGCGCAATTTCCATGACCGCGCACAGATCCTGTTCCGCAACCGGACCATTACCGAGGCTGAGGCGCGTGTCGCCCTGGTGCCGCGCCTCAGCTTTCCGTCCACAACACCGATTGCACCCGAACCATCGGTCGAGGCACTGCCGGTGGGCACGCCCGATCTCAAGGACATGTTGGCGGAGAACGGTTCGCTCGATCTGCGGACCATGTTGCAGCGGGTTGAGGTCAAGGTGATCCAATCGGCGCTGGAACTGAGCCAAGGGCGGGTCACACGGGCCGCTGAAATGCTGCGGTTGAAGCGGACCACGCTCATCAGCCGGATGCAAAAGCTGGGTCTCGAGTCAGACAGTCTCTGACGTGTTGCTGTCGCGGTCCGTTGGGGCGCTCAGGTAGGGCGCGAAATCGGTGCGAAACTCGTTGAGGAGGGATTTGGCCGCGGCGACCAGATCGCTCTGGGCGGGATCGCGCCCGTCGCGGGCCAAGGTTTCCGCCTCTGAGAGTGTTTCCGTGAGCTCTTCCAAGCCGATGACGCCGGTTGAACCAACCGCCTTGTGAATCATCCGCGCCTTGTCGTCGAGCGACAGGTCGGGATTGAGCATCGCCGCAAAGGCCAGTTCTGCGTCGCCGAGCGTGGCGCGGACCAGCCGAACGGCTGTATCCGGTCCCACCAACGCGCTCAGATCCTGCATGGCGGATGCGGAACCGCGGCTCTCGGTCAGGGGGGGCTCTGCCGGTTCTTTGGCGGACTCTGCGTGAGAGTGATCGCGCCGGGTGTCGCGGATGGCGCGGGCCAGATGCTGCTGACTGACGGGTTTGGTCAGAACTTTGTCCATCGCTGACGCCTGCCCCTCGCCGGTATGGGCGCCGATCAGGGCGGTCACGCCGATGATCACCGTCCGGGCAGACGGACCACCAGATTTCCGGATCGTCGCAGCCGCGGTGGGTCCGTCCATCACTGGCATGGAAAAATCCATAAGGATCACGTCAAAAGCCTCGGCCTGCGCCTTGTCCACCGCCTCTTGGCCATTCAGGGCGGTTTCGGGGTGGTGACCCATGCGGCGCACCATTTCGGTCATCAGGGTCAGATTGATGTCGTTGTCATCGACAACAAGGACGCGGCGCGGTGTGTCTTGGATCTCAATCCGGGCGTCGGAGGGCACTGGGGTCAGCCCCTGTTCCGGGGCAGTCGACAGGCGCAGCGGGATTGTGAAGAAGAAGCGGCTCCCGACGCCGGGCGTGCTGAAGAGGTTCAGGGCGCCACCCTGCCGCTCGATGGCCAGTCGGGCGATGGGCAGCCCGAGCCCTTTGCCCATGGTGGAGTTCACTTCGCTGCGGTCAACGGTCTCGAAGCTCTCGAAGATGCGTATCTGGTTTTCCGGCGCAATGCCGACGCCGGTGTCCTCGACCTCGACCGTAAGATTGAGGTCTTCGGGGGCATGTCCACCAAGGCTGAGGCGGATGGTGATGACGCCGCTCGTGGTGAATTTGACCGCATTGCCCGCGAGATTGTAGAGCGCGCGCGAGAAGGCACTTGGCAATCCCTCGAAGCGATGGGCGTCGAAGGCACCTTGGGTGATCAGGTCGATCCGGTTGTTGGATTTCAACGCCAAAGGCTGCAATTCGTCGACGATGTCGGCGGCAATACGGGCCGGATCGAAGTGCACGGGTGTTTCCGTGCTCTCGCCCAGCCGGGTCAGTTCCAGTACGTCATCGACCTGATCGAGCGCGCGCGCGCTGCAATCGCGGGCGGTTTTCAGCAGGGCGCGATTTTCGGGGGACATCTGCGCCTCTTCGATCAGCCCGAGCGAGGCCATCAACCCATGCAGCGGCGTGCGCATCTCATGGCTCATGGTGGCGAGGAACATGCTCTTGGCGCGGGCCGCCTGTTCGGCCTGTTGCAGAGCCTCACGGAGGTTCGAGGCGGCCTCGAATTGGGCGGAGACGTCACGGATGAAAATGATGACGATGGGTTGGCCGGAAATGTCATGGTCCGTGACCAGCGACAGTTCGACGGGGATTTCGCGCCCGACCGCATTGCGGCACGCCCCGAGCATTGATCCCTTGCCAATGAGATCCTTGATGCTGTCATGGCCGGCGGTATCATGGGCCCCCGGCACCACGATGTCTTCGGCGCGCATGGTCTGGAGCTCTTCGGACGTGTAGCCCAGAATGCGGTGCGCGCGCACGTTGCTGTAGAGGATGCGCGACTGGGGATCGGTCACGATCACCGCATTCAGGGTCGAATTGAAGGCGGTCGAGAGCATGGCTGCGATGCGGCCCGTTTCGGCGGTGCGCCGTTCCAGTTCGCGCCAGAGGCGCACGGCCAGAACCGCGCCGATCGCCATCAGGACGAAGAGGACCAGAGATTGCACGAAGAACCGGACGAAGAGGCGCTTTTCTTCTTGGCGGACGCGGGTGGTTTCGGTGGTGATTTCCTGAAGCCCGGCCACGGTGATGTCGCGCACCGTAGGATAGGAGCGATGCACCGCCTTGCGAAAGGCCTCGAGGGCCTGTGGGTCGTTGACGGTGATCGCGTCGATTCGGTTGGCCAGCCGTTCGCGGGTGACCTTGAGCCGATCCACCTGCGCGAGCAGCGCCTCGGAGACCTCCATACGTTGCAGGGTCGAGGAGAAGATGTCGATACGGCTGTAGAAGATGTCGAACTCGCGTTTGACGTTAGCCAGGTTTTCCGGGGTCAGCGGCACGTTGATCTGGGGGCGGAGCTGAAGCACGGCCTCGTCGAGTTTTTGCATCAGGCCGAGGTGATCCACCTCTAGCTGCGCGACCACCCAACCGCCGTTGTCGGTGTTGGCCGAGCGGATTGCATCCAGACGCTGCTGAAACGCCATCGCGCTGACCAGCAGCGCGATGCTGGAGATGAGCATCAGAAACAGCAATATCTGCGCCGTAAGACGCTTGGTCGTGTTAAAGACCTTGTCGGGGCCGGTGCCGTTGGAGGGAGGGTGTATCACGGATCACTCGGCGAGGATGTCGATCTGCTTGAGTTGCCACACGCTCAGGGTGAAGTACTCTTCGCTCTGAAAGCGGGTGTCGATGTCGTAGGGGAACACCAGCCAAAGCGGACCTTTTTCACGCAGCGAGAAGGGTGCACCGTCGATCCGGTTGGCAAGAATCGGCACGGTATCTTCCAGCCGTTCCTCAGGGAAGGTCACGTTATAGTCGTTGATTGCGTGGATGCGGAGGGTGCCGGGCGCGCTGCCGGCGGCCTCCAGCACAGCCATGAGCGCGGGGCCGGAGAACGACTTGGGCGTCGTGTCGGTCCAGATCGTCGTGGTCTCGAAGCTCTGTTGCGGCAGGGCGAGAAGATCTGCCTCGGTGAAGGTTGTGGTTTGTCCGCTGCGCAGGTCGTTGACGGTCAGAATGACCTCTTCGTCTGCGGCATAGGTCGCGACGGATTGGGCTAGTGTCAGGCCCACGGCGGCCAGTGTCAGAAAGAATCTACGGTTCATGGTCTGTCTCTTTTGATTGCAAAACAAGGCGCATTCGTTGCGCATCTTTTAGCAGAGTTTTCTGTCGGAGCAGCCATATCTAAAGGTAAAGCGCTATCGAAAGATAGCCCTGCTACTATGATTGGATGTGCTTTCGTCAGCGCCTACAACCCATAGTAGGAATCACGCAAATGTGACCCAAAATTTCACCTTTGAACGGGGTCGCCCGATGGGAATCACATCATCGGAATGACCCGAACACCCTGAGCAATTCGGTGTGCCCAATGTGTGATATGGGGTTCGAATCGGAGGCGGGCATCGGGCATGGCGGCCAGCAGGACCATGATCGCGCGGGCGCGCCCGTCAGACGGCGCCTTGAGACCCAGACGGGCGTGATGCCAGAGGCCGCCACCAAAGCTGACCTCGCCATCGCGGTCCTGCAAGAGCCGTGCTGTCCATTTGATCCCGAGCGTGTCGAATTCCATATCATAGGGCGGTTCCTGGGACGTGCTGACGCGCACGGCGTGGGTATGGAGAAAATCGAACAACACATCGGGGTCGAGCAAGAGGATGTCAGAGGCAATCGCGACCCAGCCATCGGCCACGCGCCGGTCGAGGGCGCACCATTCCTGTTGGCCATGGGTGCGAAAGGCGAGGCGGTCCCCTTCTCTGAGGGCCTCGGCGATTTCATAGCTGCGTGATCCGATCGAGACCTGTGCGAAAGGAGCCTCGGCACGACAGACATGCCCATGGCTGGCGCAACGGGGCTGACTATCGGTACGGGGGGCAAAGGTGTCGGTCATATGTGTGTGGCTATGCATTCTGTGTTCTCGATCGAGGGTTGGGGTCTGATTGAGTCAACGGCCTGTCGAGCTGAGATTTTAGGGCGTGACTTGGCATGAACTCTGCACGGTGAGGTCAAAGCCGGAGTGTCCGGCGTCTGCAACACCCGAAGGAACGCGGCATGAGCAACACACCCGCCGAGCTGGAACACAGCATTCAATTGGCTCTTGAGGCGGCGACTGCCGCGAATGACAGCGCCGAGGACGTGGCGCGCCTGTCATCCGATACCTTGGCCGCCGCCGCGCGGCTGGACAAGTTTGCCAAGGGGATGAAGCCACTGATGCTGGGCGTCGTGGCGGCTGCGGTACTCTGCGTTGCCTTGGCGGGGCTGGTCTATCTGCGCACCTTGTCGGACATGCGCACGGCGACCGCCACCCAGATCGAAGCCCTGACGGTATTTTCCAAATCTGTCGGCGATTTGCAGGCGCAAATGACCGCGTTGGAGGGATTGTCGAACAGCGTGACAGCGATTGAGGCGGCACAGACCGCCGGCATCGAGCGGTTTGAAGCAGTGTTGACGCAAGAGGCTGCGCGTCTTGGCGAGGCAATAGCGAGCGACGGGGCAGAAGATCCCGCCGCGCCGCAAATGCTGCGCAGTCTCTCGGAGGCCCTGCAAGCCAGTCATGTGGAAACGCGCGAGGCATTTGCCCAAGGACTGTCGGACCTGCAACTGGCGATGACCCGGATGTTGGCGGAACGCCCGGAGGTGACGAGATCTGCGGCGCAAAGCAGTGTCGCGCCGGCCAAATCCGTAGCCAAGACCCCATCGCGCAAGAAGCCGCAGGCGCGTGTTGAGCCCAATCCCTTTGGCTTTCCATAGGATGACCTGCACATGAGTCCCATAGACATCCCGCGCCAAGGTCAGGCGCCCGGCGTGCTGGCGCTCGCGTCGGCCAATCCGCAGGGCAAGGCGCTGGGGTTGCGGCCCGGTGACATTCTGCTGCGCGTCGATACACATGCCGTTGATGGGCAGACCAAGGATCTGTTGGCCCGGTTCAAGGAACACCCCGAGCGCCCGCGCGTGCTCTGGATGCGGCGCGATGCAAAGGTCTGGCCGGTGCTGGCGCGCACGGCAATCCTTGGACGGTGGCGGGCCATGCCTTTGCCCGATGCAGCCGCGCGCTTGCCCGAGCCATTGCTGGCGGCGCGGTTGCGCAATTATGATGTGATGGTCGGGCCGGACGATATTTATGATGCCCAACCGCAGAAGCCCTCGGTTCTGGCCCTCGTGCCGCCGCTCTATATGCTTCAGATGCGACTTTGGACGCCTCTGGCCATCTGGGCGGCGCTGTCGGTGCTCTGTGTGCCGTTGGGATGGGGGGCGGGGGGCGCGCTTCAGGCGCTGATCTGCATCTATTTCTGGCGCGCGGCACCGATGCTGGTGCGTGCGGATCGTATGGCGCGCGGATTCCGTCTCTGGCGGGTGATTGCGGCCCGGTCAGAGCGAGACCTGCATCGTCAGATGGTCGCGCTGGCCCCGGAGCTGCGGTTCTTTCACGCCGCCGGGCGGCCTGATCTTGCCGAGGCGCGCTGACGCCCCGGCCGCGTTTTACATCGCGTTCAGTTTGCCCTGCCGTTTGCGCTGAAACGACGAGGGAATGTGCATCATGTCGCGGTATTTCGCGACGGTGCGCCGGGCCAGCACCGGACCATCGGCGCTGACCATCTGGGCGATGGCATCATCGCTGAGGGGATTGGCGGGGTCTTCGTTGGCGACCATCCTTTGAATGCGGTAGCGGACGGCGGCGGCAGAGGCCCCGCCTTCGCCATCGGCATCCCCGGCCAGTGCCGTGCTGAAGAACCGCTTGAGCCCCATGGTGCCCTGTGGCGTCACCATCAGGATGCCGGTGGTCACGCGGCTGACGGTGCTCTCGTGCACGCCGATGGCCTGTGCCACATCGGCCAGAGTCATCGGGGCGATGCGGGCCGGGCCATGTTCCAGAAAGGCGGCCTGACGACGAACGATTTCCGCACCGACCGCTAGGGCGGTCTGGTTGCGGTGCTCGACTGCGCGGCGCAGCCAGCGGGCGACGCCAAGGCGTTCGCCGACATAGTCGCGGGCGCGTTTGTCCTGAGTGGCGGCGGCGGCGCTGGCCTCGTTCACCAGAACGGCGGGCAGGGTGGAGCGATTGAGATCAACCCTCCAGCCGGTCGCGCTTCGGGTCACGATCAGGTCGGGCTCGCGCTCGATCAGGTCACCGATAAGGAAATCGGCCCCCGGTTTGGGATTGAGGCTTCGGAGGTGTTTGAGCGTGGTGCGCAGATCGTCCATCGAACAGGCGCAGACCCGTGCCAATCCGGTGAGATCAGCGGCGGCGAGGCGCGGCAGGTTGTTGAGAACGGCGCGAAAGATGGGCGTCATCAGCCCCAGATCCTCGGCCTGAAGGGCAAGGCATTCGGAGAGAGTGCGGGCAAAGAGGCCGGTCGGTTCGACCGCCTGCACCGCATGGAGCATATGCTCGGCCTCGTCCATGTCGAGGGCGCAGGCAAAGGCGATCTCTTCCAGCGGTTCGCCCAACCAGCCGTTTTCGTCGAGCGCCTCGAGAAAGCGATCCGCGATGTGGCGGTCGTGAGCGGTGTTGAACATCAGGTCGAACTGGGCCGCGACATGGGCATAGAGCGAGAGCGGGTGATCTGCGATGCGGCCGCTGGCATCGTCGCCGTCATTGCCCTTACCACCGGAATGCGGCAGGCTGGGAAGGGCGCGTTCGGAGCGGGCGACTTCGATGAAGGGGTTTTCCTCGGCTTCCTGCTCGATATAGCGCTGCAGGTCGGTGTTGGACAGTTGCAGCAGGGCAATCGCCTGTTGCATGTGGCCGGTCATCACAAGCCCCTGAGTCTGGGCGGTGCGCTGAGAAATTTGCATGTTCATCGTATTTTCTCCAATCTCTTGCTTAAATACCTATCTGGCTTGTCGTTAGACTGAAGACTCGGAATTCGACGCTGGCGGGCGTGTCGATCCAATGGCGGAAAAATCGCGTAACCCTCTTTGATTAAATTGAAAAAACCCCAACGATACCGTTGGGGTTCTTTCGATACTGTCGAGATTTCGACGTTTACCGGAGCAGCGAAAGCACGCCTTCGGCCGACTGGTTGGCCTGTGCGAGCATCGCGGTGCTGGCCTGGGACAGAATTTGCGACCGCGCCATCTCGGATGATTCCTTGGCAAAGTCGGCATCCATGACGCCCGACCGCGCGGCCTGAACGTTGACCGTGATGTTGGTCAGGTTCGAGATCGTGCTGTCAAGACGGTTGGACACGGCACCGAGGTCGGACCGGGCCTGGCTGACCTTTTGCAGAGCGACGTCGATCACCTTGAGGGCGTCGGCGGCGCCGGTCTGGGTGGTCAGGTCGATTTCGGCAACCGAGCTGAGCTCGGAGGTGTTGGCCGCGCCTTCAAAGAACACTTCGCCTGCTGTCACCTCATCGGTGCCGACCGAGAACTGCTTGGTCGAGCTGAGTTCCACCTGACCGCTGACGGCCATGTCATTGTCGGTGTCGTCGAGCGTTGCCGTATGGACGCCCGCGGTTGCGCCGGCGGCAGTGCCGTCAGAATTGATCGCTGTTGCGGCCATTGTGGTCGCGCCGGTGCCGGTTGTGAAATCCTCGATCAGGATGTCGGCGCCGGTGGCGTCGGTCAGTTTGATCGTCGAATTGTCGTCGCCCATCGTTGCAGTGACGCCAGTCCGGCCAGTCTGGTTGTTGATCGCATTGGCAATGCCGCGCAGGTCGCCGGTGTCGGAGATTGCAATCGTGCCGATGTTCACGCCGTTGACGTCAAAGGTGACCGTGTCCGCAGCGGAGAATCCCGACAGTTCCATGTTGGTCTCGGCGGATGCCGTGACGCCGGTCGAGGCGCTGACGTTGTTGATGGCAGCGGCCATTTCCTGAGCCGATTGACCGGCTGTGGTGGTCAGTTCGGCGCTACCGGCAAAGCCGGTGATGTTGATGGTCGATGCGGCAGTGATGCCGGTGTCTGCGGTGCCGGCCCCAGCGGCGAGTGACACGTTGGACATCATCGTATGGGCGCCGATATCGGTGGCGGCGGCGCTGTCCACGCTGATGTTGAGCACCTGGCCCGAGTCAGCGCCGATCTGGAATTGCTTGCCCGAGAAGGAGCCGTCGAGGACGTTCATACCGTTGAAGGTGGTGTCTTTGGCGACGCGGTTGATTTCGGTCACGAGCTGCTTGGCTTCTGCGCCGAGGTTGGACCGGTCGGAGGCAGTGTTGGTATCGTTCGCAGACTGAACGGCCAGTTCGCGCAGACGCTGAAGCATGTTCGAGACTTCCGAGTGTGCGCCCTCGGTCGTGTCCAGCAGGTTCTTGCCGTCGGTGGCGTTCCGGACCGCCTGATTGAGGCCGGTGATCTGCGAGGTCATCTTTTCCGCGATGGCCATGCCGGCGGCATCGTCCTTGGCGGCGTTGATGCGCAGGCCTGAGGACAGGCGGCTCATCGCGGCATTCATATCGTCGTTGACGCGGCTCATGTTCGCTTGTGCAGTGATCGCGCTGATGTTCGTATTAATTGTGGTCATATTCAGTCTCCTGACTTGGCTTGTTACGTTTGCCAGCGCTAGATGGGTGTACGCTGCCCAGCGCTTGACAAGAGCAACGGCGGCCCCGGAAAATGTTGAGCAGGAATTCTGGTAAATTCTTACAAGCATATGATTTAAAACAATATAATACTTTTCTCTCAATCGTGTTTGGCTTGGTATGGTTCTTGCCCCATCCCTGCCGAGGCCCGGTATGTTGCCGGTCGCCACGCTTGCTCAGGGAGTCCCGCCAATGGATATTGCTTCGCTCATCGGATTGATCGGTGCGGTGGGAATGGTGATTGGCTCGATGTTGGCTGCGGGTGGTCTGGGGCCGTTCATCGACATAGCCTCGATTCTGATCGTGTTTGGCGGGACGTTCTTTGCGGTCATGTATAAATGCACCATGCCGGTTTTCCTGCGCAGCTTTGGTGCGATGGGCAAGGCGTTCATGCCCAAGGCGCCGAGCAAAGAGGAGCTGATCACCAAGATGGTCGAGCTGTCGGATGTCGCGCGCAAGAGCGGGCTGATGGCGCTTGAAAATCAGGAAGTGCCGGACAAGTTCTTTTCCAAGGGTCTGCAAATGCTGGTCGATGGTGCGGATGAGTCGAAGTTGGTCAAGCAATTGTCGGAAGAGATCAAGGCGATGAAGGTGCGTCATGGCGAGGTGCATGAGGCGCTGCGCGGCTGGATCGACATTGCCCCGGCGATGGGCATGATCGGCACGCTCATTGGTCTGGTGCAGATGTTGGGCAACATGGCCGACCCCAAAGCGATCGGTCCTGCGATGGCGGTGGCGCTTTTGACCACGCTTTACGGCGCGTTTATCGCCAATGTCATGGTTGGCCCGGTTCTGTCGAAACTCGAAGGATACACCGAGAGTGAAGCCGCCTATCGCGACATGGTTTTGGCGGGATTGCGTAATATCGCGCGCGGCGAATCCGGGCGCAATGTGCAAGAGCAGATGGTTGCGGTGATGCCGCCCAAGATGCAGCTCAAGTTGTTGGCAGCCTGAGGTGGTGTGACCCATGGCGCGCAAACCCATCCCCCTGCCGGTTCCCATCGAATCTCCACCCGATGACTGTCCGAAATGCCCGCCCAAGGGTGCGCCTGCGTGGATGGCGACCTTTGCCGATATCGCCACGCTCCTGATGGCGTTTTTCGTTCTGATCCTGTCCTTTGCCGAGTTCAACCAGCCCAAGTTCAAAATGGTGGCGGGATCGCTCAGCATGGCCTTTGGCGTCCAGCGGCAGGTGCCGGTGATGGAGCAGCCCAAGGGCACGACGATCCTTGATCTGTCGTTCAGCCCGTCGCCGGAAATGTCGGTGACAGAGCAGATGACGCAGGACACGACCGAGACCGAGAACCCCGAAATCGACCGTCCAGTGACGGAGGAGCAGGGCAAGGGGGCTGCCGAAGGCGAGGGCGCCGACGATCCGGGTCAGGCCGAGGCGACAGAATTGGCGCAAGCGCTGCAAGAGGCCTTGCAGCAGGGGACGGTCAAGGTGGAAACGCGCGATGGCACGGTGGTCATGAGCTTTGAGGCGGCCGATGGCGAGAGCCTGCCGTCGCAGTTGACCGAGGCGGCCGAGGCCTTGCAGCAGGCCGCAGAGGCCACGGGGCAATCCACCTCTGATGTGATGCTGGAGGGATTGGCCGAGGCATTGCCGCAGATGGCAGAGGCCGCGCAGAAAGAGGCCGACACCCAAGCAGAAGCAGGGAAGGCCGAACGCAGCGCCGCTATTGCCGATGCGCAATTGCAGGTCGCGTTGCGGCAGGAAATCGGCGAGGGGCTGGTGACGGTCGAGCAGCGCGAAGACAAGGTGATCATCACTGTCGGGGCTGGCGGAGCCTTTCCATCCGGCGGGGCGGACTTGACCGAAGGGGCGCGCGATGTGATGGCGCGACTGGCCTTTGCGGCGATGGGTGAGGCGAGCAATATCGTCGTGACGGGGCATACCGATACGGTGCCGCTTGGCGGTGGATCAACCTATCAGGACAATTGGGGGCTGGCCGCAGCGCGGGCCTCTGCGGTGGTGCGCGAGCTTTCTGGGTCGGGGTTGATCGAGCCCGAGCGCCTGACTGCGACAAGCCGGGGTGAATCGATGCCGGTCAGCGACAACGAGACACCTGAAGGCCGCGAGTTGAACCGCCGGATCGAGATTGAGATCACCTATTGAGGCGGCAGGGCTAACAGCCTGCGGCATCGTGCCGTTGTCAGGGGCGAAGAGGGTATATCATGGAAAACGATATTCTGACGTCTCTGAATCGAGGCGGCACCGGCATCAACATCGCGGAGTTGTCCGACTCGCTGACGCAGGCCGAGATTTCGCCCCGGCGTGAGTTGATCACCGACCGGATCGACCGGGCCGAGCTGCGCTTGTCGGGCTATGATCGGTTGCGCGGTCAGGCCGATCGGATGACCGAAGCCTTGGACCTCATGCGGAACCTGTCGCCGCGCACTGTTGGCAGCGATACCAGCGCGGTATCGGTCACGATCAGCGATCCGGCAGCGGTTGATTTGACGACTGCGAAAATTGGTGTGACGCAGTTGGCGCAGGCGCAGGTTCTGGAATTTGGCGGCTTTACCGACGCTGCGGCAGAGATTGGCGCGGGCGTTCTGACCGTTGATTTCGGAGCGTGGACCGACGATGTCCCGCCGGTGTTCACCGCCGGTGCGCGGCCGGGGCAGACCGTGACGTTTCAGGCCGGCAGCAGCCTGGCCGATATCGCCGAAGCGCTGAGCACGTTTGAGGGCGTATCGGCGCGGGTGATTGATGTGGGGGACGGGACATTCTCGCTCGGGATCATATCCGAGACCGGCGAGCAGAATGCCTTGCGTTTGAGTGTCGCGGCGGGGGCGGATGCGGCGCTCGCCAGCTTTGATATCAGCGCCGGGCCGGGTGCAATTCAAGTGCAGAGCGCGCAGGATGCACAACTGAGTTTCAATGGGATCAACGTGACCCGTGCCAGCAATCAGATCGACGATCTCTTGCCCGGCCTCTCGGTGAACCTGACTGCGGTAACGACGGTGAATGCCACGGTGTCGGCGCGTCCCAATGCCGAAGGCTCGCTGGAAGTGATGCAGAGTTTTGTCGATATCATCAATGCGACGCAGACCCTTGTCAAAACGCTGACCGCGCGCGGATTTGGCGAGGCGGGTGTTGCGGGTGATCTGGCGGGCGACAGTCTGGCCGATGGGGTGCTGCGCGGGATCGAGCGGGTCCTGTCACGGGGGTTCGGGGAGCGGGGCACGCATTTGGCGGATATCGGTATTCAGACCGAGCGCGACGGGAGTCTCACGCTTGATGCGGACCGTTTCACCAAGGCTCTGACGGCCAATCCGTCCCTTCTCGATCCGTTGATCCGTGATGATCTGACGGGGCAGACTGTGCGGATCAGCGGCACGCCTGCGACGACGTCGGAGGCCGGTCGCTTTGCCTTGTTGCGCGATCCGGCCACCGGGATTGCCACCCTGTCGGGGGTGACATTGTTTGGCGCAGAGCAAGAGAATGGCGACTGGACTTACCGCGTGCCATCAGGGCCGATGCGAGGTCTCACGCTGACGGTGTCAGCCGAAACGGATCTGGCTGAGGTCGACTTTGCCCCGAGCATGGTCAGCAGTCTGCAATCCTATCTGTCGGGTTTTCTTGCGGATGGGAATGCGTTGGAGCAGCGCGAGCGCTCTCTGACTTCTTCCATTGCCACCGAGACCACCGCACTTGAGGCGTTGGATTTGCGGGCGGAGGAGGTGCGCACGCGCTATCTTGGCCAGTTCACACAGATGGAATTGATCGTCACGCAGCTCAATTCGACCGGCGATTATCTGCAAAACCTGATTGACGGATGGAACTCTGACAACTGAGGTGACCGGCAGACGAGCGCCTCTGGTTGATCGGACTGGTCGCCTTGCACAGCGTGAGTTGCGGCCATGCTCTGACCTCTCTGCAATCATCTCAACATCGGAAAGGCACCTGCCATGGCTGACTATGAAGTGGCCTATCAAACTTATCACGGCGTGCCATTGGGCGCGCAGCCACATCTAGCCCAAGCGACGATCTCGACGGATGACATCGGCGGTGTGCACCTAGGGGTGCTGTGGGAGCGTGGTCCGGTCATCGGAGTGGGAACGCATGTTGTGCTGGACGGCGCGCGGTACACCGTGCTGGGGTCCGGGCGCGCGCAGCCGGGGATGTCGCTCTTCGGGGTTCTCGAACTGACGGGTGAGGCGCGGGATCTGCTGATGGTTCGGAATGACATGAGCGGCGACACCGTGTTTCTCTATCCCGATGTTGTGCCCGATGCGCCCGGGATGATGGCGCTTGTGGTTGACGTGACGCCCGTCGGTTACCGGCTGGATGCCGACGCCCCGCTGTCGTTTGTCACGGGCACCTCAATCCTGACCCCGACGGGTGAGAGCAAGGTGCAGTCTTTGGTTGCGGGGGATCATGTTCTGGATGCTTCGGGGCAGGAGCGCGTGGTGATCTGGGTTGGAGCGCAGGAGGTGGATCTTGATTTGAACACCTCAAACAGTGTCGCACCGGTCCGGTTCGAGGTGGGCGCGCTGGGCGCGGGCCATCCCATGCGACCGCTCAAGCTGTCGCCGCAGCACCGGCTTCCGCTGCCGGATCAGGGAGGGGAGGCGGCACCCACCACCGGCCCTGCCGCGGGATTTGTCGGCATGCCGGGCATACGCCGCGCTCATCTGATTGGGATGCTGGGTTATCATTGTATTTTGCTGGATCGTCAGGCGCTCATCCTGGCCAATGGGGCGGCGGTCGAGAGTCTCTATCCCTGCGAGCGGACGCTTGCGCGGCTTGACGCAGAGCAGCGCGCCGAGGTCCGTGTGGCATTGGCGGCGGCGGGGTACGCGCACAGGCCCTATCCGCGTCTTGGGCCAAGTCTGAGCCTTGGCGAAACGCGGGCTGCTCTGGGCCTCTGGCCCGAGGAATTGTCAGAACCTGAGGCCCGGAAAACGGGCTGAGCCAAGCCTGCTGTCTGGCGGTTTGACCCGGTGGGATCATTCCGCCGCGTGGCTGTGCAGCCGTGCCTGCATCAGATCGCGCAACTGGTTGATCGCGGCCTTTTTGATCTGCGAAACCCGCCCGGTGGTCACATCAAGGATCGCGGCGATTTCATAGACGTTGAGTTCTTCGACATAGTAGAGTTGCAGAACGAGCGCCGAGCGTTCGGGGAGATCTTCGAGCGCGTTCTTCAAGAGCGCCTTGAGTTGCAGATGCTCAACCTCGTCCTCGGGGGTCGCGGCATTGTCGCTGAAGAGGATCGAGTGATCGGTATAGACCTCGTCCAGCGACTGCAGCTGATTGGTTTGAAACCGGTTTTCCCAGTCTTGAAAGGTCTCGGTGGACATCTCCAGCGATTTGGCCAGTTCAGGCACTTCGGGTTCGCGGCCCAGTCTTTGCGAGAGTTTGCGGCGGGTGGCCTCGATCTTTTGGCGCATGGTGATCGAGTTGCGGCAGAGGTTGGAGTTGCGGCGCAGATGGTCGATGATCGAGCCACGAATACGGATCGCGGCATAGGCCGCAAAGCTGACCCCATCGCAGACCGAATAGCGTTGGGAGGCGTCGATCAGCCCCAGATATCCGGCCTGAAGTAGATCGTCGATTTCGATGAAGCGCCCCACGCGGCCATGAAAGTGCCACGCCAACCGCTGCACCAGCGGCATGTGTTGCTCGACCAGTCGGTTGGGATTGGGTTGTTGTTCAGCATAGCTGTGCGGGGCGATCATGACCGGGCCTCCGGCTCTGAGCCGTGACGGCGAAAGAGGACGGACGGGCTCGGGGTTTCAATCGGGTCGGGGATGTTCGCAGGTTCGGCGGGGGCGGCATCCTCGAGCACGCGCAGACCCTCGACCAGCTGGTCGGGCGCAGACGCCCAGAGCGGTACGAGCCCACCGGCGGTGAGGGCGGCCCGGTCCTCGGCGTCCTGCGCCGTGTCTTGTGTGTCGGTGAGGATCGCGGCCTCGGTCAGGCCTGCCCATTGGCGGTGCAGGGCCGTGATCCGGTCCGCGCGCAGACCGCCCGGCATCACCAGCGCGGCGCGCGCCTCAGGCAGCGAGAGCGCAGCGCGGCCAAGGGCCGGGCCATCGCCACCGCGTCCCGAGATCACGACGATCTGGACAGTGCCGCCTTGGGGGGCGGCGAGGTGGTCGGGGGTGTCAAACAGGGTTTCCATACCCAGCAGATGCGATTTCTGTGCCAAGAAGGCCCCGTCGCTATGCGATCCTGTGCCACAGAAGCAGAATTCTACGATTGTGCCGGGTTTGCGGGCCAATCGCATCAAGGCCAATTGCAGCGCCGCCTGCGATTTGCCTGCGCCGGCCGGTCCCATGAGGACGATCCGTGGTGTGTTCAGCAGGCGGTCGCGCAGGATCAGCGGATCGGGCAGACGCGGGATCGGGGTCGGGATCGGGGTCGGGATATCGGGTGCCTGGAGCACGGGCTCTGCCGTCTTGGCCTCGCCCAGCATCCGGTCAAAGGCGTTCGGGGCATTGGGGCTGAGAAAGCTGGGCAGGCGGGTTGCGACCCGCGGGGCTGGCGCTGTGACGCCGGGGGCGGGCGGCGCGATCGGGTCGTCGACCATCAGATCGACCGAAGCCGCCTGTGGGACGGCTCGAACGCGCGGTATCGGCCGTGCGAAGCTCTCGGGTGCGTCGTCGCTGGCGGTGATCACCACCTGTCCGTCAATCAGGTCGTTCGACAGGATCAGCGCATCCGGTCCCAACCGGCGCTGCACCTGTTCAAGAGCGGTTACACTGTCACGGGCGCGAAAGGTTATCGTGCTCATCTGTCACATCCTCAGCTTGCCGCCCGGGGCGGGGTGGCTCTGGCGCTGCCAATGCTGGCGGCAATTTCGACACGGCGGTTGTCGGGCAATTCGGAGACGGCCATCACGACGGCATCGACGCCATGTGTGCGCAGGAAGGCGGCAAAGGCGCGGCGCAGCGCGGCGGAGACCACCACGACGGCCTGACGGCCCTGACCGGCCAGCGATTCCTGGGCCTCGTTCAACTGGCCGAGAATCTGGCGGGTCAGCCCCTGTTCGACGATCAACCCGGCGGTGTCGTGCTGCGAGCGGGTCAGCAGATCTTCGAGATCGGGGGCGAGGGTGATGAGGTAAAGGCTGTCTTTGAGCGGCGCGATCTGTTGCAGGAGTTGCGGGGCGAGCGCAGGGCGCAGCGCCTCGGCCATGTCCTGTGGTTCGCTGAGGCGGGCCGACATGCCGGCGAGATCCTCGAGGATGCGGGGCAGGTCGGCGATGGGCATGCGTTCGCGCAAGAGCGCGCGCAGAACGGCGGTCAGAACATGCAGCGGCACGAGTTTAGGCACCACGGATTCGACCAGCGTGGGGGCGGAGCGTTCGAGGTTCTCCAAGAGACCCTGCACATCATCCGCACCCAAGAGGTCGGTGGCATGGGCATAGAGCATCTGGCTGAGATGGGTGGCGACCACGGAGGCGGGTTCGACCACAACGTAATCATCCGCCTCTGCCTCGGTCTGTTGATGGGGCTGAATCCAGACGGCATCCATGCCGAAGGAGGGGTCTTTGACCTCGATTCCGCGCAGTTTGCGGGTGGTGCCGCTGCCGGGCAGCGCCAGCTTGCGGTCAGGATAGGCGAGATCCTCGGCCACGATGGCCTGACGGATGCGGATGCGGTAAGCGTTGGCGGGCAGGCTCATGTCGTCACGGATGCGGACGCCGGGGATGACAAAGCCCATCGCGGTCGAGACCTCGCGCCGGATGCCGGTGATGCGCGACACGAGCGCGCCGCCTGCGCCCTCTTCGATCAGGGGAATGAGGCCAAAGCCGATCTGGATGGTGATGGGGGCATAATCCGTCACCTCTTCGGCGGTGATGGCGCCGCTGGTGTCGGGGCGCGCGCCCGGCTGGCCCGCGCCTGCGCCGCTTGGGGCGGGCAGGGCGGCACGCCGGGGCGGTGCGCCGAGGGCGGGAGCGGGAGCGGCGGTCTCGCCGGGGGCGAGTTGATTGCGGGTGGCCCAGGCCACGCCGCCTGCTGCGAGAGCCGCCACGATGAAGAGGAGGTTGGGCATGCCGGGAATGAGACCCATGATGGCCATGACCGCCGCCACCGGCAGCCATGCCCGGTGCATGCCGATCTGGGTGCCGATATGGCCTGCCATATCCTGCGTCGAGGCCACGCGGGTGACGATCACAGCCGTGGCGATGGAGAGCAAGAGCGAGGGGATCTGAGCCACAAGGCCGTCCCCGATGGACAGGAGCACATAGGTTTCCGCCGCCTGTCCGAGCGAGAGCCCGTGTTGCGACGTGCCAATGACGATGCCGCCCAGAATATTGGCGGCGAGGATCAGGATACCGGCGACCGCGTCGCCTTTGACGAATTTCGAGGCACCGTCCATCGCACCGTAAAAATCAGCCTCTTCGCCGACTTCGGCGCGGCGTGCGCGGGCCTGTTCAGGAGTCATGATCCCGGCGTTGAGATCGGCGTCGATGGCCATCTGTTTGCCGGGCATGGCGTCGAGGGTGAAGCGGGCCGAAACCTCGGACACGCGGCCGGCCCCCTTGGTGATGACCATGAGGTTGATGATCACGAGAATGACAAAGACGACCAGACCGACGGCGAAATTGCCTGCGATCACGAAATTGCCAAAGGCTTCGATCACCTTGCCCGCAGCCCCGCTGCCCTCGTGCCCGGAGGTCAGAACGATACGGGTCGAGGCCACGTTGAGCGCGAGGCGGAACACGGTGGCGATCAAGAGGACCGAGGGAAAGGATGAGAAATCCAGCGGGCGATAGCTGTAGAGCGAGACCATCAGCACCAAAAGGGAGAGCAGGATGTTGAAAACAAAGAAGATATCCAGAAGGGCCAAGGGCAGCGGCAGCACCATCATCGCCACGATGGCGAGAATCCCCACGGGCAGCAGGCCAGCCCCGAAATTCGGGCGGTGTGAGGCACGGCTCAGCGCGGCCATTGGGTGATCCTTGTGTTGCGTCGCATCGCAAGGATGGGTGCAAATCGCGTGCCAAATCGGGCGGTTGGAGTGGGCGCGAGACAGGCGGTTTCAGGGGTGGCACGAGCCTTGCACGCAAAGGGATGAAAACCCGGCCCGTCCGGTCCTGTCGAAAGAGGTTCCCCATGTCGCCCAAGATGCTCCGTTCCATTCTGTTGCCGCTGGCATTGTTGCCGCTTGGGGCCTGTATGGCCCCTTCGCGCGCGGTCGATGCCCTGCCGGATGATGCCAGTGCGCGCACCCAAGCGGTGGCGCAACTCAAGGACGATCTGTCAGGTGCGCCGGTCAGCGCCGCAGGCACGGTACCCCAAGCGGTGCAATTCACCGGGTTGGGTCTGTCGCAGGTCTCGACCCAGCCCGGCACGTCGATCAACGAGCGCCGCCTGATGGCGATCCGTGCCGCGCGGCTGGAGGCGATGCGCGATCTGACCGAGCAAATTCACGGTCTCCAGATCAGCTCCGAGAGCGCGTTGCGCGATCAGGTGTTGCGCAGCGATACCGTGCGCGGGCTGGTGGCCGGTGAAATCCGGGGCGCGCGCACACTGCGGATCACGCCCAAAGGCGACGATTCCTTTGAAGTGGTGATGGCGCTCGATCCCGATACGGTCAGCTATATCCTGCGCGCCGTGCGTCAGCGAGGCTGAGGCATGTGGGGGCATGTGACACGCTTGCAGTTCTGGTTTCTGGTCCTGTTGGGAGCCGTGTTCTGTACGGCGGCAGAGGCGAAGGACGCGACACTATGGGTCGAGGCGGAGGGGCGGGCCTATGTCTCCTCTGCCGCTGATCAGGATGCCGCCCGTCGCCGCGCGATTGGCGAGGCGCTGGTCTCGGCGGCCCTTGCGGGGGGCGCAAGCCTGAAGGGCCATACCGCCATGGACAAGGGCCGGATCACGGCCGATCTGACGATCTTGCGCCCGACGGGCCGCATCCTGACACATCGGATTCTATCTGCGGCCTTGCAGGACGGCCAATGGGTGGTGCGGGTCTCGGCAGAGGTCGGGCCGATGCCGGTCGGGGCCTGTGCGTCGCGCCGGCGCATGACAGTCAGCGCAACGCCGCCGCAAATCCGGGTGACGCCTGAGGCCTCGGCCTGGGCTGAGCCCTTGGCGCAGGGATTGGCGCGCGATCTGATGGAGCTGCTGCGTGCCCATCCCGACACGGATCTGGAGCGGATCGCGCCACTGTCCACGGCACCTGTGGCGGCGTCGCTGGATTATAACACGCTCACGCGCGGCCAATCGCTGCCTGCTGCGGGAGATCATCAGATGAACCAGAGCATCACTGTGGATCGACAGGGCAAGACGCTGCGTCTGACGCTGGAGGTGGCGGTGATCGGGCCGGATGGCAATGGTGTGCGACGCCGGATTGAGCGTCAGGCGGCGGTGCCGCGCGGTGGGGTCGCGGGTCTTGTTGCCGGGCAGAATCGCAGCAGTGCCGAGGCGGGTCTTACCGCTGGCGTGTTGCAGGAGGTGCGCGCGATGCTCGATGGTCTGGCCTGTCAGCCCGCCGAGGCGCGTCTGGCGCTCGGGTCTGAGGGGCTGAGCGTGCCGCTGGGGCGGCGGCATGGCCTGACGCGGGCCAGCCTTGCGTTTGTGGATGATCCCAATGACGGCTTTGGTCTCTTGGAAGTGGTTGCGCTGGACAAGAGCCGGACCACGCTGCGTCCGCTGGACCCAAGCCGCACGCTGGCGAGTTTCAACGGTTTGCGGGTCTATTTCGTCGAGACGGGCTTATGATCCGGATCGGATTTGGGTTGGCTGTGGCGTGTCTCTTGCCAATGGCGGCTATGGCCCTGGAAGGGCGCGAGGTGCAGGTGCTTGTCGAGCAGGCGCTGACGGCGGCTGGGCAGGGGGGGCGGCCGGTGCTGTCGGTGCATCGCGCCTATCCCCCCTGTCCGGTTGCGCCGAAGATTGCACCGCATCAGGGCGGCTGGCAGGCGGTGAGCCTGAGCTGTGACGGGCCGGGCGGTTGGACGCGCGTGATCCGCATTGAGGATGGAGAGGCAGCGCCGCGTTTGCCGGGCGCCTCTGGCGGCAGGGAGCAGCGGGCCGCGCTGGTGCTGGCCGAGAGCCTGCCACGCGGCACGGTGTTGCGGGCAGAGCATCTGCGCGAGGCCGAGATCGCCTCAAAGGTTCAGGGTGATCTGGTGGAGGCCGTTGAAACGGCGATCGGTCGCCGCCTCAAGAGCAATCTGGGTGCCGGGCAACCTCTCTTGGTGCGACATCTGGAGCATGACTGGCAGGTGGAGGAGGGCGGTCCCGTGACCATCGTCACGGGGGTGGGCGGCATTCGGATCGAGGCGGCCGGTGTCGCGCTAGAGCCCGGACAGGAGGGGCAGGCAATCCGTGTGACCAATGCCGCAAGCGGGCAAGTGGTGCATGTGACGGTGACGGGGCGCAACAAAGTGACGGTGCGGCCTAACATCCGCTGAGCCCCCGCCGTTCTTGACTATAAGAACCGCGCCCCGATGGCGTCCCACCGGAGAGATCCAATGGTCGATTCAGTCAACTCTTCCCACGCCGCGCGACCGCGGCTGATGCCGGTTTCGACCGAGAGCGCGCCGGGCGGTGCCAGCGGCACGCGAGCGCATCAGCCTGTGAGTTCCGTGGATTCCGTCAAGCTCAGCACCTCTGCCTCGATCGGAGTGATCGAGCGGATGGTCGACCAAGGCCCGCCGTTTGACGCCGAACGCGTCTCGCGGATCAAGGACGCGGTCGCCAATGGCAACTATCCGGTGGATGCCAAGCGCATCGCCGACAGTATTTTTCAGGATTACAGCGCGATGATGCGCTGAGACGAGGGCAGACATGACTAATTTTGAGATTACCCTCTATGCGCTGACGGTGCTTTGCATGATCGCGCTGCCGCTCTTGCTTGCGGTGTCGCTCCGGATGGCGCGGATGGTGGCGCATTTGAGCGGTCAGGTGCTTCGGCTGAGCGAGGCCGAGATCGAGCATATCGCCCGTCGCTTGGGGAACCGGCTTGGGCTGGGCGAAGAGGCGTCCTTGGTCAGCATCGCGGACCGGATGGACGAGATGCGCCGTGATTTCGACTGGCTGGTGAGTGACCGTATGATCGAGCAGGCCATCGACATGGCGCGGTTTGGGCAAAAGCCCGATGCCATCACACGCAATACCGGGATCAGTGCCTCGGAACTGGAGGCAATCCGGAAGTTGCGCAAGCATTGAGGTCCGGGCAGGGGGGCCTGTCTGAACCACGAAATGATCCGCCCCGGCCAAGTGCCGGGGCGTTTTCGTTTTAGGTCTGCGCCACCAACCCATCGAACTTGCGGGCGAGTTTCACGTCCAAGCTGCTGAGACCGCTCACGTCATGGGTGGTGAGCGTCACCTCGACCCGGTTGTAGACATTGAACCATTCGGGATGGTGATTCCATTTCTCTGCCCAGAGGGCGGCGCGGGTCATAAAGCCCATGGCCTCGACAAAATCGCCAAACTTATAGGTTTTGTGGATCGCGTCGCGGCCCTCGGTCATGGCCCAGCCATTCCCGAGCAAGGGCTCCAGGGTGGTCTTGCGGGCGGTGTCGCTGAGTTTTTCGGTCATTCGTGATCCTCCTGTGTCGTCTTGCGGAAGGGCCCATAGGTGGTGAGGATCTCGATATCCTCGTCGACGGCGGCACGTTCGGCCTTGAGATACTGCGCCACGGCCTCGGTAAAACCCGGATCGCGCAGCCAGTGCAGGGAATGCGTGACCACAGGCAGGTAGCCGCGCGCCAGTTTGTGTTCTCCTTGTGCGCCAGCCTCTACTCTTTGAAGCCCCTGTTCAATGGCGAATTCGATGGCTCGGTAATAACAGAGTTCGAAATGCAGGCAGGGGTGATCCTCGATACAGCCCCAATACCGGCCATATAGTGCCGATGCTCCGATCAGGTTCATGGCCCCGGCCACGGGCTGTCCATCGCGCAGTGCGAGGATCAGCAGGATGTCATCGCGTAAGGTCTCGTGGGCGCGGTTGAAAAATGCGCGGGTGAGATAGGGCGTGCCCCATTTGCGCGCACCCGTATCCTGATAAAAGGTCCAGACTGCATCCCAATGCTCCGGAAGGATCTGATCGCCGGTGAGGGTCAGGATCTGGCCGCCAAAATCCGCGGCGCGGGCGCGTTCCTTGCGGATCGCCTTGCGTTTGCGCGACGAAAGATCGGTGAGAAAGGCGTCAAAATCCAGGTAGTTCCGGTTGAGCCAGTGATATTGCTGCGTGCGTCGGGGCAGGAGGCCATGGGCTGCGCCTGCGTTGGCCTCTTCTTCGGTGCAGAAAGTGAGGTGGAGGGACGACAGGCCATTGCGGGTCGCCACATCCAAGGCCCCCTCGATCAAGGCGGCGCGGCCGATTTCCTCGAAGCCGGGACGGGTCAGCAGGCGGCGGCCTGTGGCCGGGGTGAAGGGCACGGCGATCTGGAATTTTGGATAGTAGCGCCCGCCCGCACGCTCATAGGCATGGGCCCAGTTGTGATCGAAGATGTATTCGCCCTGAGAATGGGATTTCAGATAAAGCGGTGCTACGGCGATGATCTGGCCGTCCTGTTCGGCGCTCAGGTAATGGGGTTGCCACCCGCTGCCCGTCCCAACCGAGCGGCTGTCTTCCAGTGCCGCGAGAAAGCGGTAGGTGGTGAAAGGGTCCTCTGGCCTGCGGGTTGCGGCCTCGGGACAGGCACAGGCGTCCCATTCCGCCTGCCCTATGTCGGACAGGCGATTGTGCAGGGTGATGGTGATTTGATCTTTCGTCATCTGCGGTGACTGCCCTTGCCCCGATTGCCATTGCCCGCTGGGTTATCTGGACCGCGCGGGAGGCGGTTCAAGCGGGGAAATCCGGCAGGTAGCCCTCAAAGGTGATATTGTCTGCACGTTTGCGGGCTTCTGACTCGGCTTGCGGGCTTCGGACGGTCCAGCAAAGGAGTGTCGAGCCGTCAGAGCGCAGAGCGTCAAGGCGGGCTCTGTCCAGATCGGCGATGTCATGGCTGACAAAGCAGGCGCTGGTGGCGTCATAATCGGGAATGTCGCGCAGGCGGTCGCGGGTGTCAGCACGCAGGAGGGGCCAATCCTCGGCGGTATAGCCGCAGGTGACAATGCCGCGCGGAATGTCCGGGGCGAGCGAGAGCATCCGCGCCACCATATGCGGGTTGAAAGACATGACGGCGACGGGACCGTCATAGTGGGTGAGGGCCGCGGCGGTCGCGGCCTCGAGCGTGCCGCAGCTCTCGCCCATCTGGCCGTGCTGATCCTTGAGTTCAATCAGCAGCGGCACGCGACCCGCGACAAGGCTGAGAATTTCGGGCAGGTCGGGAATGCCCTCGTCGCCGCCCAAGAGCGGAATCCGCGCCAGATCAGCGGCGTCGCGTTGGCGAATGGGGCCTTTTGCAGCGGTGAGGCGGCCAAGGTCATAGTCGTGAAACACCATCGCCCGGTTGTCGTGGCTGAGTTGCAGGTCGATCTCTATCCCGTAGCCTGCGGCGATGGCCGCCGTGAGGCCTGCGCGGGAATTCTCAGGACGGCCTTGGGTCAGATCATGCAACCCGCGATGGGCGAGGGGAAGGCGACGGAACGCGTCGGGGAGGGCGCTCATTTGATTTGGAATATCCCGTCGATTTCCACCGCGACGCCAAAGGGCAGCGAAGGGGCGGACACAGCGGCGCGGGCGTGTTTGCCCGCCTCTCCCAACGCCTCGCCGATGAAATCGGACGCGCCGTTGATCACGGCAGGTTGCTGGGTGAAGTCGGCGGTGGAATTGACGAAACCTGTGAGTTTCACGACGCGCACCAGACGGTCGAGATCGCCACCGCAGGCCGCCTTGACCTGAGCCAGAAGGGCAATCGCGCAGGCGCGAGCCGCCGCGGCCCCGGCGGGTATATCGAGATCAGCGCCGAGTTTGCCGGTTAGCAAAGTGTCGCCGTCCTTGGCGATCTGGCCTGAGACAAAGAGCATGTCGCCCGCCAGAACATAGGGCACGTAATTTGCGGCAGGGGCCGGGGCTTTGGGCAGGGTCACGCCCATTTCGGCAAGTTTTTTCTCGAACTGGCTCATCTCTCTGTCTCCCTTGTGGATGTGTCGCGGCGACGCTAGCCGCAGAGCGCGGGGAAGGAAATCGAAAATCCTGACTCTGTCTGACTTGCGCGCTGCCCTTCGGGATTGACTCCGCGCGGAAGCGATTGGGGCAAATGTCACCTTCAGGTCACAACCTGCCGCCACAACGTCGCTTTTACTCTCGAAACGCCTTGGCCAGATAGTCGGTGAATGGCTTGACCAGATAGGCGATCGGGGTGCGGTCGGCGGTGCGGATAAACGCCTCGACCGGCATGCCGGGAATGAGGGCGGTGCCCTCGGGCAGACGGGCCTGTTCGCCTTCGCTCAGCACGATTTCAGCGCGGTAATAGCTGGCGCGCGTCGCCTCGTCCTCGAAGGCATCAGCGGAAATCTGGGTGACACGCCCGAAAAGTTCTGGCGTGGTGCGTTGATCGAGTGCTGAGAAGCGCAGGGTCACTTCCTGCCCGACAAAGAGCTTGTCGACATGAATGCTGTCCACGCGGGCGTTGATCACCAAAGGGCGGTCCTGTGGCACGATGAAAAGGACCGGATCAGCCGGGCGGATCACAGAGCGCAGGGCAAAGACCTGAAGGTTGTAGACCACGCCCGAAACCGGGGACGGGATGTCGAGCCGTCCCATTTGTTCGATCAGGGCGCGGCGCTGTTCGCGCAATTCCAACTCGCGGAATTGCAGATCGCGCAGGGTGGTAATCGCTTCTTCGCGCCGGTCGGTGCCGAGTTTGAGGATGGTGATCTCAATTTCGGTGATGCGGCCCTCTGCCTCGGCTCTTTGTGCGGCAAGATCGCCCATCGTGCCGCTGAGCCGCGCCTGTTCGCGTTGCAGGTTGAGGACGCGACTGGCTTGTGCGAGGCCACGATCCAAAAGTGATTGCTGGTCGGTCAACTCCAGTTCGATCAGCTCGAGTTGCCGTGCGAGCGCCACTTGCTGCGCGTCGATGCCGTCGATCTGATTTGTGATCTGGCTACGGCGTTTGTGCAATTGGTCAATCTCGGCGACGACGGTCTGGGCGCGCGCGTCGAAGAGGGTCTTTTGCCCGGCCATGAGATCGTCAGCGTCACTGTTCTGGGCCGAGATTTCGATCAGCAACGGATCGAATTTCAGCGTGTCGCGCCCATCCCGCTCTGCCTCGAGGCGGCCTCGGCGTGCCATGAGTTCGGCAAGCTGGTTTTCGATGATCGAGAGTTCGGATTGCAGGTCGGTGGGGTCAAGGCGAACGAGCACCTGACCGGCGCTAACGCGGTCGCCTTCCTTGACCTCGATGGCGGAGACCACGCCGCCGTCGGGATGCTGGACGACTTGACGATTCTGATCTACCTCGATGCGGCCCGGTGCGATGATCGCGCCGGAAATCTGGGTGAAGACCGCCCATGTGCCGAATCCACCCACGAGAAGAATAAGCCCGATCAGCCCGATGATCAGCGGTTTGCGGGCGGACCATGCACCGGAGGCGGGGGCGCTCATTGCACACCTCCGGCACTGGTCGCACTGGCCAGTTGTTCATGGTTCTGGAGCACTTCCTTGAGTACCTTTTCGCGAGGGCCAAAGGCGCGCATGACACCACCTTCGAGCATCAGAAGCATGTCGCATTCCTTGATTGCGGCGGGGCGGTGAGCGACGACGATCACTGCCTTGCCCTCGGCCTTGAAGCCGCGGATTGCGGCATTGACCGCCTCGCTGCCCTCATTGTCGAGATTGGAATTCGGCTCGTCCAGAACGAGGACCATGGGATCGCCATACATCGCACGGGCAAGGCCGATGCGCTGCATTTGCCCTCCCGAGAGCCGTCCGCCGCTGGCGCTGACGCGGGTGTCATAGCCATTGGGCAGTTTGAGGATCATCTCATGGGCGTCGGCCTTGCGCGCCGCCTCGACGATTTTGGCGGCATCGGGTTGGGTGGCGAGCCGGGCGATATTCTCGGCGATGGTGCCATCAAAGAGCTGCACGCGCTGCGGCAGATAGCCGATCAATTGGCCAAGCACAGTGGGCGAATATTGGTCGAGCGTGGCGCCCTCGAGCCGGATCTTGCCGCCAGCAGGCCGCCAGACGCCGGTGATGGCGCGGGCCAGGGTGGATTTGCCTGCGCCGGACTGTCCGATCACGCCGACGGCCTGACCGGGTTCCACCTTGAACGTCAGGGTTTTAAGCACGGCCAGGCTCTCGCCGGGGGGAACCATGGTCAGTTGCTGCACCTCAAGCCGCGCCTTTGGGCGGGGTAGGGGGGTGCGGGGCTGTTCGGGCGGCACGCTGCCCAGGAGTTCGGCGAGACTGTCCCAGCCTTTCATCGCGCGCTGGACCAGAGCCCATTGGCCGATGGCCTGCTCGATTGGGGCGAGCGCACGCCCCATCAGGATCGAGCCAGCGATCATGGCGCCGGGTGTCAGTTCCCCGCGCAGCACGAGCCATGCCCCAAGACCGAGCATCGCCGATTGCAGCAGCAGGCGCAGCGCCTTGGTCGAGGTTGTAAAGGTGCCCCCGATATCCGCGGATTCAATGGCTGTCGAAAGGGCCCGGCCGCGCACGGCCTGCCAGCGGTCAAAGGCGGCGTCACGCATGCCCATGGCTTGTATCATCTCGGATTCGTTGCGCAATTGCTGCGAAATCGCCTCGGCCTCAACGCTTGCGGTATTGGCCTGTCCGGTGGGGCGGCGGGTCACGACCTGATTGATCATCGTCACCAAGACCAGAACCGCGCCCCCGACCAGCGCAAGGATGCCGAGCCAAGGGTGAAACACCCAGATTGCAGCCAGAAAGAACGGAGCCCATGGCATATCGAAAATCGCCAGCAACACGGGCGAGGTCATCAGACGTTGGATGGATTCGAGGTCACGGAGGCCGGTGGCGGTATTGGCATCGGGCTGCACAGCGGATTTGCGAATCACCGCGTCGAACACGCGCCGATCGAGGCGGGCCTGAAACCGCGCGCCAACCCGACCCATGACCCGACCACGGGCATAGTCCAAAAGGCCCATCATGGTATAAAGAAAGAGCACCAACACCGAGAGCGCGATCAGTGTCTCGAGAGAGCGGCTGCTCAGGACGCGGTCATAGACCTGCAACATGTAGATGGGCCCGGTCAGCATCAGCAGGTTCACGAAAAAACTGAAAATGCCCACAAACCAGTAGAGACCACGACTTTCGCGCCGCGCGATGCGCAATTCTTCGCGACCTGCTTCTAATTTCAACTTATCCAATCGAATGTCCTGCCGTCATCGTTTAAGTGTTCTGTTGATCCAAAGCGTTTCTGATCCTGCCATACAGGCTCTGTCACCATTCTGCCACAGCATTGTGAACATGGGCCTTGGGATGATGGGTTTGTTCAAGCTATGGTTTATGTAAATCTCTGACTCGTATAATAACGGATACTCCATTGTTGCTGTCACGTTTCAATTCCGCTTCCGGACCTGCACTGCGCGTCACCGCGTTGGTGGGTCTTTCCTTGATGGCCGCCTGCGCGCGACCTGATCCGTCGGAGACCACACGAGGGGTGTTCGATCCCTACGAGTCGCAGAACCGGGGGGTGCATCAGTTCAACCGTGGTCTGGACAGATCTCTGGTTCGCCCGGTGGCCAAGGGCTATAGTGCCGCTATTCCCGACGATATTGAAACCATGATTGGGCGGTTTTCAACGAATCTGTCCTTGCCGAGCGACATCGTCAACAATGTGCTGCAGCTCAATATGCGAGGCGCAATTCACGATACGGCGCGGCTGGTGGTCAACACCACCTTTGGCCTTGGGGGATTCTTTGATCCGGCGAGCGAGATGGGGATGCCTGCGGGCACAAATACCGATTTCGGTCAGACCCTGCATGTCTGGGGCGCGCGCGAGGGGGCCTATGTTGAGCTGCCGCTCTTGGGCCCGTCGACCGAGCGGGACACCTGGGGCATCGCCGTTGATCTCTTTACCAATCCGCTCAGCTATATCGTCGAATCCCCTGAAAGCCTGATCGGCACAGGGGCCGGGGTGGCCGCAGGGCTGTCCAAACGCGATAGGTTCTCGGAAACGATTGATGCGATCCTTTACGAGAGTGCTGACAGTTACGCGCAGTCACGCTCGATCTTCCTGCAAAACCGGCGGTTCAAGCTGGGCGGTACATCTGATAATGTCTATGATGACCCCTACGGCACATCTGAGCCATCCGTCACGTTGGAGGATCCCTATGCTGAATAACATGAACCGTCGCCACTTTGTCACCGCAGGTCTGGCTTTGACTGGCCTTGCCTCATTCCCCGGAGCTGTCTGGGCACTTGACGATGCACGGGCGCGCACGCTGGTGGATGCTGTTGTGAGCAATATCAACCGTGTAATCGCCTCAGGCAAGCCGCTGTCAGGGATGATCTCGGACTTTGAACGCATCTTCAACACCTATGCTGATGTGAACATCATTGCCCGTTCGACGCTTGGTGCGGATGCCAATCGGGTGTCGTCGGCGCAATTGCGTGCCTTCACGGAAGCGTTCCGTGGCTATATCGCGCGGAAATACGGCAAGCGGTTCAATGAATTCGTCGGTGGCCGAATCGAAGTGAACTCGGTCAAGCAGGTGAAATCCTGGCATGAGGTCAAATCCACCGCCTATCTGCGCGGACAATCGCCGTTCGAAGTGAGTTTTCTGGTGTCGGACCGGTCGGGCAAGGATCTGTTCTTTGATATGATCATCGAGGGGATCAGCCTGCGCCTCAGCGAACGCACCGAAATCGGGGCGATGCTGGATCGTCGCAATGGTGACGTGAACGCACTGATCGCGGATCTCAAACAAGCCGGGTGAGGATTTTACCTGTTCGGTTCTATCGTGAACGGCGCCCCTATCCGGGCGCCGTTTTCAGTTGCCGCCGAAGATCCCCCGCAGGATGCTTTCAATCGGGTTGTTGCTGCGCTGGGGGGCCTGACGCTGCTGTGGGGCCGGCTGCACCGGAGCCGGGCGCGGTTTGGGGCGCAGCATGGGCAGGGGTTTGGGATCAATCCCTTCATGCACGCGCACCATGGTTTCCTGCCATATTTCCGCCGGGAGACCGCCGCCTGTCACACCGCTGAGGGGGGTGTTGTCGTCATAGCCCATCCAGACGCCGGCCACGTAGTCGGCGGTAAAGCCCAGAAACCACGCATCGCGGGCGGCCTGTGTCGTGCCGGTTTTGCCTGCGGCCTCACGGTCGGGCAAGCGGGCGCGGCTGCCGGTGCCGCCGTCGATGACTTTCGTCATCATATAGATGAGCTCCTGCGCCGCGCTTTCCTGAATGACGCGCTCGCCGATACCGCCACCGGTGCCCATGAGAGGCGTGTCTTCGCCCAGCAGCTTCAATTCGACCAGACCGTAGGGTGTTACGGAGGAGCCACCGTTCAGGATGCCCGCATAGGCGCCGGTCATTTCCAGAAGCGTGCTCTCAGAGGCACCGAGGGCCAGGGCGGGACCAGCGGCCAGATCGCTGTCGATACCGAAATCGCTGGCAACCTTGCGCACAAGGTCGCGCCCGACGCTCTCGGAGATTTTGACTGCGGGGATGTTGAGGGATTGCGCGAGGGCCTCTGTGAGGGTGACGCGACCCTTGTAGTTGCGGGTGTAATTTTCCGGGCACCAACGACCAGAGCCGGGGATGTTGAGGCAATAGGGCTCGTCCACCACGACGGAATCGTAGGAATTACCCAGTTCCAACGCCGTGGCATAGACAAAGGGTTTGAAGGCCGATCCGGTCTGGCGTTTGGCCTGTGTGGCGCGGTTGAAGGCGCCGATGACCTTTGACTTGCGCCCGCCGACCATGGCCCGCACCGCGCCATCGGCGGACATGACAACGATAGCGGCCTGCGCCTTGGAGCCTTCTCGGACCTTTTCGTCAAAGATATAGGTCAGCGCGTCTTCTGCGGCGCGTTGCACGCGCTGATCAAGCGTGGTGCGGATGATCACATCTTCGGTAGTGTCACGGGTGAAGAACTCTGGTCCCGAGGACATCACCCAATCGGCAAAGTAGCCACCTGCCTGCCGCTCTGCCGCCTCGGAGAGTTCTGCGGGATTGGCGAGGGCCAGCGCGGCCTCTTGATCGCTGAGATAGCCCTGACGACGCATCAGCCCGACCACGACCGAGGCGCGGTTGCGCGAGCGTTCCAGATTGGCGGTGGGAGCAAGCGTGGAGGGTGCGGTCAGGAGGCCCGCAATCATCGCCCCCTCGGCGGGGTTGAGATTGGCCGAGGATTTGCCGAAATAGCGCTGCGCCGCGGCCTCGGCACCGTAAGCGCCGCCGCCCAGATAGGCGCGGTTGAGATAGACCGACAGGATCTGGTCCTTTGAGTATTTCGCCTCCATCGCCATGGCATAGATCGCCTCGCGCGCCTTGCGCGCCAGCGACGTGCGGCGACAGTCGGCGATGTAATCCGCCTCGCTCTCCCATTCGCTTTCTTTATAGGCGGTGCCGAAGCACAAAAGTTTTGCGGTTTGCTGCGTGATGGTCGAGCCACCGTTGCCCGACAGCGGGCCGCGCCCCTCGCTGAGATTGATGCGAATGGCGCTGGCGATACCGATAGGGTCAACGCCGGGATGCAGGTAAAAGCGGCGGTCCTCGGTGGCGATGACAGCGTTCTTGAGATGCGGGCTGATGGTCTCGGCGGTGACGACGCCCCCGAATTGATCTCCTCGCCAGGCAAAGACCTCGCTCGCGCTGTCCAGCAGGGTGACGGAGCCTTTGGCGCGCCCGTCCATCAGGGTCTGATAATCGGGCAGGGTCGTGTAGGTGTAACCCACGAATGTCGCCACAACGAGAGCCACGACGGCGGTCAGTCGCCAACCGATTCCCCAAATCAGGCGCAGTACCCAGCGGATGATCCCTCCGAGGACTCGCACGATGGGATTGCGGCTGCGCGCGCGAGGGCGGCGCGACGCGCGCTTGGTCTTGGTTTTGCGCGCGGCTTTTGGTGGCTCCTTGCGCGTGCGCTTGGGGGCCACCAAAGGCGGTTTTCTCGGTCCTGACGTGCTCATGCTTGCCCTGCTCGGCCTTGTGTCTTTGGCGCAGTTTATAGTGCGGGATTGCAAAAGTAGAGACCCGCTGAGCACAGATCGTGATTTCTAGTTTGCATAAATTTTAGGCTTACTAATTTATATGCACATATTTTGAGCGCTCAGGGGTGATTTAACAGGCGATTTCCCGCCTTCACCCTTCCAGACTCTGCCATCTCTGCCTTTTCTGCATGTGCAAACAACGCGCTGAGACACCGCAAACCGAAAGGGGCAGACGTGAAACTCATCATTGCAACGATAAAGCCGTTCAAGCTTGAAGAGGTCCGCGAGGCGCTGACCGATATCGGCGTGCGCGGCATGATGGTGACCGAGATCAAGGGCTTTGGCTCGCAGTCCGGGCACACGGAAATCTATCGCGGTGCGGAATACGCCGTGAACTTCGTGCCAAAGATAAAACTGGAAATCGCGGTTTCCGCCGGGATGGCCGATCAGGTGGTCGAGACCATCACCAAGACCGCGCGCACCGGCAAGATCGGTGACGGCAAGATTTTCGTGCTCGACATCCAGCAAGCCGTGCGCGTGCGCACCGGCGAAACCAATGATGACGCGCTCTGAGCGCGCAGGGGAAAGGATACTTACCATGAATTCCATGTTAAAACTCGGCCTTGCCGCAACGCTGATTGCGTTGCCGCAGATGGGGCTGGCTCAGGACGCAGCGGAGGCTGCGCCGAGCTTCGATGAAATCGGCCCCTACATCATGACGACGCTGCTGTTCTGCATGGCGGGCTTTCTGGTCTTCTTCATGGCGGCGGGCTTTGCCATGCTCGAAGGCGGGCTGGTACGCTCCAAAAACGTCACGATGCAGATGACCAAGAATATCGTTCTCTATTCCTTTGCGACGATCATGTATTGGCTGGTCGGCTTCAACCTCATGTATCCCGGTGACGGCTGGCTGATGGCCGGTTGGGTTGGACCGTTCTTTTCCATGACAGAGCTGGATCCGGTTGGCGTTGCGGCGGCGGATGCGGCGCTGGATTATGCCTCGATCGGGTCTGACTTCTTCTTCCAGTTGGTGTTTGTCGCGGCCACCGCCTCGATCGTGTCGGGCGCTCTGGCCGAGCGGATCAAGCTCTGGCCGTTCCTTGCCTTTGTCATCGTTCTCACCGGCTTTATGTATCCGATTTCCGGGTCCTGGCAGTGGGGCGGTGGCTGGTTGTCCGAAGCGGGCTTCTCCGACTTCGCAGGCTCGACCATCGTGCATTCCGTGGGCGGCTGGGCCGCTCTGGCGGGGGCAATCATTCTGGGCCCGCGTCTTGGGAAATATGGCAAGGATGGCAAGGTCACGCCGATGCCGGGTTCGAACCTCGCGCTTGCCACTCTGGGCACGTTCATCCTGTGGCTGGGTTGGTTCGGCTTTAACGGTGGCTCGCAGCTTGCCATGGGCACCGTGGGCGATGTCTCGGACGTGTCGCGGATCTTTGCCAACACCAATATGGCGGCGGCGGCGGGTTCGA
Organism: Roseovarius sp. MBR-51; assembly: GCF_053628575.1. Taxonomy (NCBI): domain Bacteria; kingdom Pseudomonadati; phylum Pseudomonadota; class Alphaproteobacteria; order Rhodobacterales; family Roseobacteraceae; genus Roseovarius; species Roseovarius sp. MBR-51. The sequence continues at coordinate 174,871 of NZ_JBRJGQ010000002.1, forward strand.
TTGCGGCGCTGATCATGACACAGGTTCTCTACAAGAAGCCTGATCTCACCATGGTTCTCAACGGTGCCTTGGCTGGCCTTGTGTCGATCACCGCTGAGCCGCTCGCGCCCAGCCTGTTCGGTGCGCTCTGGATCGGCGCTGTTGGCGGTGTGATCGTGGTGCTTGCCGTGCCCATGCTCGACAAGTTCAAGATCGACGATGTTGTTGGCGCGATCCCGGTTCACCTGTTTTGCGGTATCTGGGGCACAATCGCTGTTGTGTTCTACGGCGATGCCAGCATCGGCACCCAGCTTCTGGGGATCTTCGCCTACGGTGCCTTCACCTTTGTCATCAGCTTCGTGGTCTGGCTGATCATCAAGGGCACGATGGGTCTGCGGGTCGATGAAGAGACCGAGATCAACGGGCTCGACATGGCGGAAATGGGCATGGAAGCCTATCCTGAATTCTCCAAGAGCTGATCCTTCTCCTTCCTGACAGATCTTGAGAGAGCTTGCCCGGGCGTTCGCGCCCGGGCTTTTTATATGCGGTGCTTGATATCGCTTCTCTGGCAGAATCGCGGTGATCTGTGCTAAGTCTAGCGGTATGAACAGCCCAAACCCCAATATACGCGCCGCTCAGCCGCAAATACGTCAATTGGACGAGGCTGCGGTCAATCGCATTGCCGCCGGTGAGGTGGTGGAACGGCCCGCCTCTGCGGTCAAGGAACTGGTTGAAAACGCGCTTGATGCCGGGGCGACCCGGATCGAGGTGGGTTTTGCGGATGGGGGCAAGACGCTGATCCGGGTCAGCGACGATGGCTGTGGCATGGCGCCGGATCAACTGCCGCTCGCCTTGTCGCGGCATGCGACGTCGAAGATTGACGGATCGGACCTGCTGAATATCCATACCTTTGGGTTTCGCGGCGAAGCGTTGCCGTCGCTTGGCGCGGTGGGGCGGTTGACGATTGCGTCGCGCGCAGGGGATGAGGCCGCGGAAATCACGGTGGCGGGCGGGCAGATGGGGGCGGTGAAACCTGCAGCCCTCAATGCCGGCACGGTGGTCACGCTGCGCGATCTTTTCTATGCCACGCCCGCGCGGCTCAAGTTCATGCGCTCGGACCGGGCCGAGGCGCAGGCGATTGCCGACACGGTCAAGCGGTTGGCAATGGCAGAGCCGTTTGTGGGCTTTGTGCTGCGCGATGTGTCGGGCGGGGGGGAGGGGCGGATCGTGTTTCGCGCCGATCCTGAAAACGGTGATCTGTTTGACGCGTTGCATGGGCGGTTGGCGCGGGTGCTGGGGGCGGAATTTGCCGAGAATGCGCTCAAGATTGATGCGACGCGTGAGGGCGTGAGGATGACCGGCTATGCCGCGCTGCCCACCTATTCGCGGGGATCAGCCGTGGCGCAGTATCTCTTTGTCAACGGGCGTCCTGTGCGGGACAAGATGCTCTACGGCGCGTTGCGCGCCGCGTATCAGGACGTTTTGAGCCGGGACCGGCATCCGGCGGCGGCGCTGTTTTTGGACTGTGATCCCACGCTGGTCGATGTGAACGTGCATCCGGCAAAATCCGAGGTGCGGTTTCGCGATCCGGGGCTGGCGCGGGGGTTGATTGTTTCTGGCCTGCGGCATGCCTTGGCCGAGGCGGGGCATCGGGCCTCGACCACAGTGGCGGGCGCGACCTTGGGCGCGTTCCGGGCAGAGCCGGTGGGGCGCGTCTATCAGATGGATCGCCCGTCACCACAGGCGCGGGCCCTGGCCTATAGCGCACAAGCGCCCGGTTTTGCCGATATGGCCGAGGATTGGAGTGCGCGGGTTGAGAGCGCGCCCGAACCGCAGGTGGAGGAACCACCCGCCACGGCGTTGCCGCTTGGGGCCGCGCGGGCGCAGGTGCATGAGAATTACATCATCGCCCAGACCGAAACCGGCATGGTGATCGTCGATCAGCACGCCGCGCATGAGCGACTGGTTTATGAGCGGCTGAAACGCCAGATGGCCGAGAGTGGCATCGCGGCGCAGGCGCTCTTGATCCCTGAGATTGTCGATTTCTCAGAGGCCGATTGCGCGTGTCTGATGGATCATGCCGAGGAACTGGCGGGGCTGGGGCTGGGGATCGAGCCGTTTGGGCCGGGCAGCCTCGCGGTGCGCGAAACGCCCGCCATTCTGGGGCCGGTCAACGCGGGCGCGCTGTTGCGTGATATTCTTGACGAGTTGCAGGATCAGGGCGCAAGCGGCACGCTCAAATTGCGGATCGACGCGATCCTGAGCCGGGTGGCCTGTCATGGCTCGGTCCGGTCTGGCCGCCGGATGAGCGCCGAGGAAATGAACGCGCTCCTGCGCGAGATGGAGCGCACGCCGATGTCGGGGCAATGTAACCACGGGCGGCCCACCTATGTGGAATTGCGGCTGTCAGATATTGAACGGCTGTTCGGGCGCACATGATCCAGATTGGCGGTCAGACCTATGCCTTTGATGATCCGGTTGTTCTGGCGGTGGTGATCGGCGCGGGTGTGGTGGTGCTGATCCTCCTCCTGCTGATCCTCGCGCTGCGGGCGGCCAATCGGTCGGCGCGGCTGGCGGAGCCTTTGGCCTCTCAGATGGGGCAATTGGGGCAGCGGGTGCAGGGCTTGTCGGATGGGCAGCATCAATTGGCGGGCGGGCTCAATCATGTGTCCGAGGCGCAGGCGGCGGCGCAATCGCATCTGTTGCAACTGATGGAAAAGCGGCTGGCGCAGGTGAGCCACGCCATGACCGAGAACCTGCAAGGCACGTCGCGGCGCACGGCGCAATCGCTCGGCGAATTGCAGCAGAGGTTGCAGGTCATCGACAAGGCGCAGGACAATATCACCAAGCTCTCGGGTGATGTGCTGTCGTTGCAGGATATCCTGTCGAACAAGCAGACGCGGGGGGCGTTTGGGGAAATCCAGCTCACCGATATTGTCACCAAGGCGCTGCCGTCGGACAGCTACACGCTGCAAGCGACGCTCTCGAACGGGCGGCGGGCGGATTGTCTCATTCATCTGCCCAACCCGCCGGGGCCGATCTGTGTCGACAGCAAATTTCCGCTAGAGGCCTATGAGGCGCTGCGCCGGGCCAAGACCGATGCGGAATTGGCCGAAGCGGCGCGGGGCATGCGGACGGCGGTGCGCAAGCATATCAAGGATATTTCCGAGAAATACATCATCGAAGGCGAAACCGCTGACGGGGCGCTGATGTTCCTGCCCTCCGAGGCAGTCTATGCCGAGTTGCACGCCAATTTCCCTGAGGTGGTGCGCGATGGGTTTGCCGCGCGGGTGTGGATCGTGTCGCCGACAACCTGTATGGCCACGCTCAACACCATGCGTGCGATCCTCAAGGACGCGCGGATGCGCGAGCAGGCGGGGGCGATAAGGCGGGAATTGGGTCTTTTGTTTGCGGATGTGGATCGTTTGGGGGCGCGGGTCGAAAACCTGGACCGGCATTTCAGCCTTGCGGCCAAAGATGTGGCGGAGATCCGGATTTCGGCGGACAAGGCGGGACGGCGGGCACGGCGGCTGGACAATTTCGATTTCGAAGAATTGGCGCCCGAGACTGAGCCTGCGATTGTGCCGCTGGCAAAGGGCAGTTGACGGCGGCAAAGCGGCAGATGTTTGAGCCCCCGCCATCGACGGCGAGGGCCCCGTGTTAAGCGGGTTCAGCCCAGCGATGCCGCCTTTACATCCTCGTCGATGAACGGAATGTATTGCGCGAAGTTGTCCGTGAACATCTGCACCAGATTGGCGGCTTGGGCATCATAGGCGTCTGGATTGTCCCATGTGCGGCGGGGATCAAGCAGCACCTCGGCCACGCCGGGAACGTTCACGGGCACTTCAAAGCCGAAATTCGGATCCTTGCGGAACTCGACATCGTTCAGCGAGCCATCCAGAGCAGCGGTCAGGAGCGCGCGGGTGGCCTTGATCGGCATGCGCGACCCGGTGCCAAAGGCACCGCCAGTCCAGCCGGTATTGACCAGCCAGCAGGTTGCGCCGTGCTTGGCGATTTTCTCGCGCAGGAGGTTGCCATAGACTTCGGGGCGGCGGGGCATGAAGGGCGCACCGAAACAGGTGGAAAACACCGGCTGCGGCTCGGTAATGCCGCGCTCGGTGCCCGCCATTTTGGAGGTGAAGCCCGACAGGAAATGATACATCGCCTGTGCCGGGGTCAGCCGCGAAATCGGCGGCAGCACGCCAAAGGCATCGCAGGTCAGCATGATGACATTCTTGGGATGCCCGCCAAGCGCTGTATCCGAGGCGTTGGAGATATAGTGCAGCGGATAGGCGCAGCGCATGTTGGGCGTGAGGCTGTCATCCTCGAAGTCCAGTTCCAGCGTCTCGGGGTCGAACACCATGTTTTCGATGATAGTGCCGAACATCGAGCAGGTGGCGTAGATTTCCGGCTCTGCCTCGGCGCTGAGGTTGACGGTCTTGGCATAGCAGCCACCCTCGAAATTGAAGGTGCCGCGATCCGACCAGCCGTGTTCGTCATCGCCCAAAAGGATACGATCCGGATCGGCGGATAGCGTGGTCTTGCCGGTGCCCGAGAGGCCAAAGAAGATGGCCGTATCCACCGGATTGCCCTGCGCGTGGTTGGCCGAGCAATGCATCGGCATGATGCCTTTTTCCGGCAAGAGGTAGTTGAGCAGCGAAAAGACCGATTTCTTGTTCTCGCCCGCATATTCGGTATTGCCCACAAGGATCAGCTTGCGGTCGAAATTCATTGCGATCACGGTTTCCGAGCGGCAGTTGTGGCGCACGGGGTCGGCCTTGAAGCCGGGGCAGTTGATCACGGTGAAATCGGCGGTGAAATGATCGAGTGCCTCGCGTTCGGGGCGGCGCAGCATGGTGCGGTTGAAGAGGCTGTGCCAAGCCAGTTCCGAGATCATGCGCATATTGATCGAGTGCGCGGGGTCCGCGCCGCCAATCAAATCCTGAACAAAGACATCGCGGCCCTTGAGATAGGTCAGCATGTCCTCGTAGAGCGCGTCAAATCCTTCGGGCGACATGGCGGCGTTGTTTTCCCACCAGATGGTGTCGGCAACGCTGTCGGTCTTGACGATATGTTTGTCCTTGGGCGACCGGCCGGTGAATTTGCCCGTGGTCACGAGCAATGCGCCCCCTTGACCCAGAGTGCCCTCTCCATGCGTGAGCGCGGCCTCGATCAGCGCCGGTTCGATCAGGTTGTAATAGACATTGCCCAGGTCGGAGATGCCTTGATCTTCGAGCCGAAATTGCGGGTTGACCCGTCCAAATGTCATGATGCCAAGCTCCTGTTAGCCAGACCCGCAGGAAATGCGGTGTCATTTCAGGCGCCGCCGAGCGGCGTCGGTCGGGCGATCTGCCCGGCTGGGCGGCTCTTAGCATGACGCTTGTGTAAAATAATAGGGCGGTTTCATGCGGTTAGCGCAACCAAGCGCAAGTTAGCGCAACCAGACGTATGTTAGCGAAAACGCGCCACCTCTTTGACGGGTTAAGTGAGTCAATTTAGCCATTATCAAGATATTTTTGCGTCAATAGCCGATGGCGCTGGGTCTGATTCGCAGATTTGGATTGATAACGAAGCGGGAAAGAGAGCATAGTGGCACAAAAAATGCAGGCAAACTGAGCAGTAAAAGGAATAGAATTATGTCTAGGATCGCCCTCGTGGACGATGACAGGAATATTCTGACATCCGTTTCCATGACACTTGAGGCCGAAGGCTTTGAGGTTGAAACCTATAATGATGGACAACAGGCGTTTGACGCCTTTAGCAAGAAGCTGCCAGATATGGCGGTTCTTGACATCAAGATGCCGCGCATGGATGGGATGGACCTGCTCCAGCGGTTGCGGCAGAAATCCCAGATGCCGGTGATCTTTCTCACCTCGAAGGATGATGAGATCGACGAGGTTCTGGGTTTGCGCATGGGCGCGGACGATTATGTGAAAAAGCCGTTTTCCCAGCGTCTGCTGGTCGAGCGGATACGGGCGTTGTTGCGTCGACAGGATGCCGCGAACGGCCATGTCGTGGTCGAGACCGAAGAGACCAAGGTGATCGAACGTGGCAATCTGGTGATGGACCCGCTGCGACATTCGGTGGGTTGGAAGGGGCAGGATGTGTCGCTGACGGTGACTGAGTTTCTGCTGCTTCAGGCGCTGGCCAAACGCCCCGGTTTCGTCAAGAGCCGCGATCAGCTGATGGATGTCGCCTATGACGATCAGGTCTATGTCGATGATCGCACCATCGACAGCCACATCAAGCGTCTGCGCAAGAAATTGCGGATGGTCGATCCCGAGTTTTCGGCGATTGAGACACTCTATGGTATCGGGTACCGGTACAACGAGGAATAATGGCGCTCGCCGAGAGGATAGGGATGCGGAACGTGCAACCGCGTAAGGACAATGATCTTGTTCTTGGCGATGACTTTGTCGCACCCGATCGTCTGGATGAAGGCGAATTGAACGCCCGTCGCGCAAAGCGCGGCTGGTTCAGTTTTCGCGACTCCTCGCTCACGCGCAAAATCATCACCTTCAACCTGATTGCGCTGAATGTGCTGGTTGTCGGTATCCTCTACCTGAATTCCTCACGCGACAATCTGGCGATGCAGCGCGCCGATAGTCTGATGGTGCAGACGGCGTTGATTGCCAACGTGGTCGAGGCGCGTATCCCCGAGGGGGCGCCTGTGAGCTTTGTGACCGGCGACGGGGTGGATATGACCACAACGCTGGAATATCTCGATATTCAGGCGGGAACGGAACTATTGCTGTTTGATCGCACCGGCATGTTGGTCGGCCGCAAAGTGGGTGAAACCCGGCGGATGGATCGCGCGGCAGACCTGCCCGCGACGCCGATGACGGATTTTCTCAGCCGACTTTGGGCGCGAATTTCGAGCCCGTTTTCGGGGATTGACCGGGTACATGGCAACCGCAGTGTCGAGGATATGGCCCGTGACATGGTCGACGTTACCGTCGGAGGCGGCGGCGTTCAGATGCAAGCTGCTGAAACTGCACATGGCGTTGTGCTGACCGTGGCAGCCCCCGTCATGCAGGGCGATACGCCCATTGCGGTGGTGGCGCTCGTGAATGCAAGCGGCGAGATCGACAAGCTGGCCCGCGTGGAGCGCGAGCGCGTGTTGCAGATGTTTCTGATCGCCACGCTTGTGTCGGTGGGGCTCAGTCTGATCTTGGCCTCGACGATTTCCAACCCGCTGGCCGATCTGGCTGCGGCGGCCGAAATCGGGCGGGATCGCAATCGTGGAAAAGGGGCAAAGGGGCGCATTCGTATTCCGGACCTGACCGCGCGCCCGGACGAGATTGGTCGTCTGAGCGGCGCATTGCGTGGTATGGTTTCAGCGCTCTATCACAGGATCGACGGCAATGAACAATTTGCCGCAGATGTGGCGCATGAGATCAAGAATCCGCTGGCCAGCCTGCGGTCGGCGGTGGGTACAATGCGGATTGCCAAACGCGAGGATCAGCGCGAGCGGCTCCTTGAGGTGATCGAGCATGATGTGCGCCGTCTCGACCGGCTGGTGAGTGATATTTCCAACGCCTCGCGGCTCGACAGCGAATTGGTCAAGGAAGAGCAGGAATCCTTTGATCTGCTCAAGATGTTGCAGAACCTTGGCAATTATCTAGGGGAAGAGGCGCAGAAGAACGGGATCGAGTTCATCATGGATTTCCCGTCGCAACCCATCGTGATCACCGGATTGGAGGGGCGATTGGCGCAGGTGTTCGTTAACCTGATCACCAACGCCATCAGTTTCTGTGAAGACGGAGACGCGATCCGGGTCTGGGCGCGCCGGCGGGCCAATCGGGTGCTTGTGGTGGTCGAGGATACTGGACCGGGTATTCCCGAACAGGCGCTGGAAAAGGTGTTTCAACGGTTCTATTCCGAGCGACCCGAAGGCGATTTCGGCAATAATTCCGGTCTGGGTCTGGCGATTTCCAAGCAGATCGTCGAGGCACATGATGGCGTGATCTGGGCCGAGAATATTCGGCCAACCCATGCTGATGCCACTTCTGATCCGCTCGGGGCGCGGTTTGTCGTGGGCTTGCCGGTCTGAACCGGTGACGGACGCAAGTGACCCAAAAGACGAAATCATCCACGCCACCTGCGTGGCACATTCAGGGCGTGCCGTGTTGATCCGGGGGGCCTCGGGGCGAGGCAAGTCGGGCCTTGCACTGCACCTTCTGGCGCTTGGGGCAGAGTTGGTCGCGGATGACCGCACGCGGATTTGGCCAGAGAACAGGCGTATCATGGCGGATGCCCCCGACACCATTCGTGGCCAGATCGAGGCGCGCGGCATGGGAATCCTGTGTCTGCCTTGCGTCGGGCCGCAGCCGGTCTCTCTGATCATCGATATGGATGCCGAGAGCAGCGAGCGGGTGCCGCCGCTGGCGCAGGTCGAAATTATGGGCCTCAGGGTGCCAATTCTAAAAAAAACCCCGCATGCGCATTTTCCGGCTGCGATCCTGCTATATCTGAAACACGGAACGCTTGTCTGAAGGAGCCATTCATGTCCGCCGCGTCTGACACGGCCTGCGACCCGGAGGAGGCGCGTCACCGTCTTGTTCTGGTCACGGGCCCCTCTGGGGCGGGGCGCAGCACGGCGATCCGTGCACTGGAGGATATGGGCTATGAAGCCATCGACAACATGCCGCTGTCGCTCTTGCCACGACTGCTGGAGGGGCCGCATCCGGACAAGCCTCTGGCGCTTGGCATCGACGTGCGCAACCGGGACTTTTCTACAACTGCGCTGATCGAGGTGATCGATCGGAGCGATTGGCATCCCGGCGTGCCCTTGCAGGTGCTCTATCTCGATTGCCGTGCCGAGATCCTGCAACGTCGGTTTTCGGAAACGCGGCGGCGTCATCCTCTGGCACCCGATGAGACTGCGGAGACCGGGATTGCGCGTGAATTCGATTTGCTGTCCGCTGTGCGCGCACGGGCTGATATGTTGATCGACACATCCGACATGTCACCGCATGATCTGCGCGCTGAGTTGGACCGCTGGTATGGCGCGGGTGGGGCGCATCGGCTTGCGGTGTCTGTCCATTCCTTTTCCTACAAACGCGGTTTGCCGCGCGGGCTCGATATGGTTTTCGATTGTCGGTTCCTGCGCAATCCCTATTGGCAGCCGACGCTGCGTGGGTTGGATGGGCGCGCCAAAGACGTGGCGGCGCATGTCGAGGGAGATCCGCTCTTTGCGGAGTTTCGCCGTCAGGTGACAGAGTTGGTTGCGCTCTTGCTGCCAGCCTATGAGACTGAGGGCAAGGCCTACCTGTCTATCGGGTTCGGGTGTACGGGCGGGCAGCACCGCAGTGTTGTCATGGCAGAAACTTTGGCGGCGACCCTTGCGAAAGACAGCTGGCAGGTGTCAATAAGACACCGGGAACTGGAGCGGCGTGGCGGGGCGGAGGCCTCGAGTCACGCCTCTGATGTCTGAGGAGTGGGACAGTCTTGATCGGGATCGTGATCGTGGCGCACGGCGGGCTGGCCAGTGAGTATCTCAAGGCCGTTGAGCATGTGGTCGGTCCGCAGACTGGAATACTTGCCATTTCAATCGAGAGCGATCACGACCGCACGGCCAAGCAGGACGAAATCTGTGCCGCTGCGGACGCGGTTGATACGGGCGGGGGTGTGGTTCTGGTTACGGATATTTTTGGCGGGTCCCCCTCAAATCTGTCGCTGCGCGCCTGTCGTCCCAATGATCGCCGTATCCTCTACGGGGCAAACTTGCCGATGTTGATCAAACTGGCCAAAAGCCGACACATGGCGCTATCCGATGCGGTGCGCGCCGCGCTGGAGGCGGGCCGGAAATACATCGACAGTCATAATGTATCAGAAGAGTGAGGAGGCGAGGGTGAGTATGGACAAGGTGACGCGCCAGATGAAGATCGTCAACGAAAAGGGGTTGCACGCCCGTGCCGCTGCAAAACTGGTGGAAGTCGTCGAGGGATTTGACGCCCGCGCCGAGGTGTCGTGCAACGGGCAGTCAGCCTCGGGGGATAGCATCATGGGGCTTTTGATGTTGGCAGCGGCCAAAGGAAGCACTATTGACGTCGAAATCGTGGGGCCGGACGCAGCACCTTTGGCCGAGGCGGTTGCGGCCTTGGTGGCTGACAGATTTGGTGAGACCATGTAAGCGCACGAGATCAATCGGCGGTGACATGAGCGGGACAGGAACAAAGCAGTGAATTCCAAGGCACAGCCAGATCCCGGCGCAGACGCCGGTCAAACGGTCCTCTTTACCAAATATGACCGTCGCAGCCTGACCTATGCCAACAGCTTTGACAGTGGGCTGACCTCTTTTATCATTCGCATGATGGAATGGATGACGGGCAAGATCACCATTCTCCGCATGATCCGCAAATTTGAGAAGCGTGGCGCGCCGACAGGTCAGGCATTCTGGCGGGCGGCGCTTGATACGATGGGCATTCCGCTGCTGACACCGGATGCCGAGGTGGCGCATATTCCTCTGGACGGGCCGGTTGTGGTGGTGGCCAATCATCCGCATGGTCTAGTGGATGGCATGATATTGGCCGATCTGATTGGACGGCGGCGCAGCGATTACAAGATCCTGACACGCGCTCTTTTGACCGGAATCGATGAGGTCGCGGCCTCTTACATGATCTCCGTACCCTTTCCGCATGAACCCGATGCGCAGCGAAAATCGGTCGAGATGCGGGCCAAGGCGATGGCCCATCTCAAGGAGGGCGGAGTGATCAGCGTGTTTCCGTCCGGCGTTGTGGCGTCGAGCGATACGATGTTCGGACCTGCGGTCGAGCGGGAATGGAATGTCTTTACCGCGCAGATGATCCGCCGCTCGGGTGCCACGGTGGTTCCGATCTTCTTTCCGGGGGCCAATTCCCGCTGGTATCAGATAGCCAATCGTATTTCGGCCACGTTGCGGCAAGGGCTGTTGCTACATGAGGTGGTGCATAGCTGCAACCGACCGCAGAAGCCTATCGTCGGCGCGCCGATCAGCGACGAGCGTATGGCCATGCTGGACAGCGACCCACGCGGCTTCATGGAATGGCTGCGGGCCCACACGCTCTCGTTGGGTGAGGGCCAAAGCTAGAGTTTAGCGCGTGGGAACCGGCGTTTCGCCGCGATAATCGTAAAAGCCGCGTCCGGTTTTGCGACCAAGCCAACCCGCCTCGACATATTTGGTAAGCAGGGGGCAGGGGCGGTATTTCGTGTCCGCCAACCCGTCATGCAGAACGTTCATGATCGCAAGGCAGGTGTCGAGTCCGATGAAATCCGCGAGTTCCAACGGTCCCATCGGGTGATTGGCGCCCAGTTTCAGGGATTCGTCGATGGATTTGACGTTTCCGACCCCTTCATAGAGGGTATAGACCGCCTCGTTGATCATCGGCATCAGGATGCGATTGACGATGAAGGCCGGGAAATCTTCGGCTGACGCGGCGGTCTTGCCCAGCTTTTCGACCACGGCGAGACAGGCGTTATAGGTGTCCTTGTCGGTGGCGATGCCCCGGATCAGTTCGACCAACTGCATCACGGGCACCGGGTTCATGAAGTGAAAGCCCATGAATTTCTCGGGGCGGTCGGTGCGGCTGGCCAGTCGCGTGATCGAAATCGACGAGGTGTTCGAGGTCAGGATGGTATGGGGTTCAAGATGCGGCAAAAGCTCGTCGAAGATCGCCTGCTTCACCGCTTCACGTTCTGTTGCGGCCTCGATCACGAGATCGGTTTTGCCCAGATCGGTGAGGGTTTGGGTGGTGACGATCCGGGCAAGGGCCGCTTCCATGTCGTCTTGCGTGATTTTGCCACGGCTGACCTGACGTTCCATGTTTTTGCGAACCGCAGCCAAGGCGCGCTCCAGCGCCTCGGCACTGATGTCATTGAGCAGCACGTCATAGCCTGCGACGGCCATGACATGGGCGATTCCGTTGCCCATCTGGCCTGCCCCGACCACACCGATTTTCGCGATTTCCATCTGCCAGATCCTCGTCCGATTGCTGCGCCAGCATAGGCTTCGGCGGGGGCGGGCCGCAAGGGTCGGTGATGGGTAAAATAATCCGCGAATTGGTCGTTTAGCTTTTTAGCAAGATGAATCGGTCACTCCTTAGTCCGGGTGAGTATATCAAGGTGGGTTTCATGGCATTTGAACGCATGGGGCAACGGCCCCTCGACTATCGGCCTGTCCGCTACGACGGGTCCAAGCTTGAGTTTCGCGGTCCGCAACGGACATTGAGCGGTGATTTCATCGCCTGTCTTGGCGGCACAGAAACCTATGGCACATTTATCGACCGGCCCTATCCCGATCTGATGGAGCGGTCGCTGGGTCTGTCCTGTGTCAACTTTGGCTGGCCCAATGCCGGGGTTGATGCATTCCTCAAGGATGAGGGGCTGCTGCGGATGGCCTCTCGCGGGCGGGCGGTGGTGTTGCAGGTGCCCGGCGCCATGAATCTTTCCAATCCGTTCTACAAAGTGCATCCGCGACGGAACGACCGCTTTCTCGAGGCGACACCACGGTTGCGGCGTCTTTATCCAGAGGTCGATTTCACCGAGTTTCATTTCACACGGCACATGATGCGGCGATTGGAAGATATATCGACCGACCGCTTTGCCGTTCTGCGCGAGGGGCTGCAAGAGGTGTGGGTGGAGCGTATGCAGCGCCTTCTGCAAGAGATCGACGCACCCGTGATCCTGATGTGGTTTTCACGGCACGCGCCGGGTCTGGGATATCAGTCCTCTGGTGTGGCGGATGATCCGGCCTTTGTCAGCCGTGCCATGCTGCGCGCGGTGGGGGGGCGGGCGGCCCATGTGGTCGAGGTGGTGATCAGTGACGAGGCCTGTGCGCAGGGCACGCGCGGCATGCGCTTCGGCGCGATGCAGGAATCCGTTGCCGCCGACCTGCCGGGTCTTCTGGCGCATTCCGAAGCGTCGCGGGCGGTGTCGCCTATTCTGGAAGCACTGCTGGCTCAATGAAAAAACCCGCGCCGGTGAGGCACGGGTCTCAATGCGGCTTTGAGTCGCCTCAGAGCTTCTCGGTCAGTTCCGGCAGGGCGGTAAAGAGGTCCGCCACGAGGCCATAATCGGCCACCTGGAAAATCGGCGCTTCTTCGTCCTTGTTGATGGCGACGATGATCTTGCTGTCTTTCATGCCGGCCAGATGCTGGATCGCGCCCGAGATGCCCACGGCGACATAGAGGTTGGGGGCTACGACCTTGCCGGTCTGCCCGACCTGCCAGTCGTTCGGCGCATAGCCCGAGTCGACCGCCGCGCGGGACGCGCCGACAGCGGCCCCAAGTTTGTCCGCGAGTTTTTCGATCAGCGCGAAATCGTCCTTGGAGCCGACGCCGCGCCCGCCCGAGACCACGATCCCGGCTGAGGTGAGTTCGGGACGGTCCGAGGCTGCAACCTTGTCCTCGATCCATTCAGAGAGGCCGGGGTTGGCCGCCGCTGAAATGGTCTCGACGGGGGCTGCAGCCTGTTCGCCCGCCGCGTCAAAGGTCGAGGTGCGGAAGCTGATGACCTTCTTCGCGTCGCGCGATTTCACGGTCTGAATCGCATTGCCAGCATAGATCGGACGCTCGAATGTGTCGGCATCGACCACGCCAGAGGCGTCGGAAATCACCATCACATCCAAAAGCGCCGCCACGCGTGGCAGCACGTTCTTGGCGTCGGTGGTGGCGGGGGCCACGATATGGCTGTAGTCCCCGGCGAGCGACACGATCAGGGCAGCCGTGGGCTCTGCCAGACGGTGACCAAGGGAGGCATCTTCGGCCACCAGCACCTTTTTCACACCGGCGATCTTGGCCGCAGCGGCCCCTGCCGCAGCAGCCGAGGCCCCACAGCAGAGCGCGGTCACATCGCCCAGTTTGGCCGCGGCGGTGACGGCCTTGGCTGTGGCGTCGAGCGCCAGTTCCCCATCGGTGACTTCGGCGAGAAGAAGAACGGACATCATACGGCTCCCACTTCTTTGAGTTTCGCAACCAGCTCGTCGACCGAGCCGAGGATCACACCGGCTGCGCGCGAGGCGGGCTCTGATGTGCTGGTGATTTCAAGCCGAGGCGTGACATCGACGCCGTAATCGGCGGCGGTTTTCTCGTCCAGCGGCTTTTTCTTGGCCTTCATGATATTGGGCAGCGACGCATAGCGCGGCTCGTTCAGGCGCAGATCGACGGTGACGATGGTGGGTGTCTTGACCTTGATGGTCTGCAAGCCGCCATCGACCTCGCGGGTGACAAGTGCTGTGTCGCCGTCCAGATCGAGCTTCGAGGCGAAGGTCGCCTGTGACCAGCCCAGAAGCGCCGAGAGCATCTGACCCGTCGCGTTCATGTCATTGTCGATCGCCTGCTTGCCGCAGAGCACGAGGCCGGGCTGCTCTTCTTCGACGATTTTCGCCAGAATCTTGGCCACGCTCAACGGTTCGATGTCCTGATGCACATCGTCGGCTGCAATCACAAGAATGGCCCGGTCCGCCCCCATGGCCAGCGCCGTGCGCAGCGTTTCTTGCGCTTGTTTGACGCCAATGGAAACCGCGATGACCTCATCGGCCTTGCCCGCTTCTTTCAGACGGATCGCCTCTTCAACCGCAATCTCGTCAAACGGGTTCATCGACATCTTCACATTCGCAAGATCGACACCGCTCCCGTCCGCCTTCACACGAACCTTCACGTTATAGTCGATCACACGCTTGACAGGCACGAGCACCTTCATTGGCATGGTCTCCCTTATGGTGGTGAAGAGCCGGAACGACTCTTCGGCTTAACTATCCTGCGCGTTGATACCGGGTCAGGCGCGGGGAAAACAGGGCAAAATCGTCACGTTAGAGTCCGGCGACGTCGCGTTTTCGGTTTTGAGCGCAAGACTGTTGCCAGAGTGTTTCAGCGGTTTGCGCCCGGAATCCAGAGAACATCAGCCTTGCCGCTGTCATTGGCCATGCGCGAGGCGACGAAAAACCAATCACTGAGGCGGTTGAGATACTTGAGCCCGGCCTCGTTGACATGTTCGAGCGTGGATAATTCCACCGTCAGCCGCTCGGCCCGACGCGATACGGTGCGGCAAAGATGCAGATGTGCTGCCAGCGGCGAACCTCCGGGCAGAACGAAACTACGCAGAGGTTCGAGGTGTTTGTTCATGGCGTCAATTTCAGCCTCCAGCCGGTCAACCTGACTGGGGGCCATGCGCAGGGGCGGGTATTCGGCATCTGCGTCGCGGTCCATTTCGGGGCGGCAGAGATCGGCACCGAGATCAAAGAGGTCATTCTGGATGCGCGCCAGAGCATCGTCAGTCTCGTCCTTGGCATAGAGCCGAGCCAGACCGACGGTCGCGTTGACCTCATCGACAGTGCCATAGGCGGTGACACGCGCCGAATGTTTGGCCACGCGCGTGCCATTGCCGAGAGCTGTTTCGCCAGCGTCGCCGGTGCGTGTGTAGATTCTGTTGAGAACGACCATAGGATTACCCCCCTTGCCTGCGGAAATAGACGAAGATCAGAATGAGGATGATCGCCACAAACTGTGCGATCAACCGCCATTGCATGAGTTTGTTGGACCGTTTGGCATTTTCCACACCTTCTTTGCCAAAGGTGGAAATGCCCCTGATCAGGATCACCGCCACCGCGATGCAGCCAATCGCCACGAGGATGAAAAGCGGGTCTTGCAGCATGAGGCGTCCTTTTCGATTGGTCAATTGGGCCACATCTAGGCGGCACGGGGCAAAAAGCGAAAGAGAAAATGTGACGCGGGCTGTGCGCGCATCAAGATATTTCAGCCTTTCGAGATCACCCAGTCGAGCAGGCCGGTTGGCAGGATGCGGCGCAAGGTTCCCATCAGATATGTGGGCGTGGTGACGTAATAGCGGGGGCGGGGGCGCGCGGCGTCGAGCGCGTGAATGAGCTTGTTTGTCACTGCCTCGGGGGGAAGTTCAAAATTGTCCTTGCTGTAGTCGCCGTAGAGCCGGGGCCGGAGTTTGTCGCGGTATTCCGGCGCGCGATGCGCATTTTCCCAATCGAACCAACGCTCAAAGGGCGCGCGGGCGTTCTCGCGGATCTTGGTGGTGACAGGACCGGGTTCGATCAGGCTGACATGGATGCCGGTGCCGCGCATTTCGATCCGCAGCGTATCGGTCAGCCCTTCAAGGGCGAATTTCGTGCTGACATAGGCCCCGCGCCACCCAAGGGCCACCAGTCCGAGCACCGAGGAGCATTGCACGATACGTCCATGTCCTTGGGTGCGCATGGTCGGGATGATCTGCCGGGTCAGGTCATGCCAGCCAAAAAAATTGCTTTCGAAGATCTCTCGCAGCGCGCCGCGTGGCAGGTCCTCGACCAGTCCCGGGCAGGCATAGGCGCCGTTGTTGAAAAGGGCATCGAGTTGGCCACCCGTGGCCGCAAGCACCTCTGACACAGCCTGCGAGATGCTGGCCTCATCGGCATAATCTATGCGCGGGCTCTCAAACCCTTCGGCGCGCAGACGGTCGCAATCCGTTTCCTTGCGGCAGGCG
Organism: Roseovarius sp. MBR-51; assembly: GCF_053628575.1. Taxonomy (NCBI): domain Bacteria; kingdom Pseudomonadati; phylum Pseudomonadota; class Alphaproteobacteria; order Rhodobacterales; family Roseobacteraceae; genus Roseovarius; species Roseovarius sp. MBR-51. The sequence continues at coordinate 191,317 of NZ_JBRJGQ010000002.1, forward strand.
GCGAAGACCCGCCAGCCGCGTGCGCGCAGGCCGTGGGCTGCGTTATAGCCGATGCCAGAGGAGCAGCCGGTGATCAGAATGGAGCGTTGTGTCATGCCCGACCTTGTGGCGCGCGCCGCGCCGCGATGCAAGCGCTAGTCGGAGGCCAATGTGACCATGCTGTCGGCCATCCAGCCGATGCGGTCCGTGTCCACAACGCGCAGTTTGATCCACCCTTCGCCGGGATTGTGCAGGACGATCACCTTGGTCCCGCGTGCGAGGCTGGTGATGCGATCAAAGCGGGTGCCCGGCCCGGTGCGCAAATTGACCGAAGTTCCCGAAACCTGACGGAAATCAGGCGAGGTCGCCAATGTTTCGTCGGTGGCGGCGGGCAATTGCGCGGTTGCGGCAACCTCTGGAGTCGTCGGAAGCTGCGCCGGCGTTGTCATCTTGACCGTTGGCAGGTGTAGCTCGGTGGGCGCAGGCGCAGCAGCGCCCTCTGCGGAGGCAAGGGTCAGCATGACCTTTTGCCCCATGTTGAGGCCTAGGTCATGCAGCGACGTGATCGTGCGCGTGACCTCTGCGTCAGGTTGAGGTGCGGCATCCTGCGCCAGTTCGATCACATTGACCCGAAGCGGGCGCTGTTTGGGCCGCTGGTTGTCAAGTAAAGCACGCGCCTGAAAGGAGTCGGCTGAGGGACGATAGTCGGCTCCGCCGCTCAATTCATAAAAAGACCATCCGAGAAATGCAAAACTCACAAGAATTAAGCGCCACATCGCGCGTTCCCCCCAATTACCATACGTTTGAATAAATGCTTGGCAGCCCGTGCATTATACCCGATTCGCCTCTTTGAATGAGGGGGAAATCGGAAAAGTTTGGAACCTGTGCTCTCTGGGTGCTTTACGCCGAAAGGTGGCGCGGCTATCACCACATCCATGAGTGATTTACTGGACGACCCCAATATGCAGCCCGAAGCTGTGTCGGAGCCGCTGCGCCGCGCGATTGGCGAGCGGTATCTGACCTATGCGCTGTCCACGATCATGCACAGGGCGTTGCCCGATGCGCGCGACGGTCTCAAACCGGTGCATCGCCGCATTCTCTATGCGATGCGTGAGTTGCGGCTCTCCAGCACCGGGGGGTTCCGCAAATCCGCCAAGATTTCCGGTGATGTGATGGGCAACTATCACCCGCATGGCGATGCCGCGATTTACGATGCGATGGCGCGTCTGGCACAGGATTTCGCGGTACGCTATCCGCTGGTGGACGGGCAGGGCAATTTCGGCAATATCGACGGCGATAATCCCGCCGCCAGCCGCTATACAGAGGCGCGGATGACCGCCTTTGCCGAGGCGTTGCTGGATGGGTTGGCCGAGGATGCGGTGGATTTCCGCGACAATTACGACGGCACACTGCGCGAGCCGATCGTTTTGCCTGCGTCCTTTCCGAACCTTCTGGCCAACGGGTCGTCGGGCATTGCCGTGGGCATGGCCACCAATATTCCGCCGCATAACATCGCCGAGTTGATTGATGCGTGTCTGCATATGATCAAGTCGCCCGATGCCCGCGACGAGACGCTTTTGCAATACATCCCCGGCCCCGATTTCCCCACCGGCGGTGTGATTGTTGAGCCGCCCGAGAGCATCGCGCAGGCCTATCTGACCGGGCGCGGCGCGTTCCGCCTGCGCTGCAAATGGGAGATGGAGGATCTGGGGCGCGGTCAATGGCAGATCGTCGTCACAGAGATTCCCTATCAGGTGCAGAAATCCAAGCTGATCGAGCGCATCGCCGAACTGATCCAGACCCGCAAGGTGCCGATCCTTGCCGATGTCCGTGACGAGAGCGCCGATGATGTGCGCCTGATCCTCGAGCCGCGATCCAAGAATGTCGATCCCGAGGTTCTGATGGGCATGATGTATCGCAATTCCGAATTGGAATTGCGGTTCTCGCTCAACATGAACGTGCTGATTGACGGGGTCACGCCCAAGGTCTGCTCGCTCAAGGAGGTGTTGCGCGCCTTTCTCGATTTCCGCCAAGAGGTGCTCTTGCGTCGTTCGGCGCATCGGATGGAAAAGATCGACCACCGCCTTGAGGTTCTGGAAGGCCTGATCATAGCCTTTCTCAATCTCGACCGGGTGATCGACATCATTCGCTATGATGAAGACCCCAAGTCCGCGCTGATGCGCGAGGATTGGGGGAGGGTGGTCAAGCGCGCGATGACCGAGGCGGACTATGTGCCGCCCCCGCCCACCGATGAGCCGGGGCTGACCGAGGTGCAGGCTGAGGCGATCCTCAACATGCGGCTGCGCTCCTTGCGGCGTCTGGAAGAGATGGAATTGCGGGCCGAGCGTGATGCGCTGATGCAAGAGCGTGCGGGGTTGGAAGATCTGCTTGAGGATGTATCCCTGCAATGGTCGGCCGTGGCGGATCAGTTGAAAGAGGTCAAGAAGACCTTTGGCAAGACCCACCCCATAGGTGCGCGCCGCACGAAATTCGCCGAAGCAGGCAGCGTCGAAGAGGTGCCGCTCGAGGCGATGATCGATCGCGAGCCGATTACCGTGGTGTGCAGTCAAATGGGCTGGATCAGGGCCATGACCGGGCATCTCGATCTGAGCCGCGAGTTGAAGTTCAAGGATGGCGACGCGCCGCGCTTCATGTTCCACGCCGAGACCACCGACCGGATTCTGGTCTTTGGCAGTAATGGCCGGTTTTATACGCTGAGTGCTGCGAACCTGCCCGGCGGGCGCGGCATGGGAGAGCCGCTGCGCCTGATGGTCGATCTGCCCAACGAGGCGGGAATCGTCGATCTGCTCATTCACAAGCCGGGGCGCAAATTGCTGGTTGCTTCAACTGCCGGAGATGGATTCATCGTGCCCGAAGATGAAGTGATCGCCCAGACCCGCAGCGGCAAGCAGGTGCTGAACCTCAAGGACCCGGCACGGGCCTCTGTCTGTCGTCCGGTGACGGGGGATCACGTCGCCTGTGTGGGTGACAACCGCAAGGTGCTGGTCTTCAGCTTGGATGAATTGCCGGAACTTGGGCGCGGCAAGGGCGTGCGGCTTCAGAAATACAAGGATGGTGGGCTGAGTGATGCAACCACCTTTAATCTGGCCGAGGGGCTGACATGGCGCGATCCGGCGGGGCGCACCCGCACCGAGAGCAATCTCGAGGAATGGCTGGGCAAGCGCGCTGGATCGGGCCGCATGGCGCCGCGCGGTTTTCCCCGTGACAACCGCTTTACCTGATCGGGCCTTGTCTGTTGCGGATGGGCGGCGTATAGCCCCGGCCTGACCCAAAAGGAGCCCGTGCCATGGTAGGTAGTGCCAATCTCAACGTCATGCTCAAGGCCGCGCGCAAGGCTGGGCGGGCACTGGCCAAGGATTTCCGCGAGGTCGAGAACCTTCAGGTCAGTATGAAGGGTGCCGGCGACTTTGTCAGCCGCGCCGATATTGCCGCCGAGAAAATCCTCAAGACCGAGTTGATGGGCGCGCGTCCGACCTATGGCTGGCTGGCCGAAGAGGGCGGCGAGGAAGAGGGGCAAGACCCCACCCGCCGCTGGATCGTCGATCCGCTGGACGGGACCACCAATTTTCTGCACGGCCTGCCGCATTGGGCTGTCTCCATCGCACTCGAACACAAGGGCGAGGTTGTGGCGGGCGTGATCTACGACGCAAGCAAGGATGAGGCGTTCTTTGCCGAAAAAGGTGCGGGAGCCTGGATGAACGAGAGCCGCCTGCGCGTCTCGGGGCGCAGCAAGATGATCGAGTCGATTTTTGCCACTGGCCTGCCCTTTGGCGGGAGGGCCGACCTGCCCGAAACCTTGCAGGATTTGGCGAAATTGATGCCAACGTGTGCGGGGGTGCGTCGGTGGGGATCGGCGGCGCTCGATATGGCCTATGTGGCGGCTGGGCGCTACGAGGGGTTCTGGGAACGGCGTTTGAACGCCTGGGATCTGGCGGCAGGTGTGATCATCGTGCGCGAGGCGGGCGGATTTGTCGAACCGCTGCGCTCCGGTGGCAATATTCTGGCCGATGGCGAGGTGATCTGCGCCAACGAGGCGATCTTTGACAAATTCGCGGGCGTAATCCGGGGCTGAGAGCCGCGCTGTGTTGACGGTTTGACATCTGCTCTCTACCATAAATGTATTGGTTTCAATACAGATGCGAGACAAGAGATGATCCCGACACGCAATTTAACACAGGCCATAGTGTTCGGTCTCAGTCTGGTGGTTTCCGCTGGATCGGCCTCGGCGAATGCGATCCTGAGAGAGTTGGATCGTTCGGGAATGGTCCAAGAGGACGTCAACATTATGATGCGCAGCGCGGCCACGCTCTATTCTGGGGGCCGCGCAAAGGTGGGTGACGAAGTCAGATGGAACAATCCCGCTTCGCGCGCCGACGGGATTGTCAAGGTTGGGGCCGTTGACGGCGCTTGCGTGACGCTCGCACATGGTTTTCGTCCCAAGGGTGTTGGTCCGGTCCGGGCATTGACGACCAAGCGCTGCCTTGTGGATGGCATCTGGGTTCTATCGACGCCCTGATGTCAGGATACTTAAACTAGAGCACTAAAACATCTAACTATTTGAACTGTTGTGGCGTCAGTCTGAGAGGGTTGATCGGCAAGTTACAACGCGCGTTTGATTACGCATCCGAGGGATGATTGACCCCGTCCACCCATCCGATCGGGTCCAGATCGCGCGGATTTACGCCCTCGATAGCGCCAAGGTTAACCCCGTATTCATTTGGGTCCGAGCGGCGTCGATGATGTGTGTAAATCCCGCACGTCTTGCAGAAATAATGCTTGGCCGTTCCTGTTCCCCATTGGTAGAGCGTCAGATTATCCGCGCCCCGGACCACTTCGACCCCGCTTAGAGGTGCCGAAACCGCCGCCGCACCCCGCCTGCGACAAAACGAACAATCGCAGCGCCGCGCCGCGTTCAGCCCCTCCGATAACGTGACGCGCAGTTCAACCGCACCGCAATGACAGGTGGCCTTGAGGGGATGGGTCATCGGCGTTTGCTCACCTTTGGAATGGAACTTCGGCGAAAGCGATAGTCGGCTTGAGGATTGGGCGGGGTGCCATGGGTTTCGTGCCAAAAGCGCGGCCCTCCAAGCCGTAGAAACACTGGCAGGGTCAGGACCACGCCCGCCACAAAGCCACCCGCATGGGCCCAATAGGCAACCCCGCCCATGTCGGGATCGCTGCCAAGACCAGCCATCACCTGAATGCCAAACCAGAGCGCCAGCAAGATCGCCGCCGGGATCGTGATGACGCGGAAAAATACGATGAATATGAGCAAGATATCGACCCGCGCCTTGGGAAAGAGCAGGAGGTAGCCGCCCATCACCCCGGCAATCGCCCCCGAGGCCCCCACGGTTGGCACCATCGACCCTGGGCCGCCCAGGATATGCGCGAGCCCCGCCGCAACGCCGGTGGCCAGATAGAAGGCGAGATAGGGCAAATGGCCCATGCGATCCTCCATATTGTCACCGAAGATCCAGAGAAACAGCATGTTACCGCCCAGATGCAGCAGCCCGCCATGCAGGAACATCGAGGTCAGAAGCCCGGTGAAATCGCCCAGTTGCGTCACTTTGGCGGGGATCATCGCCCAGTCGTAGAAAAAGAGATTGAGCGCCCGCTCATTCGCGAAAAGCGGCCAATAGGCCATAAAAACCGCCACGTTGAGGGCAATCAGCCCGTAGGTAACATAGGGTCTGCGCCCCGAAGGGTTATGATCGCGGATCGGGAACATAGGCGAAAGCTAGCGCGCATTCGCCCGGTCGGAAAGCGCCAAATCGCGAGGTATGCACCGGTTTATTGAAAAGAAAGCGGTCCGAAATCTTTTGAAGATTTCGGACCCTAGTCTTTGCGTCAGGACATGCCGCTCAAGAGCGCGGCATTGCCCCCCGCCGCAGTGGTATCCACGCAGACATGACGCTCGTGCAGGGCGTGGCCGGTGTCAGGCAAGCCAGTGATCAGTGGCAGGATCGGACCTGCGCGCCGTGCCATGGCTCCGGCATAGGCGCGCGCCTCGCTCTCGCATCCCCACCAGAGCACGCCCGAGAGGCCGCCCATGGTCACAAGCGCCTCGGGATCGACGCGGCCCGTGGCGATCACGGCCAGACCGCCCAACGCCTCGACCGAACGCGCCTGCGCCGCCGCCAAATCCGCCCCCGGTCCCATGCAGAGCAGCGCGGGACGCACATGGCTGGTCAGCCGGTTCGATTCCCCCGTCGGCCCCGGCAGAACAAGGGCAGTGCGGGGCGCACGGGCGGCGGCATTGGCGGCATCGAGCGCCTTTTGGGCCGCATTGGCCGACATGGCCTCAGTCCACTTTTCGCCCTGTTCCGGCGCGGGGTGCGCCGTAAAGCGCGCAAGGTAATGCGGCCCGCCCGCCTTGGGGCCGGTGCCGGACATGCCTTCGCCGCCAAAGGGTTGGCTGCCCACGATGGCGCCGATCTGGTTGCGGTTGACATAGATATTGCCCGCATGCACGGCTTCGGTCACGTGCTGCACGCGGTCGTCGATCCGGGTCATCAGGCCAAAGGTCAGGCCATAGCCGGTGGCGTTGATGGCCCCGATCACCCGATCGAGATCGCCGGATTTGAACGTGGCGACATGTAGGACGGGACCAAAGATTTCCCGCTCGATATCACCAATTCCACCAACCTTGATCAGCGTTGGCGCAATATACGTGCCCGCGTTGGGGGTTTTCAGCTCATGCAAGAGCCGCCCCTCGGCGCGCGCGGTTTGGATATGGGCCGCAATGCCTGCGCGCGCCTCTTCGTCGATCACCGGGCCGCAATCGGTCGAAAGGTGCCACGGGTTGCCGACGGTCAGCGCATCCATCGCGCCGGTCAGCATTTCGAGAAAATGTGGCGCGATGTCGTCCTGCACATAAAGGCAACGCAACGCGGAACAGCGTTGACCAGCGGATTGAAACGCGCTCTCGACAATCGCCTGCACGGCCTGTTCGGGCAGGGCGGTGCTGTCCACGATCATGGCGTTCATGCCGCCGGTTTCCGCGATGAGCGGCGCGCCGGGGGTAAGGTGCTTGGCCATGGCCGCGCGGATTTTCAGGGCGGTCTCTGTCGAGCCGGTAAAGGCTACGCCGCCCACACGCGCGTCAGAGGTGAGCGCCGCGCCGACATCCCCCGCACCGGGTAGAAGTTGCAGTGCTGTGGCAGGCACGCCCGCCTCGTGCATGAGACCCACGGCCAGATGTGCGATCAGCGGCGTCTGTTCGGCAGGTTTCGACAGCACCGCATTGCCTGCGGCCAAGGCCGCCGCGATCTGGCCGGTAAAGATGGCCAGCGGGAAATTCCACGGGCTGATGCAGGTAAAGGTGCCAATGGGCGCGCCCTCGGGCGCATTGGCCGCGTAGTAGCGCAGGAAATCCACCGCCTCGCGCAACTCGGCCACCGCATCGGGGATGGATTTCCCGGCCTCGCGGGTGAGCACGGCGAAAATCTCGCCATAGTGTTCCTCGTAAAGATCGGCTGCACGGTTCAGGATCGCGCCACGCTCGGCGGCGCTCGCTTTCCAAGGCGTGGCGGCAGCTAGCGCCGCCTCGATATCGTCCTTGCTGGCCCATGCCACTGTTCCGGGCCTGTCGGCGGGATCGGCGGGGTTCTCGACGGCATCCGGCGCGTGCGGTGCGGGCGTGCCTGCGATCAGCGGTGCGGCCTCCCAGCGGTGTTGGGCGTAGGGTGCGCGCGCCGCTTCGATGGTGTCGAGTGTCGGCTGGTGGCGCAAGTCAAAGCCGCGCGAATTGGGGCGCTCGGGCTGGAACAGGTCCGGACCCTTTGGCAGATGCGGTTGCGGATCGTTCACGGCGACAAAAGGATCGCGGGCAACGTCTTCAGGGCTGACCTCTTCGTCAACGATTTGATTGACAAAGCTGGAATTTGCCCCGTTTTCCAAAAGACGCCGAACCAGATAGGCCAAGAGATCGCGATGCGCGCCGACGGGGGCATAGATGCGGCAGCGGGTACCCTCGGCCTTGAGGATGATGTCATGCAGCGCCTCGCCCATGCCATGCAGGCGCTGGAATTCAAAGGTGCTCTTGTCGCTTGCCGTGTCGAGGATGGCGGCGGCGGTATGGGCGTTATGGGTGGCGAATTGCGGATAGATGCGGTCGGTCATCGACAAGAGCTTGCGCGCATTGGCGATGTAGCTGACATCGGTCGCCGGTTTGGAGGTAAAGACCGGAAAGCCGTCGATCCCCGCCACCTGCGCGCGCTTGATCTCGGTATCCCAATAGGCACCCTTGACCAGACGGACCATGATCTTGCGGTCCAGACGTGTGGCCAGATCATAAAGAAAATCAATTACATGGCTGGCGCGTTGGCCGTAGGCCTGCACCACCACGCCGAACCCGTCCCAACCGGCAAGCGCCGGCTCTTCCAGAACGGTCTCGATCACGTCGAGCGAGAGCGACAGGCGATCCGCCTCTTCGGCATCGATGTTGAGGCCCATCTTGGCCGATTTCGCCAAGAGCGCGAGGCTACGCAGGCGCGGCACCAGAACTTCCATCACCTGCGCGCGCTGTGCCACCTCATAGCGAGGGTGCAGCGCCGAGAGTTTCACGGAGATGCCGGGATTGCTGCGAATGTCGGCCTGCGTGCAGGCATTAGCAATCGCGGTGATGGCGCGGGAATAGCTGAGGTGATAGCGGGTCGCGTCGGCATCGGTGCGCGCCGCCTCGCCTAGCATGTCATAGGAATAGCTGTAGCCCTTTTTCTCCATGGCTGCCGCGCGGTCCATGGCGCCCTGAATGGTCTCGCCCAGCACGAATTGGCGGCCCATTTCCTTCATCGCGCGGCCCACGGCGGTGCGGATCACCGGCTCGCCCAGCCGCTTGATGGCGCTGCGCAGATGGCCCACGGGGCCGGGTTTTTCGTCCTTGAGCACCTTGCCGGTCAGCATCAACGCCCAAGTCGAGGCATTGACCAGCGGTGAGGTGGAATGGCCCATATGCTTGCCCCAGTCCGACGGCGCGATCTTGTCCTCGATCAGCGCATCAATGGTGTCGGCGTCCGGCACGCGCAAGAGCGCCTCTGCCAGACACATGAGCGCGATGCCCTCATCGGTCGAGAGACCGTATTCGGCCAGAAACACCTCCATCAAACCGGGGCTCGATTGCCCGCGAATGGCGCGCACAAGCTCTGCGCCGCGCGCGCAAATCTGCGCCCGGTCCGCCTCGGAGAGGTTGGCAGCAGCGGTCAGGCGCGCCAGCGTTTCGGCCTCGTCCGCGTAGGTGGCAAGGTCGATGGCGCGGCGAATGTCGGTGTCGTATGGCATGCGGGTCCCCATGGTTGGATGGCGCATCATAGCATCATTGAACCAGTGACTTTTCCTGATTAGAATGAAATTTCAGGCCGGATGGTTTGAATTTGGAGCGTGCCATGGATCAAAACGAACAGCTCGACCTCGACCGCTTTGACCGGGCGATTCTACGGGTTCTGGCGGGGGACGGGCGGATCAGCGTCACGGAGCTTGCGCGCGAGATCGGGTTGTCGAAATCGCCCACCCAAGCGCGGCTCCGGCGGCTGGAGCGGGATGGAGTCATCACCGGCTACCGCGCGCTTTTCGATCCCATTCGCCTCGGGCTTGATCACGTGAGTTTTGTCGAAGTGCGGTTGCATGATACCCGTGAGGCCGCGCTGGCAGAGTTCAACGCCGCCGTGTCGAAAATCCCCGAGATCGAGCAAGTGCATCTCATTGCAGGAAACTTCGACTACCTGATGAAGATCCGCACGCAGAGCATGGCCGATTATCGCCGGGTTCTGGCCGAACATATCTCGACCTTGCCGCATCTGGCCAATACCTCGACCTATGTGGCGATGCAGGCGGTCAAGGAAAACGCGATGTCGGATGTGATCTGATACACCGACCCGGCCCGCCTTTGGCTTTACACCCCCGTCAAAGCGGATATTGTCCGCTCCGCAGACCCCGTGCCCGCGTGGTGGAATGGTAGACACATGAGACTTAAAATCTCCCGGCCATATGGCCGTGCCGGTTCGAGTCCGGCCGCGGGCACCATGATAACTCAGAGAATTATAGGTTTGCAGCTTTCCGAATGAGAAATCTGTGATGGATTGTCTTGGTTTGACAGGCGCGATGCGTTTGTTGCTTAGCATTTGGCCAAGCGGTGCCGGCCGCAATGAGAGGGCGTGATCATCTGCACGGTTTGAAAGAGTGGTCAGACTGTATCAGCCCGATAGGATCGATCGCCTCGACTGGTGGCGCCAACTGCAGGGTCCGCACCACGTCCTTGCAGTTGGAAGGCGGGTCCGCATCTGGGATCAGCCTGAGGTACTGAGGGTTGCGATCTCTTCCTGCAAATGGCGTGCGGCAGAGAGCAGTTCAGGAGGAAGCAATGAGAGGTCATGGTCTTGGCTTCGCCCGATGGTGGTTGGGCGCAGCAGATTGTCCGGGAGAGTGGTATACGGAGGCAGGTCCAAGAAGCGCCGCAACCGGGGCCAATGATTGTCTGGATTGGCGCAAAATGCGTCATATGACAGGATCAGAAACCGATCAGACATCTGCGCGGTGCCAAAATCAAGCGCGACGCGGTTGGCAGCGATCCAATACCGAAGTTGCTGAATCGGCAGCACTGTATCCAAGTGTGGCGTAACTCCAAAAAGATGGCCCCAATTCCGAACCTGCCATGTATTCTTGCTGAATGCCATGTCGAGCCCATTTCGGATCACGTGAACGTAGCGCATCTCGGGAAAGCACTGCGCAAGATGCGGTAGAAAGACATGTGTGTTCGGTTCTTTCCAGCCCCAAGGTTGACGTGCTGCGTCAGACGACGGTTCACTGGCCAGAAGGCTGTCGACATCGCGTGCACCCGCTCCGCAATGCCAGGTCCCGTTTGGTGGGAGGGTATCGCGCACCCCGGCCAGTACCTCGTACTCGTTGGGTCGCACTGTGTCCCGCAGCCCCACTGTCATTGCACGACAAAACAGGTCGGCGGCCTGAGTGACCTCTGCGGCAGGCGGTATGACTTGCGCCCATTCGGCACGTTTGAACAATACCGTAAACCAGAGGTTGTCGAGCGGATCGTTTAAGCGCGTGCCGATGTGGATACCAACCGAGCGGAGTACAGCGGCAAAGACGCGCGTTCCCGAGCCACCCAGACCTCCAATTGCGACATAAGGATTTGCAGGAATGGGGTCTGGCACGCTGATCTCTCGGGTGAGTTTCTTTTGTTCGTTTATGCCCGTTGCATGCCGGTCCGTCACGTCTTGTATCTCTACTTCCTGTTGATTTGGGGTTGTGCTGCCCAAACTCTGCCCTCCTGCGGCTAAAGCTCGACGCGAATAACTTTTGCGTTTTTTGAGGAATCATAGGAAGGTTCAAATTCAACCTTAAGTTTAATCGAGATTTGGAGGTATTGAATGAATTCTTTTCAAAGGACTGCGCGTCTTTGCGCCTTGGGACTGACCCTTTTCGGGCCGACGAGCATTTTACCAACCGTGGCAGAGGCTGGGATTGACCCATTCATTGGCGATATCGTGGCAGTTGGGTATAATTTTTGCCCGCGTGGATGGGTGAGTGCGGAGGGGCAAATCCTACCGATATCCCAGTTCACACCTTTGTTTGCATTGATTGGAATAACTTATGGCGGCAACGGCACCAGCACGTTTGCTCTACCTGATCTGCGCGGTCGAGTGGCGATGGGCCAAGGGGCAGGGCCGGGCCTGACACAGCGACCGCAGGGTCAGATTTTTGGGGTGGAAGGCCAGTTGCTCACTTCCAATGAGTTGCCCAGCCATAATCATGTGGTGAATGCTAACAATCTGGACGGGAATTTACCCGGACCGGGGGGCAAGGTTTTGGCGGCGGCCCCGCCGAGTGGTGTCGGCTCCGAGACAATCTATTCCGATCAAGGACCCAATGTCACGATGTCGCCCACAATGATCGCCACTGCAGGCCAGAGCCAAGCGTTCAACGTCGAGGACCCGTCGCAGGTCATGCGCTTTTGCATCGCGACGGAGGGAGTTTTCCCCCAACGACCATGAACCAGCGGTCGTGTCAGCACCCTTGGGTTCCGTGCCGGGGCTCTTGTGCGGCGCAGCTGAGATGCAATTCAATGATTTGGAGACAAGATGACCTATTCAAGAAAGAGCCTATGTACCGTCGTTTGCACCGTTACACTGACATTCGGCTTGGGAAGCAGCCCAAACCGCGTCGAGGCGGGTATTGAGCCGTATCTCGGGGATATCATGATCGTCGGCTTCAATTTTTGTCCGGTCGGTTGGGCCGAAGCCGCAGGGCAATTGTTGCCTATATCGCAGAATCAAGCCTTGTTTTCCCTTTTGGGGACGCAATTTGGCGGTGATGGTGTGACCACCTTTGCCCTACCGGATCTGCGCGGTCGGCTAACGCTTGGGCAAGGGACTGGCCCCGGTCTAACGCCGCGTCAGGCAGGACAGAAGATTGGCACCGAAACCAAGGTGATGACCGAGGCCACGATGCCGGCGCATAGCCATGTGGTGAATGCCAACAATCTGGACGGAAATCTGCCCGGTCCGGGCAGCAAGCTCTTGGCGGCGGCACCAACAGGCGGCTCGGGAAACGAGACGATCTATTCGCAGGCCAGTCCGAATGTAACAATGAGTGCGGCGATGATTGGTGTGACCGGAGGGGGCGCGGCGATCAACACCCAAGACCCATCTCTGGCGCTTTATCATTGCATTTCAACGCGTGGTATTTTCCCGCCGCGGAGTTGAGCTGTTCTTATGGGGTCTGGTGTGCGCAAGCCGACAAGACTCTGATCCATATCAAGACTTTGGAGACGTCCATGACATGTTTCAAAACCAAGTTTCCTTGCGCAGCTTCTGCGCTTTTCCTGACGATGGCCTCCCTCGCTTTGCCTGTGACGGCCCGAGCCGATTCCCAACCCTATGTGGGCGAGATTGCGACGATGGGTATCGTCGGTTTCTGTCCTGTGGGCTGGTCGAGTGCTGAAGGTCAAATACTCGCAATCAGCCAGAATGACGTACTGTTTGCCCTGATCGGCACCGCATTTGGCGGGGATGGTGTCAGCACGTTTGCGCTGCCGGACCTGCGGGGACGCATCCCGATGGGTAACGGCACCGGCCCAGGTCTGACTTCGCGCGATTGGGGACAGAAAGGTGGGCAGGAACGGGTGAGTTTGACCCCCAATCAATTGGCATCTCACAGCCATTCAGTGCTCGCGACCAATAGTGACGGAAATTTTCCGGGGCCGGGGGGCAAGATTCTGGGCGCTGCGCCCCAAGGCGGTAGTGGCCAAGAGACGATCTATTCGGATCAAGCGGCTAATGTTCAGATGTCGTCGCAAATGATCGCGCCTACTGGGGGAGGACAGCCTGTGTCCGTTCAGGACCCAACGGTGGTCATACGCTACTGTATCGCGCTTCAGGGGGTGTTTCCGTCACGAAGCTGAGGCTTGCGCGATCTCTTGCGGTGCGCTTTTTGCCGCAAGAGATTTTCAAATGCGATCAGACAACCGGATAGACATATCCGATCAGTCGCCGCCCCGGCGTCAGCGATGGCTCTAGACCAAGCAAGTCATTCTCCAGCGCGTCGTGTAGCGCAGTTAGGAGATTTGAGATTTCCATATCCCCAGAAGCTGCCGCGCGGACCGCAGTTTGCGCAAGGAGGCCGTTTGGGCCATAGACCTCGGTAAACTGGAGCGGAGGGGCGTTGAGCGCAGCCATTGGTGGCTCAAGACCACCCGTGCTGGCGCTACGGACCGCTGGATGCGCGCCAAGCAGGGTCATCATACGTTGCAGAAATTCTGGGTGGTCAATCTGCGGCAAAACGCATTCTCCCGATTTTTTCGCGCACCCAGTCTGCCTGTTCCAGCTTGCGGACCAGAAATCCGCCGATGGCCAGCACATCAAGATGGGTATTGAGAAAGCAGTCGATCGCATGTTTGGGACTGCACACGATGGGTTCGCCGCGCACATTGAACGAAGTGTTGAGCAGCATCGGACAACCCGTGCTCTTGTGAAACGCTGACAGGATCGCGCCTGCGCGCGTCCCGGTGGCAGGATCGATAGTTTGCAGTCGGGCGGAGAAATCCACATGGGTGACGGCCGCAAAATCCGAAGTGACCGCCTGTTGCACCTGCATCGGGCCGCGTAAGCCCTGAGCACGGGCCTGTTGCAAGTCAACCTGGCCGCGAAACTCGGGCTTTAGATGGGCGATGAGCAGCATATAGGGGCTATCGGTTAGCTCCTCAAAATACAGCGGAACCTGATCTGCCAATACCATCGGGGCAAATGGGCGCCAGTCCTCGCGGAACTTGATGGATTGGTTGACGCGGCTGAGGGTGTCCTTGCCTCTGGGGTCGGCCAGAATTGATCTGTTGCCCAAGGCGCGTGGGCCGAACTCCATCCGGCCGTGAAAATGGCCGACGATCTGGCCTTGGCCCAAGGCATCCGCAACGGCGGTGGCATAGGAGTCTGGATTGCCGATTTCCTGATAAACCAGACCGGCAGTGTCCAGTGCTGCGCGAATAGCGGCATCAGAATATTCTGGTCCAAGACCTGCGCCCGCCATGGCATCGCGCTTCGTGACGCCCGAGTGCGTGGTCAGATCGCGCCGCGCAACCTCGAGCGCCGCGCCGAGCGCCCCGCCTGCATCGCCGGCAGCTGGTTGTATCCAAAGACCTTCGAGACCGGGCAGGTCGCGCAAGAGCCGACTGTTGGCCACGCAGTTGAGCGCGACCCCGCCCGCGAGGCAGAGATTGGAACTGCTGGCGCGGTGCAGCGCAGTATTGGCAAGAGAAAGCACGACCTCTTCGAGCACCGCTTGAGCGGACGCCGCGAGATTCATGTGCATAAGTGTGACTGGCTCGGAGTCCCTGCGTTGCGGCTGACCGAAGAGCATTTCAAAGAGAGGTCCGGTGGTGCTGAGCCCCTTGTCAAAGTCGAAATACGCCATGTTGAGCGTAAAACCACCGTCCGGTTTCAGCTCGATCAACTCGTCCAAGATTGTTTTGCGGAATTCTGGAGTGCCAAAGGGAGCGAGGCCCATCAGCTTGTACTCGCCGGAATTCACTTTGAAGCCGCAGTATTGGGTGAACGCGCTGTAGAAAAGTCCAAGGGAATGGGGAAAGTTGATTTCAGCCTGCGCATGCAGACCGCTGGCATCTCCGGACCAAAGCGTTGTCGTCGAGTATTCGCCGACACCATCCAACACCATGACGGCCGCTTTGGAAAAAGGCGAAGGGTAGAAGGCCGACGCCGCATGCGACCGATGATGCGGAACAAAGACGATCCGATCAGAATCACCCGCAACTTTGGTCAACTGAAGCGGCAACTCCTCGGTGAGGCTCTTCAAGGTCTCGATCAATCGGGGCCAAAGCCGCGCCCCGGTTGGCATCCGAATCTGAGCCATCTCCACCATGCGGCGTGCCTTGAGGCCGGGGTCCTCAAAATAGGCAACATTGTCGAGCACCGCCCCATCCGGCAGATGCGAAAGGCAATAGCGTATTGCGTGATCCGGAAAGCGCCAGTCAGCCTTTTGGCGGGTAAAGCGTTCTTCTTGGGCTGCGGCCAAGATCTGATCACCCTGCACAAGAGCCGCTGCGGAGTCGTGAAAATGGGAGGAGATGCCGAGAGTGTATGGGGCGCTGCTCATGCGTGTCCCCGACGGCAAAGCCCGTCACTGAGCCGGACAATCAACGGCGTTAATCGCTCTGCAAAGAGTGCGTTCGCTCTGACGTTGGGATGAAGGTCTTGGGGCAAAAAGGTATGGTCCCGGTCGTAGGGCGTGGAAATATCACGGGCCTGCGGAAATCGGATCATGACAGCAGCGTTGAAGTCTGGGTCCAGAGCATCGAGCAAGGCGATCTGTAACGGGATTCTCGCGGCTTCGGCCGTAGCGCGGACCATGTCGAGAACCGCAAAGGTGGCGCAGTTGATCATATGGTCGTCTGGCAAGAATAACTGGAAATCAGCCTCGCGCAGAACGGGCTGCCAGATCGGAGGGTAAACGATCCGCACATGTCCCATGGTGTCAAGCCGAGCGACAGGCACATGTTCTACCCCCAATTGATACCACTCGCGGCTGAGATATTGCCGCATGCGTTGCGGATGCGCGATGTTGCGAAATCGGTGATCGCTGATAATGGCAAAGACAGCCGCGTCGATTGCCCCTGTGGCAATGTCGTGGCGCAGTTGCAGCAAATTCTGCACGGTGCCGTGACCACCAATGCCCCGATTCAAAATACGAAGCCATGGCAGGTTGCGTTGCAAGAGGGCGGTGTAGGTTTCATCATCCGCCAAGCCGGTGCCATAGGTGAACGAGCAACCATAAACGGCAACGCGTGGGCCAGATGCCGAATTCGGCCGCGGTACATCGCGCCATCCATCGGCCGCGACATGTTGGAGCACGTCGTGGCGAAAGCTGACATGAACGGCATGGTTCGGCGTCAATCGCCAGCCGAGCACAGGATCGGGCTGAAACATGAGCCGAGGCTTGCTGACGATTTTATGCACGGTTCGATGAGGCGTAGTCATCACGTCCCAATAATCGTTTGGCCCGGTCAGCGCACGCCGACCACTCCGGGCAGTTTAATCACGTCTTCCCAGAGTTGGAAAGTAAGTCGATGACATAGGTGAATAAGTTCTTTATCTGGTGTGTCTGATCTTGGGCAAAGGCATTCGTACTTGCCCCTGTGTCTGGCAGATGCGCTTGGATTTTCGCGCAGCAAGACTTGGTCATCGGCGGCCGGATCGTGATATAGCTCACATCATTCAACCATGGACTGTGGCATCATCGCCGCAGGCTGATCAGCGGTAAGCCGATAACAGTAGGGTCTATTTCCCGGAATCAATCGACTTGTATCAACCGAGGCGAAGGCAAAACCGCACACCCCTCCCGATGCTGATCTCTTAATGCTTAAAGAGGGGCTTCGCAGGTTGACGAGTTCTTCCTAGGGTAATAGTCATCGGGCGAGTTTACACTCTTTGCGTGTTTTATGGGAGCCGCCCGGTTCTGACAGACTGCCGGGTTACTAAGTATTGCTCGTGTCGGAGCCGTATTAGTCAGACTGTACGTGCGAGTGGATCCGGTAAGAGAACTGAGCTGAGTGTGTTCGAAAGATTATCATAGAGTACGGAACGCAATGATGAAGAATGCCGTTGAAACCTGGAAAGATTGTGGTCGTGTTTCTGATGCTCGTCCCTCTCAATTGAATCCGGTCGCTTCACTTGCTGACGACAACTTCCGTAGAGCCGGGGTCAGTGCATTTCGGCAGTCTGATTTGTCCCTCTAACTAAGTCCCTAATCACATCCGACCAGCGAACCGACGTGAGAATGAAGAGTGACCCGTCGTTGGGTCACCTGTGGAGGCGCAGGCCTCGACGGGACCTAAAAGATTACGGCTGCGTATTCGCCAACGATCAACCGCCATGCAGCGCTACTTTTGCGCGCCTCTGGACTGCGCGTTCTGGCATTTTTCCCTATGCCCGAGCTATAGGAACTTTGGAGACGATACATGAGACTACTATCCCGCCTGCAAACTGTGATGCTGTTTCCCATGGCACGCACCGTTGTGGAACTGCAATCGCGGGTGCAGCAGGTCAAGTCGCTTGGCAAGGCACCGATCTGCCACTTTGAACAGCCCTATTCTGGTCAGCCGATCATGCTCTTGGCACTCTATCAGAAAGCCAGTCTGAGACCCGACCTCATGCGCATGCTCAGAGCGGCCAAGGCGCAGGGTATCTATGTGCTGGCGGTCAATACCCTCAAACTGAATCAGCCAGAAGCGATGAAGGATCTGGCGGATTGCTATATCGAGCGCCCAAACTTCGGGCGTGACTTTGGCAGCTACCAGACCGGCTTTCTTCATCTCTTCAATCGTGATTGGCACAAGACCTGCCCGCGCTTGCTCTTGATCAATGACAGCGTGTATTACAGCACCCGGGGGTTGGATAAGTTTCTACAGGACATGATGAGAACACAGGTAGAGGTGCTGGGGGCAACCGAGAATTACGAGATCGAATATCACCTCGGCTCCTTCTGCATCTCGATGTCGCAGAATGTCTTGAACGCTCCCCCGTTCGAGAAATACTGGAAGAATTACAAGCTAACGGATGTCCGCCCGTTGGTGATCAAACGTGGCGAAATGAAGCTGTCGAAGACACTCAAACGATGCGTCTCCAATCCCAGCCAGTTGAGCTATGCCCGAAAGTTGGTGACGGCGTGATCAGGCGGCGTTTTGAAGTTGCTTGATCCCGTCCTTGAATTCAATCCCCTCAATGATCTCGGGCATGCGGTTGGCTCCGTCGAGTTTGCGCCATTTCGTCTGGGCTGACATCATCAGCCTGAATGCCATGGCAAGCCCGGTTTTGCGGCTGAGGCATCCTTTGGTTTTTCCAGTGCGATGTCGGACGGTGGCAAAGGTGCTTTCGATTGGGTTGGTCGTTCGAATGTGCTTCCAATGTTCGGCAGGGAAGTCATAGAAGGCCAGGAGCACGTCGCGATCTTTGGTCAGCTTGCCAACAGCCTTGTCGTATTTCACGCCGTAGGATGCCACGAAGAAATCGAAAGCGACCTCAGCCTCCACGCGGGTTTCAGCCTGCCAAATATCGTGCAGATGACCTTTGGCTTTTGCCTGAACTGACTTTGGCATCGCGTTCAAAACATTACCGGTCTTGTGGAACCAGCAACGCTGTTCTTTCGTCGCGCCAAAGACCTCGCGCAGCGCATGCCAGAACCCTAAAGCACCATCGCCAATGGCAAGATCAGGCGCATGGGTCAGTCCGCGCCGCTGCAGATCAAGCAGCAACTCTCGCCAGCTTTGGGTACTTTCGCGGTAGCCATCCGCAAGGCCGATGATTTCCTTGCGACCCCATTCATCCGCGCCAATCAACACCAGAACACATTGTTTTTCCTCAGCCATTCGTGGGCGGAAGTAGACGCCATCAGCCCAGATGTAGACGAACCGGCGCGTGCTGAGATCGCGGCGTTGCCAGCGGTCGTACTCGTCCCACCAGTCGGCTTTAAGCCGAGAAATTGTCGTCGATGACAGCCCCGCTGCATTGGGCCCCAAAAGTGCGGCAAGTGCTTCGTGAAAGTCGCCAGTGGAAATGCCTTTGAGATAAAGCCAAGGCAGCAGTTCTTCGATAGATTTGGCTTTGCGCAAATAGGGCGGCAAGATTGTCGAGGTGAACCGGACTTTCTCAGCGGTGTCGCCCCGGTCTCGCACGCGCGGCACCTTGACCGGCACAGCACCGATCCCGGTCATCACCTCGCGTTCCGGCAGATGCCCGTGGCGGACCAGCCGAGCGCGACCGTCCTCGATCCGGTCGCCGGAATACGCCTCCAACAACACTGAAAGCTCTGCTTCAACTGCTTGCTGGATCAGGCTGCGCGCACCTGAACGCAGAAGGTCAGTCAACGGGTCAGGTGAAAATCCATGTGGATCGGGCAAGGTCGTGATGATAGTCTTCGTCATGTGGCATATCCTTTTCTCTTCGAGAATTGCGGCGCGTGAACAACGCCATGATATGCCGCCCCTCAGGGGCCATCACCAACTTTCAGCTATATCTCCAGCCAGTTTCGCGCGCTCTACAGCGCGGATTGGTTCTTAAATTCGGTAAAGCAAGATCGGAAGTTACAAGACCTGATCTTGAAAGACAGTCGAACGGGAACTAACACACTGGCCCCACGCTTCGATATTTCTAATGTAGTCAAGCTATTGTCGGGCCGCGTAATCGTGCCGAAGTACAGCATGGCAAGTAATGTCGAGATAGCCTTGGATGCACCAATCAAAGATCTCCATGAGGTGTGAGGATGTGTTGATAACAAACAGATCCGAGCTGGCCCGTTATCTCGTCCGACACGTCTCAGGCGATATGAAGTCTAAGGACTTTGATGAAATCCTGACTGATGCGCTATCGTCAGTTGCGTCAGAAGTCTTTCTCCATGGTAGTCAAATTCACCAAAATGCTGCCATTCTCGTTGAGCTAGGACTTCCGATGATCAAGTTGGACGGGCTCTACAGAGGGATGTTCAACAACTATGATATTTTACGTCTTCAAAAGAAACTCTGTGAAACGGAAGCTGGAGAAATGAGTTCGCTACTCTTTGAGCGTCCATACGGCGGGCAAATGCTCTATGGCTGGAAGCGTGCGGCCTTTATGCGGGGGTTGATTTGATGCCGGTTGAGTGTGCGCAAACCAGTGATGAACATCCGCTGATTGTGTTCATTCATATTCCAAAGACAGCGGGGTCAATGGTGAATCATCACCTGACCACTGCTGGACTAAAAGGCCAAGACCATGTCGAATCATGCATAGATCATCCTGACGACCTGAGCTTGATGGCGAATAGTCTTGATTGGGTTTCAGGTCACGTATCAAAGCCTGCGATGCATCTGGCGCTTGAGCGCGTAACGCAACGACCCAAAAGATATTTCTCGGCTGTCAGGGAACCGATCAGACAGATTGCATCGCACTACAATTGGCTCATCGAGATACAGCATCGCGGTGAGGTATTCTTTGAGAACCATCCAGAGCACATCAAAGCAATCTCTCACGCAATTAATCGAACACAGAATTCAGATCCAAAAGCTGTCATTAAACGATTACAAGAGTTTTCGGGTTTGTTTCTGAACCAGCAGAGCAAGATACTCGCACGCGCCGACGTATGGCTCGACGAAAAGGATGGCTTAGACCAGGCCTTGGACGAATATGAGTTCATCGCGCATGAGGGAAATCTTGATAAGCTGCTTATGTATATGACCGGAAAAGATATCTTGGCGTTAGACAAGATAAATAATAGCACCTCTCATTTTGATCGCAAAGTTTTTGCCACCCCAGAGATGCAGGAATTTCTGGCCGAATATCACAGCAACGATTTAGCCCTCTATCAGCGAATAAGAGACCGCGGTGAGAGGATTGGTGCGGAGCCGCCAAAAGCAGCGAAGCCTCTCAGCAGGTCTGTCGCACTTGAATGGCAGTCCACAGATTCCCGAGCGCAGTCTGATAGCTCACAGGACCGCAAGTCATCGCGTCACAAGGCTGCTGGTGAGTTGAGAACACCAGACTTTATTATTGCTGGCTATGAGAGAGGCGGCACGACGCTTTTGTCAGAGTTGTTTCGGGCGAATGGCTATGAGTCAGGCTTGGAATGCGGAGTTCTCATGGCACACGCGCCAGCAGAGTTTCCGCAGATCCAGCCCTATTGGAACAACATGCCTAAAGATTGGAACCTTTCCGCCGAAACCTTTTACGACGCGATTTCGGGAGATGTCGCAACCTTCTATGACAGGATATTTTCGGCTGCTTTTCCAGACCACAGCGGCGGCTATTTCGACAAGACGCCGAAATACATGGACCTGCTGGGATTGTGTCTGCATCGGGCACCCTTTGCCCGCGGCGCCGTCGTGATCCACCGCGATCCGCGGGCGGTCTTCGCGTCGATGTCCAAACGCATCGAGCCCACACTGGATGCCGTCCAAACCATTGAAAAGCATTTTGACTTCTTTGTCTCTCGCTATCTCAGCTATTTCTGCGGCTGCATCGCCCATTTGGAGCGTCCAAATGTACTCTTTGTTCCCTTCGAAGAATTGGTGAGCCGGGAACAGACATGGCTGAAGGTGTTGGGGCATTTCGCGCGCGGCACGCCGTTTCAGCCGATGTCCGCCCGATCCCGATTTGACAATGTCACATCGGAGACGATGGACCTCGAAAAGGTGATTGAATTCGATCGGCTTCTGCCGCAAGCGCTACAGACCCGCATTCTGGAAGCGACGCAATTGGCCTCTTTGTTCTTCGCAGGACCGGTTGAGCGCGCAAGATATGGTCAGCTTTGGCAAGACAGGATCGGGCTCGCAAAGCAGCGGCTTGGCCAGTTTGACCTTCCCGCCACGGGTGTTGAGGTGGATGGGGCTTACTTTGAGCCCCTGACCTATCTCCTGCGCTACGTCGATGTTCTCAAGAGCGGATTGAACCCTGTAGATCACTACATCCGTCATGGACGGGGAGAAAAGCGCAGACCAGCGTAAGAGAAGATGGCAAATGGCCAGCTTGCATCAGGGTGCGCCGGTCCTGAGTGTGCTCCAGACTTGGTCAAAGGCGTTGTCGAAGTAGGCGGTATTGCAGTGGACGTCCCACGGGTGCCTATGCGCGGCAAACTTGTCCTTCGAAAAGCCGCTGGCCTCGCAGAGCTCCTGCGTCGGATGACAGATCACTTGAACGCGGTTGGACGACTTGAGCGCTGCGCGGAGGGACCGAGCATATGCCTCGCGATGATGGACAAGTGAGCCGGACTCGACGAATTCATCTCCGAGCCGGAAACGGGCGGTCGCTTCGCACATATCCGGAGATGCAATCCAGAAGATGTGTTCAAAATCGCAGAAATCTTCTAATTTGCGAATGTTCTGCGCGATTTGGCGTGTGGCGGAGTCGTAAAATCTTATCAGGTCAGCCGAGACCTCGTGAACGATTGGCACGTTCGGTGAAATCTTGCGCCCGTCACACCCCGGAAATCCGGCACGCAGGTCACCATGTGCCCGAATGATCCCATCGCCCATCAAACCACAGCCTACAATGATCAAGGTGCGGGCCTTGTCCGCGAACACATCGGCAAATTGGTCTCGCACATTGTCACGATATTTGAACGTCCGGAACCGCGTGGTTTTAATCTTTGCGAAAGGATCGGTTCTCAAGAAGTTCAGCATCGCAAATTGCACGGTTTGGCCAAAAGGGTTTGCCAGAGCATGGTCTCTTGCCCCGCCCAGATGGCTGTTGCCAACCACGAGCAGTGGCGTGGTGTTTGGGCGGTCTGCCGGCCGAGTGTTTCCTGCAAAGGCGTCAAGCAATGCCTCTTCACAGTCCACATCCCCTATTCCGGCAGATGTGGCCGGGGTGTCGGCATCCGCCTCCAGACAGAGCCGCTCAAAGATCGTCATCACATTGGCAACAGAGGCAGGCCGCACGGATCTCAGATTTTCCTCAAAGTTCGCTGAATATGCGCCCGGGTTCGTGACCAATTCGAACGACGGGAAGTAATCCGCAAGGTCGTGATCCTCGCAGAAGTCCCCGGCAACGGCACGCAGAACGGATTTGGAGTAGGTTGAGGCGCATAAGACATGCTGTGGTGCGGCAGTTGCCGTCAAGGGAACCGGAGAAACAGTCAGGACGATGCGAAACTCACGACCACCGCGCAGATCACGGATTTCGTCGCGAAGGGCACGCAGGTCCGCTAAGATCTCATCATAGCGAAAGTTGACAAATTCGTGCGCGTCTTGATCGAACCGGCCCGCGATCACGCCGGGCGCCACCGGGAGAACGGTGCCGCAGGATTTGACACGCCACGCCTCGGTCAGTCCGAGGGTGAAGACCAGAACATCAAGGTCATTCAGCGCGGCCAGGACCGCCTTCAAATGCGTGGCACGCGCTGCCCGCAAGGCACTCTCGTTCTGAAATGGGGCTTCGAATTGTGCGGGTCTCAGGGGGTCGATGACTCCCCCGTCGACGGGCCATGCGGCCTCGCTTGGGACACGCGCACTGCGTGCTTCCTGCACAAGCTGAAGTGCCTGCTTGACCGTATAGATATTGCCGTAGTTCGCGGAAAAGGACTTTGCCCTGATGTTGTCAACAGAGTCATAGTACGGAACGTTGAAATCCCGGTCGCGCAGCCAGTTGGCGATATGCTGCGCAAAGCAGCTTCCCATCGTCACGATTGTATCTTGGCGGGTAATCAGGAATTTCGGAGTGTGGATACCCGGCATGTTCGCCGGGTCAGACTGCTGGACGCCCGTGCGCCAAAACCGGTCGGGCGAGAGCCCAGCATAGGGATTTCCATCCTTCTGGCGGGGCGTCTCGGCCCTGACTGTGGTTTCTTTTTGTCCTGACTCCGCAGGCTTTTGAAACCGTCGCAAGAGCCGATTCAAGGCTTGGATGTCCTTCAACTGGAATACTCCCAACTGGTTTGGCCTATAGTGCCCCATCGCTTACATTGACTGAGAGTTCAAGTCCGAGTGGCGTGTTTGAGGCCCCTGGCTATGGACCCGGCGCATCAGATCGCTGACGGATACGGTCACCTCTATCCTTGATGCTCTGCTCCAATCCCTTGAAACATCTTGAAAAGATCGACTGTGCTCTCGGTGCCGATCCGGTCGAAAGTGCTGTCCAGCCAAGCCTTGGCCGTATCACGCCCGATGTCACGAAGACGGGTCAGAAAGGCCCATTCGACATTCATTTTGGACGAGGCCCCCATCGGATTGAGCAGTGCCTCATTCTCGATCAGATGCACCTTGACCGGGCGGTATTCATCGGTCGAGAGCTTGCCTTGGTCAATCAATCGGTCAACGAAATTGATCGCGCGCAGTTCCTTGAGCAGGCTGGAGTTGAAGCTGATCTCATTCAGGCGGTTCTGGATTTCCTGCGCCGTGCGCGGCGCGCCCTTGCGCTCGATCGGGTTGATCTGGATGACCACGATGTCATCGGTTCCGGTCTTGCCATAGAGCGGAAAGAGGGCGGGATTCCCCATATAGCCGCCATCCCAGTAAGGAATTCCGTCAATCTCGACCGCCTGATACATTTGCGGCAGGCAGGCTGAAGCCATGACCATATCCACTGTCATCTCTTCGCGGGAAAACACGCGGACGCGGCCCGTTTCGACATTCGTAGCCGAGACAAAGAGCTGAAACGCGGTGCATTTGCGCACCATCTCAAAGTCGATGCTCTCTTCCACCAGATCGCGGAGTGGGTTGATGTTCATCGGGTTGAGTTGATAGGGTGAGGCGATGCCGGTGAGGGCATTCATGAAATGATAGAACGGGTTGTTTTCCAGTCCCCAGTTCCCGGTGATCCGATCCATGGGAGTGCGTTGCAGCGGCGAGTTCTTGACGCTGCCACTCATGTCGCGCCAGAAACGATCAAGTGCCTCGCGGGCGCCGTCCGGACCGCCGCGTGTATATCCATCGGCCAAGGCCACCGCGTTCATCGCCCCCGCAGATGTGCCCGATACACCTGCAATATGCAGTCGCCCATCTTCGAGCAGGTAATCCAGCACGCCCCAGCTAAACGCGCCATGTGCGCCCCCCCCCTGAAGCGCCAAGTTGATCGGTTTGCCTGTGTTGCTCATAGGGTGGTCTATTCCTTCGTTGTGCCGCGCAGAGGCTGCTCAACCAGAGGCTATCAGTGCGGACCGGCCTACGCTATGCCTGTCGCGGACTTGTGCCATCACAATCCCGCTCAGACCTGATAATAGGCACGATACCAGGTCACGAATTGGGCAATTCCGTCGTGGACATCGGTATTTGGTTGATAGCCGGTCAGCCGTTTCAAGAGTTGAGCATCGGCCCAAGTGGCAGGCACGTCGCCCTTTTGTATCTCCATCATGTTGCGGAGGGCGGGGCGGCCCAACGCGTCTTCAATGGCCGCGACGAAATCAAGAAGCCGCACCTTCTGTGAGTTGCCGATATTGACGATCCGGTAGGGCGCAACGGGCGAGAGGCTGTCGCCGGGGGCGATGGCCTCGGGGCTCTCTGGTCGTGCGGGCGGGGTGTCCATCAACAGGCGGATGCCGCGCACGAGATCGCCCACATAGGTGAAATCGCGGTACATCTCGCCGTGATTGTAGATGTCGATGGGGCGGCCTGCCAGAATGGCCTCGACGAATTTGAAATAGGCCATGTCGGGGCGGCCCCATGGGCCATAGACGGTAAAGAAGCGAAACATCGTGGTGGGCAGGTTCCACAGATGGGCATGGGCATGGCCCATGGATTCCGTCGCCTTTTTGGTGGCGGCGTAGATCGTCATCGGGGCATCGGCCTTCATCGTCTCGGCATAGGGCATGTCGGTATTTGCCCCGTAGACCGAAGAGGTGGAGGCCATGAGCAGGTGGCGCACCGCGTGGCGCTTGGCCGCCTCCATGACATTGAACGTGCCGACGATATTGGCGTCGATATAGGCGCGCGGGTTCTCGAGGCTGTAGCGCACGCCCGCCTGCGCCGCGAGATGCACGATGATGTCGGGCGCGCAGGCGTCTATCGCGGCATCCACCGCTGCCTGATCCTCGAGCATGGCCTCGGTCGCGGTGAACCCCGGCCTTTGCAGCAACATCTGGTGGCGGCGCTGTTTCAGGCTGACGTCGTAATAATCGGTCATGCCGTCAAGGCCATGCACGATCATGCCCTCATCGAGCAAGAGCTCGGCCAGATGATAGCCGATAAACCCGGCGGTTCCGGTGATGAAGACCCGCGTCATCGACCCCGCCCCCCGGACGGTCATTGCAGATCGGCAAAGGCGGTCTGGATACGCTCGACCGCCTCTGCGACGCGGGCACGCGGCGTGGCGATGTTGAACCGCAAGAAACTCTCGCCGCCGGTGCCAAATGTCGGGCCATGGTTGGCCACGACCCGCGCATCCCGCTCGACCCGCTCGGTATATTCCGCCGCCGCCATGCCGGTGCCGGCGAAGTCGATCCACGTCAGATAGGTGGCTTCGAGTGGCATCGCGCGCACGCCGGGAATGGCCTGCATTCCGCTCTCAAAGAGTTGCCGGTTGCCATCAAGGTAGGTGCAGAGCGCATCGACCCATTCCGCACCTTCGGGGCTATAGGCGGCTTCGGCCATGAAGAGACCAAAAGAATTGGGCGAAATCCCCATCGCGCCCATGCGGGTGGCAAACTGCGCGCGCAGCTTTGCATCGGGCACGATCACATTGCCGAGATGCGCGCCCGCGATGTTGAAGGTCTTGGTGGTGGCGGTCATCATCACCAGCCGGTCCGCGATGCCGTCGATATGAGGCATAGCGATATGTTTTTGGCCGGGCATCACCAGATCGTGGTGAATTTCATCCGACACGAGGATAAGATCATGTCGGCGCGCGAAATCGGCCACGCCCTCCAGTTCCGCCTTGGTCCAGACCCGGCCACCGGGATTATGAGGCGAGCAGAGGATGAGCATCTTCTCATTGCCCGTCATCTGCGAGTCGTAGGCATCGAAATCCATCTCGTAGCGGCCAGAATTGTTTACCAGCGGGCATTCGCGCACCTCGCGCCCTGCTGCGCGGATGACGCGGGCAAAGGCGTGGTAGACGGGGGTGAAGATCACCACCGCATCCCCCGGCGCGGTCCAGGTATCGACGCACATGGACGTGCCATTGACGAGGCCATGGGTGGTAAAGATCGCATCCGCCTCAACCGTCCAGCCGTGGCGGGTCTGCATCCACCACTGGATCGCGGCGCGGTAGGCGGCATCATCGCCATAATAGCCGTAAACACCATGTTGCGTCATGCCGATCAGCGCCTCGGTGACACAGGCGGGCGGGCGGAAATCCATATCCGCCACCCACATCGGAATCCCATCCTCGGGCGAGACGCCATATTTGGCCTGCATCATGTCCCATTTGTCGGAATGGGTGCCGCGGCGGTCGATGATCTCGTCAAAATTCATGGGGCTCTCCGGTGTGGCAATTGCGGCGCAGGCTAACCGATCACAGCCCGAGCGCAAGAGGCGTTGCAGAATGCCCGACCATCGCCTAAATAGCCGCCATGAAACGGTCTATTCTGATCCATCCCGACCCACGCCTGAGAAAGGTCTGCACGCCCGTGAGGGACGTGTCCGATGCCTTGCGCAAACTCTCGCAGGACATGTTCGAGACCATGTATGACGCGCCCGGCATTGGTCTGGCCGCGCCGCAGGTCGGGGTGATGGACCGGTTGATCGTGCTTGACTGTGTCAAGGACGAGGGCGCGTCCCCGCGCCCCATCGCCATGCTCAACCCCGAGATCACGGCCTTTTCCGACGAGAAAAGCGTCTATGAAGAAGGGTGCCTGTCGATCCCCGACCAGTTCGCCGATGTCACCCGGCCTGCCGAGGTCGAGGTGCGGTGGATGGACCTTGACGGGGTGGAGCACAAGGAAGGGTTCGGCGGTCTCTGGGCCACCTGCGTGCAGCACGAGATCGACCATCTCGATGGTAAGCTCTTTATCGACTATCTGGGCGCGATGAAGCGGCAGCTCATCACTCGGCGCATGCAAAAGCTCAAGCGCGAATTGGCGCGGGGCTAAGCCGTGGCGCCGCGCCCCTGCCTGCGCTGGCCTGACAAGCGGCTGCGCCAACCCGCAGCACCTGTTACCGAAATTACCGAGGCGACGCGCGCCCTCTGGGACGAGATGATCGCGGTGATGGAGGCGATGCCGGGGGTGGGCCTTGCCGCCACACAACTGGGCGAGATGCAGGCGTTGGCCGTGGTCGATGCCAGCACGGCGCGGGGCCAAGCGGTGCGCATGGCCAACCCGGAAATCCTGCATGCCAGTGTGCAATTGCGCCCCCATGACGAGGCGAGCCCCTGCCTGCCCGGTGTCTCTGCGGTGATCGAGCGCCCGCGCGCGGTGACGGTGCGGTTTCTGAATGCGGCGGGAGAGGTCGAGGAGCGCGATTTCGTCGGTCTCTGGGCCACCAGCGTGCAGCATCAGATCGACCATTTGCAGGGGCGGATGTATTTTGACCGCCTCAGCAAGGTAAAACGCGACATGCTGCTCAGGCGCGCGCGCAAGATCGGCTGAGGCTGCGCCGGGGGCGGCGTCGGATTTGAGTATTTTTGGAACAATGAAAGGCGCGGGCATGCGTGTGATCTTCATGGGAACGCCTGATTTCTCGGTGCCGGTGCTCGACGCGCTGGTGACGGCGGGGCATGAGGTGGCGGCCGTTTATTGCCAGCCGCCGCGCCCAGCGGGGCGGGGCAAGAAAGACCGTCCCAGCCCGGTGCAGGCGCGCGCTGAGGCGCTTGGCCTGCCGGTGCGCCATCCGGTGAGTTTGCGGGATACGGGCGCGCAGGCGGACTTTGCAGCGCTCAAGGCCGATGTGGCGGTGGTGGTTGCTTATGGCCTCATCCTGCCGCAGTCGGTGCTGGATGCGCCTGCGCGCGGATGCCTGAACATCCACGCCAGCCTATTGCCCCGGTGGCGGGGGGCGGCCCCCATTCACCGCGCCATCATGGCGGGGGATGCAGAGACAGGCGTGTGCATCATGCAGATGGAGGCGGGGCTGGATACCGGGCCGGTTCTGCTGCGCGAGGCGGTGACAATCGGGGCGCAGGAGACGACGGGCGGCTTGCATGACCGGCTGTCGAGCCTTGGCGCGCGGTTGATTGTCGAGGCGTTGGCGCGGTTGGACGGTCTGCGCGCCGTCCCGCAGTCCGAGGCGGGCGTGACCTATGCCTCCAAGATCGACAAATCCGAGGCGCGGGTGGATTGGAGCCGCCCTGCGGCAGAGGTGGACCGGCTGATCCGAGGGCTTTCGCCCTTTCCCGGTGCCTGGTGCGAGGTGGGGGGAGAGCGGATAAAATTGCTCTGCTCTACCATAGCCGAGGGGCAGGGTGCGCCGGGTGTCGCGATGGATGACGCGCTGACTGTGGGTTGCGGACAGGGTGCAGTGCGGCTTTTGCGCTTGCAACGCGCCGGGCGCGCGGCGCAGGATGCAGACGAGTTCCTGCGCGGCATGCCCTTGCCGCGTGGCACGCAACTGGGGTGACGCGATGTTCATGCAACTCTTTGGCACGGTGGTGATTGCAGGCATCGTGGGCTATGCGAGCGAGAAAACCGGCTTTACCCGCAACGGCTATTTGCCGTCGATCATCATCTGTATCGGCGGTGCGTTTCTCTTTTACTTTGTCCGGATCATGTTCGGCATCCGCTTTGGCGCGCCGGGGATTGATGCGATCCTGTCCTCGATTGGCGCGCTGATCATCGTGCCGACCCATTGGCGTAAGGGGAGGTAGATGATGGGCATCATCGGGCTCTTGATCGTGGGGATTGCGGCGGGATTCTTGGCCACGCGGTTGATGCGGGTCGAGTTGGGCGTGGTGCCCACCATCCTCATCGGCATTGCGGGCACGTTGATCGGCGCGGTGGTCATTCGCATGGTGCTGATGATCACGGGCCTCGTGGGCGGGCTGATTGGCGCGGTTCTGGGTGCGATGCTGCTGGTCTGGCTGTGGAAGATGATTGGCGAGCGCCGTTAAGGGCGATTGCGCGGCGGGCGGGCGCGGTAAACCGGCAGCCGCCAGCCAAGGCTGAGCGAACCGGCGCGCAAAGCCCAGGTGAGCGCCGCACAGGTGCCCAAGATGACGAGCGGATCGTCGGTGAGCATCGCCGCCCCCACCGCGCCAAGCGCCCCGGCAAAGGCGGCGGTGACATAAAGCTCGCCTTGTTTCAGCACCAAGGGCACTTCGTTGCAGACGACATCGCGCATGAGACCACCCATGCAGCCCGTCACCATTCCCATCAGTACCACGATCACGGCACTTTGCCCCATCACCATCGCCGCACTCACCCCCGCAGGCACCGCCACAGCAAGGGCGAAACTGTCGAGCCAGAGCAAGAGACGATAGCGGCTCTCAACCAGATGAGCGGTGAAAAAGACAAGGAGCGCCGCGCCGCAGGCAATGAGGATGTAATGCGGATTGCCCAGCCAGAAGATCGGGTTGCGGTCGAGGAGCACATCGCGCAGCGTGCCGCCGCCCACCGCCGTGAGGCAGGCGATAAAGGCAAACCCCACGATGTCGAGTTGCTGGCGCGAGGCGACAAGCGCGCCGGTCAGCGCAAAGATCAGCACCGAGGCGTAATCAAGGAGGATGAGCGCGCTCATCCCTTGGCCTTGGTCGGCTTGAAGGGCGCCATGCCTGCGCGCGCCAATTCATCGGCGCGCTCATTTTCGGGGTGACCTGCGTGGCCCTTGACCCATTCCCATGTGACGGTGTGGCGCTTTTGTGCCTCGTCCAGACGTTGCCAAAGCTCGACATTCTTGACCGGTTTTTTATCGGCGGTGCGCCAGCCGTTGCGCTTCCATCCGTGCATCCAGCCGGTCACACCGTTTTTCACATAGGCGCTGTCGGTGACAATCGTGATGGCCGAAGGGCGCGAGAGCGCCTCAAGGGCGGCGATGGCGGCGCAAAGTTCCATCCGGTTGTTGGTGGTGTCAGGCTCGCCCCCGGAAAGCTCCCGCTCTTTGAGCACGGTGTCACCGTCCATGGCGCGCATGAGCACGCCCCAGCCACCGGGACCGGGATTGCCGGAACAGGCCCCGTCGGTATAGGCATAAAGCGCGGGCATCAGAGCAGCACCCCCACCGCGAGACAGGCGATCACCACCGCTGTCAGCAGCATCCGCAGCGCCATCCACCAGGGCGGTGTGAGGCCCCATCGCGAGAATTGCCAGTCGAGCGCCAAGAGGCCTGCAAACCCGAAGATAAGGCTCATTCCCGCCGAGGTTGGCCCGCCGCCGGTCATGAAAAACGCCCAGAGGGCCGGAATGACCGAGAGGCCGTAGCAGGCGGCTGCCATCGTGCCCGTGGCCCGCGTGGCGAACCCCCAGAGCACGCCCGACATGAACGACAGGATCACCGCGCCGTAAAAGAGCATCACATAGGGTCCGGCAAAGCGCGGCCCGATGGTCTGGGCCGTCCAGAGGCCGAGGTCGGGCAGGACCACGGTCAGCGCCCCCCAGAGAAAGGGCAAGAGGCCAGCAAGGCCAAGAAAGAGCGGGGCGCGGGGGATCATCTGCATGGCGCGCAAAATGGCCCGGAGGGCGGACAGAGGCAAGAGGGAAAGCCGCGCTTGCGCGCGCGACAAAGGGCTGGACCGATGCGGGCAACGTGATAGGTAAATCGCATGACCCAGACTCCTACCTTGGCCCCAGCCACCCCCACATTCATCGACGCGCTGCGTGCGCATCTGCCTGTGCCCGTGTTCCGCGCGGCAAACCCAGGATATTTCGAGGAGCCGCGCGGTCGCTGGCTGGGGCAGGGCGTGGTTCTGGCCCCCGGCAGCACCGAAGAGGTGGCCGAGATTGTCCGCGCCTGTGCTGCCGCGCGCGTGCCGGTGGTGCCTTATGGCGGCGGCACGGGTCTTGTGGGGGGGCAGATCAGCCCCGATGGGCCGACCCCGGTCATCCTGAGCCTTGAGCGTATGCGCGCGGTGCGCGGCATTTACCCAGCCGAAAATGTGATCGTGGTCGAGACAGGGGCGATCCTGCAAGACATCCATGAGGCTGCCGCCGAAGTGGACCGGCTCTTTCCGCTCAGCATCGCTGCCAAGGGATCGGCGCGGATTGGCGGCAATCTGGCCACCAATGCGGGCGGGGTCAATGTGCTGCGTTATGGCAATGCGCGCGATCTTTGTCTGGGGCTGGAGGCGGTGATGCCCGATGGGCGCATCTGGCATGGCCTCAAACGCCTGCGCAAGGACAACACCGGCTATGATCTGCGCAACCTCTTGATCGGGTCCGAGGGCACGCTCGGGGTGATTACCGCCGCAGCACTCAAGCTCTCTCCGCGCCCCGCGGGCGAGGGCACGGCGCTGATGGTGGTGGACGGTCCGCGTGCGGCGCTCGATCTCTTGGCACTGGCGCGCGACCGCATGGGCGAGGGGGTAAGTGCCTTTGAGATCATGCACCGGGCGGGGCTCGAATTTCTGGCCCAAGCGTTGCCCGAGATTCGCCAGCCCTTTGCCCAGATGCCGGACTGGTTCGTGTTGATTGATGTGGGGCTCGCGCGCGGGCTTGACCCGGCCTTGGCGCTGGAGGGGCTATTCGCCGACGCGCTCGAGGCGGGGCTGGTCAGCGACGGGATCATTGCGCAGTCCGAGACGCAGCGACATCAGTTCTGGGAGGTGCGCGAACAAATCCCCGAGGCCAACCGGCGCATCGGCTCGATCAGTTCGCATGACATCTCCTTGCCGATGTCCGAAATCCCGGACTTCATTGTGAAAGGGGCCGAGGTGATTGCCCGGATCGGGGCGTTCCGGATCAACTGTTTCGGGCATCTGGGCGATGGCAATCTGCATTACAATGTCTTTCCCATGCCGGGGCGCGCCCGTGCGGATCACGTGGCAGAGCGTGACGAGATCAAGCGCGCGGTGCATGATCTGGTGCATGCGATGGGCGGGTCGGTCAGCGCCGAACATGGTATCGGGCGG
This sequence comes from Roseovarius sp. MBR-51, assembly GCF_053628575.1. Taxonomy (NCBI): domain Bacteria; kingdom Pseudomonadati; phylum Pseudomonadota; class Alphaproteobacteria; order Rhodobacterales; family Roseobacteraceae; genus Roseovarius; species Roseovarius sp. MBR-51. Next base: position 224,235 of record NZ_JBRJGQ010000002.1, read on the forward strand.
CTCAAGGTCGAGGATCTGGAGCGCTACGGCGATCCGGTAAAGCTGGACGCGATGCGCGCGATCAAGGCGGCGCTCGATCCTCTTGGGATTATGAATCCGGGGGCGGTTTTGCGGGGGTGAAGGGGCGGATGGCTCTTTGCTGAAGTTGGCTCCAATCGCCAATGCGCAACGTCACAACAGACTGATAACGCTGGAATATTTTGCAGGCATAAAGTGCCAGCCGACGAAGTGGCAGCGCCCACCCGGCGGACGGGCACCGGGCGGCTCATCGCACGAGTCGAATGTCCCCTTCAGACCACACCCAACGCCAATCGCTGGCCCCTTGTCACTCCCAAGTCGGATGAAACTTGCCCGCAGGCGACAGGGTGAAAATCTCGGCCCCGCTTGCCGTGACGCCGATGGAATGCTCGAACTGCGCCGAGAGGGATTTGTCGCGGGTCACGGCGGTCCAGTCATCGGCGAGCACTTTGGTTTCAGGGCGGCCAAGATTGACCATCGGCTCGATGGTAAAGAACATGCCTTCTTCAAGGGTCGGCCCGCTGCCCGCCCGCCCGTAATGCAGCACATTGGGCGGGGAATGGAACACCCGGCCCAATCCATGCCCGCAGAAATCGCGCACCACCGACATGCGATGCGCCTCCACATAGCTCTGGATCGCATGGCCAATGTCGCCAAAGGTATTGCCGGCGCGCACCGCCTCGATCCCCTTCATCAGGGCGTCATGCGTGACCTGAATCAGCCGCTCGGATTTGCGGCTGAGCTTGCCCGCCACATACATGCGGCTCGTGTCGCCGAACCAGCCATCGACGATCACGGTCACATCGACATTGAGGATATCGCCATCTTTCAAAACCTTATCGCCGGGAATGCCGTGGCAGACCACGTGATTGACGCTGATGCAGCTGGCGTGCTGATAGCCCTTGTAGCCGATGGTGGCGGATTTCGCGCCTGAGGCGTTGACCTTGTCCTCGATCAGCTTGTCGATGGCCGCGGTGGTTTGGCCCACGAACACATGCTCTGCAATCTCGTCGAGGATCTGCGCCGCTAGGGCTCCAGCGCGGTGCATGCCCGCGAAATCCGCAGCCTCATGGATGCGGATCCCCTCGCGTGTCAGTCTTCCACGATGTGTTTCGTTCACGTCCGGCCTCGTATGGTGTCCAATTTCCGTTTATCTAGGGCTATTTGCTCGAAAGGACCAGAGGGCGGTCATCTGCAAGCGGCAGGCTGTGACCGATTGTGATCTCTTGCGGGGTGATATTGGCCCGATATGACAGAACCGTGACCCCCGCCGCGCGTGCGGTTTGCAGCGCCTCAGCATAGGCGGGGTCTAGGTCTTGGGCCACGGTCACGGCCTGCGTATCGGTGCGTTGCACCAGATAGAGGAGGACCGCTCGATGTCCGGACTGCGCCATCTCTGCCAACTCGCCCAGATGTTTCGTGCCGCGCGCGGTCACGCTGTCGGGGAATTCGGCCAGACCGGGCCTGCGCGAGAGGGTGACGGATTTCACCTCGACATAGGCATCGGGCAGGCCCGCGCCCGAGAGCAGGAAATCCACCCGGCTTGCGGTGCCGTAGTTTTGCTCGGGGCGCACCCGGTCATAGGCGGCGAACTCCGGTATTTGCCCTGTCTCAAGCGCCTCTTTGACCACGCGATTGGCCAAGGCGGTATCCACACAGGCGAATTCCCCAGCCACACTCTCGACCAGCCGCCAGCCAAACTTGAGCTTTTTGCGCGGATCGTCATTGGGTTCGACCCAGACCGTCGTGCCGGGGTCTGCCAGACCCAGCATGCTGCCGGGATTGGCGCAATGCGCCGTCACCTCGCGCCCGTCCATGAGGCGGATATCGGCGAGAAAGCGTTTGTAGCGGCGCAGCAGTACAGCCTGCACAAGAGGGGTTTGAAAGCGCATGACCTGCGCCTATACCGTGTCTGTCCCCGGATCAAGGAGTCTGCCATGCCCAACCCGACTGCTGCCATGCTTGTCATCGGAGATGAGATTCTCTCGGGGCGCACGCGCGATGCCAACATGCACTATCTGGCGGGCGAGGTGACGAAACTGGGCATTGACCTAATGGAAGTGCGCGTGGTCAGCGACGATCCCGGCGCCATCGTGGCCGCCGTGCGGGCGCTGAGCGCGGGATATGACCAAGTGTTCACCTCAGGCGGCATCGGCCCTACCCATGATGACATCACCGCCGAGAATGTGGCGGCGGCCTTTGATCGCCCGATTTCGGTGCGAGAGGATGCCCGCGCCATTCTGGCTGCGCATTATGACGCGCGCGGGCAGGAATTGAACGCGTCGCGCCTGCGCATGGCGCGTATTCCCGAGGGGGCGGTTCTGATCGACAACCCGATCAGCGCAGCACCGGGGTTCACCATCGAGAATGTGCATGTGATGGCCGGGGTGCCGGCGATCTTTCAGGCGATGCTGGCCTCTCTCCTGCCAACACTCACCGGCGGTGCGCCGATCCTGTCGCAAACGCTGGAGATCCGACGTGGCGAAGGTGACATCGCGGGTCCACTCTCGGATCTGGCGGAGCGGTATCCGGACCTCAGCATCGGGTCTTACCCGTTCATTCGGGATGGCTGCTACGGGGCACAGATCGTGATGCGCGGTCAGGACGGCGCACGGCTCGATGCCGCGATATCCGAATTGGCGGGGATGTTTCCGGCATGACGCCCGATGTGCAGACGCTCTATGCGGTGACAGAGGCCACTTGGCCGCCCGCGCAGACCCAACACCTTGGCCCCGTGACCCTCCGCGAGGGGCAGGGAGGCGGCAAACGCGTGTCCGCCGCTACTGTCGAGCGGCCGATCACGACCGAGGAGTTGAACGCCGCCGAGGCTGCGATGCACGATCTTGGTCAGAGCGCTCTCTTTCAGGTGCGCCAAGGGGATGACACCCTGGACGCGTTGCTGGCGACCAAAGGCTACAAGGTGGTTGATCCGGTCAATCTGTATGTCGCCTCATTGGATGCGTTGACGGTTGAAAAGCCACCGCGCGTCACCACGTTCTCAATCTGGGAACCCCTAGAAATCATGCGCGAAATTTGGGTCGAGGGTGGCATCGGGCCGGCGCGGATCGCGGTGATGGAGCGTGTCATCGGCCCCAAGACCGGGCTCTTTGGCAGGCATAAGGACCAGCCCGCCGCCACCGGATTTGCCGCCATTCACCAAGGGATTGCCATGGTGCATGCGCTCGAGGTGCACGTCCGCCACCGGCGCGCGGGCATGGGGCGGCTGATGATGCTTCAGGCCGCGCATTGGGCGCAGGAGCAAGGCGCACAGTACCTGTCGGTGATCTGCACCAAGAGCAATCAGGGTGCCAATGGTCTTTATTCCGCGATGGGCTTTGCCCATGTTGGGGACTATCATTACCGGCAAAAGGAGTGAGAGATGACAAAACCGGACCAGCCCACCGCACTTGATTTGCCAATGATCGACCCGTTGCCCGACGCGACGCAGAAATATTTCGATATCTGCGTCGAAAGGCTGGGCATGATCCCCAATGTGCTCAAGGCCTATGCGTTCGATATCGACAAGCTCAATGCATTCACCACGCTCTACAATGATCTCATGCTCGCCCCAAGTGGCCTGACCAAGCTGGAGCGCGAAATGATTGCGGTTGTGGTCAGCTCGATCAACCGTTGCTGGTATTGTCAGGTGGCGCATGGGGCTGCGGTGCGGCAATTGTCGAATGATCCGGCATTGGGCGAAGCGATGGTGATGAACTGGCGTGCGGCACGGCTCGATGCACGGCAGAGCGCCATGCTAGGGTTTGCGGAAAAGGTCACCAAAGCCTCTGCGGAAATCACCGAATCCGACCGCCAAGCGCTGCGCGATCAGGGGTTGAGCGATCGCGACATCTGGGACATCGCCAATGTTGCGGGGTTCTTCAATATGACCAATCGTGTTGCCTCAGCCACGGGCATGCAGCCGAATCCCGACTATCACGCACAGGCCCGTTGATCCGGCATGCGGAGCGCCGGCGCCCTCTTGTTCTCGATGTTACTGGCCTGTGGGTCGGCGCAGGCGCTCGACCTCAAATTGCCTGCCAATGCCAGCATGACACGCGAGGTGATCCGCGAGGCGGATACGCTAATCCTGCCCATCGGTCCATACTCGACCCAAGGCGCTCCACGCCTGCGGCTGGACGGTCGGATCATCAGCCGCGCTTGGCGGTTTCCGGCCCAGGGTGTCACGACATTGCAAATCCTCATGCCATTGCGGCGCCAGTTGGAAGACTCCGGATGGGAGGTGATGTTCGACTGTCTGGCCGAGGAGTGCGGCGGGTTCGATTTCCGCTTTGCCCTGCCGGTCTTGCCCGCGCCCGACATGTTCGTTGATCTCTTTGATTATCGCTATCTTGTGGCGCGCCGTGGACCTGAGGCCAAGTTGGAGCACGCCGCCCTGATCATCAGCCAGAGTGGGCAAACAGGGTACGTGCAAGCAATTCAACTGACAGGTTTGGGCCAGGACGCAGATGCGACAGGTTCACGCAGCCCTGAGGTTGACGAAACCTCCCCTCCTGATGTTGTGCAGGTCTTGAAACGCGATGGGCATGCTGTGCTGGAGGGGCTCGATTTCGGGTCTGGGGACAATGCGCTTGGGCCCGGATCGCATCCTAGCCTTGAGGCGCTTGCTGCCTATCTGCTGACAAAACCAAACACGCGCGTTGCGCTGGTTGGACATACGGACAGCACGGGCGGGTTGGAGGGGAACATAGCCCTTTCACGGTCGCGTGCAGAGGCGGTGTTGAGCCATCTGACGGAAACTCACGGTGTGCCTGCTACCCAACTCGAAGCGCATGGCATCGGCTATCTGGCACCCTTGGCCCCCAACACCACCGGTGACGGACGGGATCGCAACCGTCGCGTCGAAGTCGTGTTGTTGGATACGGCCGCCGAGTAGATAGGGCTGATGTGCCTTATCGCCAGAGGCTTGCCTGAGAGGCCAGCGCACCTTGCAGCTTGGCCAACAACCGGTTGGCTGGCCCGGGACGGGGCAACGGTCCATGCGCGAGCCGATGGACCACCACCTCAACCGGGCAGGGCCGTCCCGTCTTTGGATCGAAATAGCGCGGATAGTCGATCAACGTGGCATGCACGAGACCAGTGAGCAATGGCCGTGCCCCGCGTCTTGCGGGGATTTCGCCCAGATCGCGGGTCAGCCCCCATCCGGCATAAAAGGGCGCGCCGGTCGTGGTCACGCGCACCCCGCGCAAGAGTGCCTCAAAACCCAACAAGGATGTCATGGTCCACACCTCTTGGACCCATGGCAGGAGTTGGGCCGGATCGGTGTGGATAAGGACCATATCCGCAAGTTCGTAGAGCGCCTCTGGGGGCACGTTTCCGGGTCGCAGGCCAGCCTCGACATCGGGATGGGGTTTGTAGAGGATCACGGCCTTCGGATTGGCCAGGCGCACAGAGTGCAAAAGGCTGAGATTTGTATTGATCGCACCAGCGCCAAGCCGGATCGAGGCGTCATTCTCAACCTGCCCCGGAACAAGAATTCGGTGGCCCTCTGGCAGATCGGGGGCAGGCTCTCCTTGGTTGTACTTGCTCAGCCCATGCCGGGCCAGCGCGGCAATCAGCGCGCCTGCGCGCGCCTCTTGATCGGGACGCAGACGCGCGCGCGCGGCAATCAGATGTTCCAGCCTGCTGTCGTGGGTCGGATCGTAGTAAATGCCCAGATCGTCGCAGACGAGCGACAGAGGGGGGATGAGATCGGCCCCAAGGCCGCGCGACCGCAGAAATCCGTCCTCAATGCGGATCGCGCCCTCTGGGGTCTTGGCTGCGCTAGACGCCCAGACCATTGCTGGGCGCTCGGTCTGAGGCCCCTTGGGGAACGAGACCCGCCGGTATTGACCAAAGAACCGCTGCAAAGGCGCACGTTTCCACAGGCGCATGCCATAGGCAGCCCATCCGGCGTGATCTTCGCGCCATGCACGGGACATCGCCTCGAAAGTCCCGATGGCTGTTGTCAGATCGCACAGTCTGTCGTGATAGGGATCATACCATGTGGGATAGAGCAGCATTGCCCCGGCAAAGAGCTGCGCGCGGGTCAGCGTGCGGCCCCGGCGTGTCAGGGGCAGGGGGTGGCGGTCGTCGCTGAGACCCCATCCCGCGTAGAATGGTTTGCCGAAGACCTGAGGTCGGTGCCCCGCCAAGATAGCCTCGAACCCCATCTGAGAGGACACGCAATAGACGGCGACAGCCCCCTCGAGCAGCGCCCATGGGCTGACGGGAGCAGACAACAGGGAAATGCGCGCGGACTCGTCGGCATCTGTGAAATAGCCCGGCCGATGGCCCTGTGCCGTCTCCGGATGTGTTTTGATCACAATGCGCGCGCCGGGGTGATCCTCTTGTGCCCAATAGAGCATTTCACGAAAAGTATTGGCATCCGCCCCGCCGTGGATCACCGAGGCATCGCCGCGCGTCTGGTCGATCACCAGCACATAGCCCGGTTCGGGGCAGGGAGTGCGGGGATCGAACCCGGAGTATTTGCTCAGATGCGCCTCTTGCATTCGGGCCATGCCACTGCGTGCCTGATTGAGCAGGGCTGTGTCGTCTAGTGGATGCGTGGCGAGCAGATGTTCAAGATCCGACGGGCGGCTGCTGTCGAAATAGATGCCGCGCCGGTCGATCACCAACCCAAGCGGTGGTTCCCCTGAGCGCCCCGGATGAAGCGAGCGCAGGAACGCATCCTCGATCCGCAAGAGACCCGCACCGGTCCGCGCGGCCATTGCCTCGCCACGTTTTGCATATGGGCTGCGGCCCCAGACGGCGATGAGATCCTCCGCGTCGGGTCGCCCGAAGGTTAGACTATAGCCCGCCAGTGCCAGAATACGGCGCACACGGCCCTGCCAAAGAAACCCGCCGTTGAAAAAGAAAACCCGCCGGGAGGCCTGCGCCTCGCCAGCGGGTTTACCGTCTAAGGGCTGCCTCAAAAGTCGCCCGAAAGCGTCGAGGACGCCGTTGAAATCGAACCAACCGCCCCAAGTGTGCCGGTCAGTGCGCCGATGACTTTCGACCATTGTGTGAACGGTGCCTCGGTCACATAGATGGTGTCATCGTCGCGAACCGCAAAATCTCGGGCCATGAACATGCCATTCGGCTTGGTCAGATCAAGAACGTAAATAAGGCGCTGCGCGCCTTGCAGATCGTTGCGACCCAAAACCTGATTTGCCACCTCTGCGGGTTCATTGCGTAGCACAAACACACCCGTAGGATCGGCGGCAGAGGTTGTCAGCCCGCCGACCTGCGCTATCGCTTCCAAGGCACTCAGTGTCTGAGTCTCGAATGTCACGCGCGCCTGAGCGCCGGTGGCCCCAAGTGCGGTATAGGCGCGCGTATCGGCCTCGACCAGAATACGGTCGCCACCGCGCAGAGCGATGTCGAACTGCGGATGCTTGAAGAGATCCTGAAACCACACTTTGGAGCGCTGATCGCCCCGGATCACGGTGATTTGCGCAACCTCTGGTGCAATGCCGATACCGCCTGCCGAGGCGATCATGGCCGAGAGGGTGCGGGTGGGCGCCTCAATCGGATAGACGCCCTGACCGCTGACCGCGCCGCTGATCGAAACGGTCGAGCCGTTGCCCGCGAGGCGACGCACTTCGACCTGTGGGTCAGGGGTTTGTTGTTCGAGTTTCTCGGTAATGATGCGACGCACACCTTCGGGTGTATTGCCTGCGGCTTTGATCCGCCCGGCGTATGGCACGAAGATAAAGCCTGATCCGTCTACCTGCACCTCGTCAAGCAGGGTCTGGTTTGTGGCCTCTCCTGCCAAGAGCCCGTCATCAACATTCTCCCAGATGGTCAGTCCCAGAGTATCGCCGGAGCTGATCATGTCGGATCCCAAGAGCCCCGCATTTCTGAATTCATCCGTGAATCCAAGGGCGGGTTGGACAGCAGTGGCGCGGGTCACGCGATCATTCACCGTGACGACAAAGGCGTCCCCCTCCTTCTGCACGGAGCCTGCGTAAAGTTCACGCTTGTTGGGACCTACACGAGGCAGGGCACATCCGGCCAATATGGATGCAATGGCCAAAAGCGCGACAGACCGCGCCCATCGGGAATGTCGGGGTATCACTGCTCGGTCTCCTCGACCTGTTTTTGTTCTGCCTCGGGTCTTTTTTTCTTAAGCTACCGAACATGGTTACGAAAATCCAGCATTTCTATCGAGATGGCTTACGGGATAAGGCGCAACTGTTGCCGAGGGGCCGCGGTGCCAGAGCGCAGCGCGTCGTAGGGGTCTTCGGGTGAGAGCATCATGTCGACAGCCTGACGCAGCAATTGCCGCCGTCCACTGGCGGAATAGAACCCGCCCGCGATCTGGCTGGTCTCGAGCAAAAAGCGGCGGTAATCGGTGTAGGCGCGGCGATCCGGCCGCTCCGCCCCGGCAAAGAAATCGCGCAAGGGTTTGGTCGAGACAAACTGCGGCTTGGCATAGACTGCCTGCCCGAAGGTGCGCAGAGGAATGCCGCGCCAGAGCACCTGTTGCGCCGCCGTGGAATTGACCGTGACCGCCGATCTGGCCTCATCCAGCAACTTGGCCAGTTTGCCGCCGCGCAGGTAATGCACCCGGCCACGCAGGCCGTAGGTGTGGATCAGGCGGCGCAATTCGCTGCGGATGGGGGCGCGACCATCCTCCAGCGGATGTGCCTTGATCACCAGATGATGATGCGGCGGCGCTCCCTTGGCGAAACCGTCGATTACGGTTTCCAGAAACTCGGGCATCGTGGCAAACGGAGAATGCGCCTGAAACGAGGCGTCATGTTCCAGTTGCAAAAGGGCGATGTGATACGGAAAGCCGCCGGTGCGGACGCGCCATGTCGTCAGACGCCGCTCGATCGCCTGAACCGGCATCAGGACCAGACGTTTGAGGTAGAGCTTAAATTCCTGTCCAACGGTCAGCGCGCGATGTGGGCGGAAATGCCGATAGCGGCGGTTCAGGAAAAGGACAAAGCCGTGATAGAGCGCGCCGTAGAACACATGCTGGCGCATGTCGCCCCAACTGGCCGGGGGCAGGGCGGTGTCCATGTCCGAGTTTTCCAGCGCCTGCCGCATCTCGGGCACGCTCATTTCCATCAGGCGGGAGTTGCCGTTGGTGCCACCGCGCTCATACGTCACCCAATAGGGGCGCATGTAGCCTTCCTCGAACACATGGATCGTGAGACCGCGCGCACGGGCCATTTCGACTGCTTGCGCGTGAATGGGCCGCGTGTCGCCGTAGAGCACCAGATCGGTGATGCGCTTGTCGTCGAGAATCTGGGTCAGGGTTGCGGGCCAAGTTTCGGCGTCGCTCAGAAACGGCAAATAGCTCGAGCGGTCACGCCAAAAGACTTGATCACCGGCATTGAACCCCACGCGCCAGACATCCGCACCGGCCCGGCGCAGCATCTGCCCGAGTTTATAGAAAAACGGACCATGCGGTCCCTGCAGAAACAGAAACGCACGCTCCTCGCCGGTTAGACCTGTCATGCTGGGGTCTCTTGCCTTTACGCTCAATCGTGCTTTGATACTGCAATAATCAGGCAAAAATAAGCCCCTTCCGCCGCGGTGCCTTGTCATGCGGACCCGGCGGCGCTAGGGCGGGGAGAGAGCAAGAGGAGAGCGGCCATGTTCACGGGTATCATCACCGATGTGGGGCGCATTCAAGCGGTCGAACATCGTGGCGACCTGCGCGCGCGGATCGGCACCGGCTATGACACGAGCCGGATCGACATCGGCGCGTCCATTGCCTGCGACGGCGTTTGTTTGACGGTCGTAGCTCTCGGGTCTGATTGGTTTGACGTGGATATCTCTGCTGAAACCCTGTCCAAGACCAATCTGTCAGGCTGGAATGCAGGGCGCAGGGTCAATCTGGAACGCGCGCTGAGGGTAGGCGATGAATTGGGCGGGCATATCGTGTCGGGCCATGTCGATGGGCTGGCCGAGGTGGTGGGATTGCGCGACGAGGGTGACAGCACCCGCGTCATCCTGCGCGCGCCCGACGCCCTTGCGCGGTTCATCGCGCCCAAGGGGTCGGTGGCGCTCAACGGCACCTCGCTTACAGTCAACGAGGTTGAGGGCTGCGATTTCGGGATCAACTTCATCCCGCATACCAAGGCTGTGACCACCTGGGGGGATGTGGCCTTGGGGGATATGATCAATCTCGAGATCGACACATTGGCCCGCTATGTGGCACGGCTGGCCGAGTCAGGCTGACCGCTCTATCCCTGTTTTGGTACGGCAGCGCGGTAGAGATGCCATGTCGCATGTCCAAGAACCGGCAGCACGATCACCAACCCGAGGAACGCAGGCAGCATGCCAAGGGTCATGCTCACCGCGACGATGAGGCCCCATGTCGCGACGATGCGGGGATTTCGCCGCGCAACGGCGACAGAGGTCATAACCGCAACCGGAATGCCTGCGCGTCGGTCGATCAGCATCGGAAAAGACACCAGACTGATGACCAGAACCAGGGCGGCAAAGACAAAGCCTGTTCCCATCCCGAGCAGGATCATCTGCCAGCCGGCAGTCGTCGTCAGGACATCGCTCAGGAAACCGATGATCGATGTGGGCGGAAGCGGTCCGAGCGTGATGTTGTAAATATAGGTGGCGGTGAACATCCAGACCGCGAAAATCCCCATCAGATAGAGCGCCAGAACCAGAACTGGTCCCAAGACATGGGCACGCAACGCATGCAGGGCCTCGGCCCAATTCGGGTCATGTCCTGTTTCACGCTGTCGGCTCATCTCGTAGAGGCCTGCGGCGGCGACCGGACCAAGCAGGGTGAACCCTGCGGCCAATGGGAACAGCATCGGCAGTCGCGCTGAATTGAAGGCCAAGAGCGCGAGCGTGATGCCGATCACCGGGTAAATGGCGATGAGGAAGAAAACGTCGCTCCGAAAGGCGGTGAAATCTGCGAGCCCCTTGCGAAGCGCGGTTCTCACGTCGTCCATATCAAGCTGGCGCACTTCGGGCGGTGTGGTGATTTCACTGCCGAGCGCGTCGGCGGCGTCTGAGGCGCTACGACTTGCACTCACGGTTGTCCCCGCCAACCACGTCAGCGGATTGCCGATGGTCTTGGTCATGATGGCCTCCCATTTAGGGCGCGGAAGCCGAGAGTGGGGCGTCGCGCCGTCGCGTTGCCGTGGTCTATCCTAGCACGTTTTACCCGCTCCGTCACATCACGATGGGGCGATGCCGCGCAGATTTAGCCCTGCTGTCTGCGGGAGGGCACGCGATTTTCAACCCAGCGGAACATCAGGGCGATCAGACCCGCGATGATCATGTAGACGAGGGCCAGCAACAAAAGCGGCTCATAGACAATGAACGTGTCGGCACGCACGCGGCTGGAGACTGAATAAATCTCGATCACGGTGATGGTCGCCACGAGCGGTGTTGCCTTGAGTTGCAGGATGGTTTCGCCGCCGAGCGTGGGCAGCACGTTGCGAATGGCCTGCGGGAGCCAGATGCGGCGGAATATCGTGAAGCGTGGCATGCCAAAGGCGCGCGCGGCCTCAAGCTGACCTTTTTGCACACTGGCAAAGCCGCCGCGCATCACCTCGCCCTCGTATCCCGCATAGGACAGGGTAAGCGCCAGAACGGCATAGGGCCAGGCCTGACGCAGATAGGGCCAAAGCTCAGAGCCGCGAATCCACGGGTATTGCGGGAAGAGAGAGCCTAGGCCGTAATAGAGCAGCCAGATTTGCAAGAGGAGCGGCGTGCCGCGAATGATGGTGCAAAAAACGCGGGCAGGGGCCGCCAGATACCAAGGCCCCGCCGCCTGTGCCAGACCAAGTGGCACCGCAAGCATGAAGCCCAGCACGACCGTCACCACCAAGATCCAGATCGTGCGCCACAGCCCCTCAAGCGCCAATGGCAGGTATTGCGGCAGCCAGTCCCACCGCATGGAAAGGGCGCACCAGAGCACAAACCCGGCGAAAAGCGCCATGAGGAACAGGCGGCGTGGGCTCAACAGCGCGCGCAAGTCACTCATTGTCCGCCCTCCCTAAGCGAAGGCTGACCGCGCCGTGCCCATTTCTCGATCCGGGCAAAGATCACGCCGGAAAACAGCGTGACGATCAGGTAAAGCGCGCCCGCCGCAAGGAAAAAGGTGAAATAGGCCCGCGTGCTGCCCGCCGCCTGTCGGGTTTCTAGCGTCAACTCGCTAAAGCCCACGATGGCCAGCAGGGCGGTATCCTTGGTGGCAATAAGCCACAGATTGGCAAGCCCTGGCGTGGCAAAGCCCATCATCGCCGGGATTGTCACCCGCCGCAGCGTCATCAGCGGCGGGATGCCAAAGGCCCGCGCGGCCTCAAGCTGTCCGGGCGGGATCGCCTGAATGGCCCCGCGCAAGACCTCGGTGGCATAGGCCCCCTGCACCACACCCAAGACCCAGATGCCCGCGACAACACCGTTGATCTCGACCCGGTCATAACCCATGGCGATGGCGGCCTGATTGATCAGGTCGGAGCCGACGTAATAGAGGATGAGGATCAGCACCAGTTCGGGCACGGCGCGAATGACGGTGGTATAAACCGCCAGCAGATCGCGCAAGAGCGGCCCGCCATAGAGCTTGCCATAGGCGCCGCCCAGTCCGATCACGAGGCCAAAGCCGAAGGCCCCAAGCGCGATCTGGAGCGAATTCGCCAGCCCACGCAAGAGGTTGGCGCCCCAGCCCGGAGGCTCGAGCGCGAGCAGGCTGGCGGCGTCCGCCAGCCCCAATGTGTCAAGCAGCGCCTCCAAAGGGCTCAGTAGATGCTGGCTTTGAAGTAGCGCGCGGTGATCGCCTCATGGGTGCCGTCGGTCAGAATGGTCGCGATGCCCTTATTCAGCGCCTCGCGCAGCGCGTCGTCACCCTTCCGCACGCCCGCGCCTACGCCAAGGCCCAGAATAGCCGGATCATCGGCGACATTGCCCTTGATCTCGCAGCAGGCCCCCGCCTCGGTGGCGACGAAATCGGCCATGGCGATGCTATCGGCCTGCGTGGCGTCGATCCGGCCAGAGACCAGATCCTGATTGGCCTCGTCCTGCGTCTGATAGATGCGGATTTCGGCGGCGTCCTTGAAGTATTCCTGCGCATAGGCCTGATGGATGGTCGAGGCCTGCACGCCGATGATCTTGCCTTTCAGGCTCTCGGGAGTGGCGTCCATTTCAATCGCCTTTGCAGCCACGACCACCGTCGGCGTGTTGTAATAGGGGTCTGAAAAATCTATGGTTTTCATCCGCTCTTCGGTGATCGACATCGAGGCCATGATGGCGTCGATCTGACCGCCGGTCAGCGAGGGAATGATCCCGTCCCACGCCACGGGCGTGATCACGCAGTTGAGTTCGGCGGCCTTGCACACGGCGTCGATCACCTCGACCTCCCAGCCGACCCAAGTGCCCGAGGAATCGAGCGAGGCAAAGGGCGGATAGGGTTCGGCGGCGATGCCGATCTTGACTTCTTGCGCGGCAAGCCCGGTGCCGAGGGCTGCCAATGTGGCGGCGGCGAGGATGGTTTTCAGTGTCATGTCAGTCTCCCTTGTTGGTTCTGGTTGATCTGCCCCGCCTTATCCGACGGTTTGCAGGAATTGCTTGAGGCGGGCCGATTGTGGCGCGCCAAAGACGCGCTCGGGGGGGCCTTCTTCCTCGATCCGCCCTTGATAGAGATAGACCACATGATTGGCCACCTCACGGGCGAATTTCATCTCATGCGTGACGATGAGCATGGTGCGCCCCTCGGCGGCGAGATCGCGGATCACGCTCAGCACCTCGCCCACGAGTTCGGGGTCAAGGGCGCTGGTTGGTTCGTCAAAGAGCATCACGGCGGGATCGACGGCGAGGGCCCGCGCAATGGCCGCGCGCTGTTGCTGGCCACCGGACAGAAAGGCGGGAAACGTATCTGCCTTGTCACCAAGCCCTACACGGTCAAGCAGCGCACGCGCACGCTCAATCGCCTGATTTTTCGGCGTTTTCAGAACATGCACCGGCACCTCGATCACGTTTTCCAAGAGGGTGCGATGGGTCCAGAGATTGAAGGCCTGAAACACCATGCCAAGCCGCGTGCGGATGCGCTCAATCTGGCGGCGGTCCGAGGGGCTTCCGTCAGAGCGCATGGCGATAGCCTCGCCATTGACCACGATCCGGCCTGATGTGGGGGTTTCAAGGAAATTGATACAGCGTAGCATGGTCGATTTGCCCGACCCCGACCCGCCGATGATCGCCACCACATCGCCCTTTTGTGCGGTGAGCGACACGCCTTTGAGCACTTCGAGTGGCCCGAATGACTTGTGCAGGTCTTCGACGAGGATCGCGGGCGACACCGGGTCGGGCGCGTCGGACGGTCGGGGCGCTGCGGTCAAGGGCATGTCTCCGGCAGGGTCACTTTCGGCTTGTAGTAAGGCGGAAGAGTCGTAATTATGCAAGCGTATAATTGACCGCGCAGGAGATGGAGGCGCTCATGACCGGAGAACGCCGCAAATTCAGGCGCGAGGGGGCCGACAGCCGCCGTCAGGCGCTTGTTCATGCCACGCTTGACCTGATCGCCGAACAGGGCGTGCGCGGGGCCACCGTGCGCGCCATCGCGGAACGTGCGGACGTCACCCAAGGCCTTATACGGCATTACTTTTCCACCAAGGATGAGCTGGTGCAGGAGGCCTATCTGGCGCATATGGCGGGGCTGACAGAGCAGACCTTTGCCGGGGTTGCGGAGCGGGAAACGGCCCTCGGGCGGCTTGCGGCGTTGGTGGTGGCCTCGGTCACGCCGCCGGTGGTTGATGCGGCCTCGGTTGGGCTCTGGGCCGGGTTTCTCAACCATGTGCGGCAGGATGCGCGGATGCGCGCGGTGCACGCGCAAACCTATCACGATTTCCGCGACCGGCTGGAGCGGTTGATCGTGGCGGCGCTGGAGGAAGCGGGGCGCGCGCCGGATGCGGGGCAGGCGCGGCGGTTGGCGATTGCCTGCAACGCGGTGATTGACGGGCTCTGGCTGGAGGGGGGCGCGCTGCCCGAGGCGTTTGAGCCGAATGAACTGACTGGAATTGCGCTCACGGCGGTGGGCGCGATTTTGCAACTGGATTTGGAAGAGGCGGCGAAGACATGAGATTTTCCTCGATAAATGAACGGCTTGCCGGACTTGGCGGGGCTAAGTGGGAAGTGCATGCGCGGGCCAAGGCGATGGCGCGCGCGGGCCGCGACGTGATCCGCCTCACGATTGGCGAGCCGGATGTGCCAACGCCAGAGCGCCTCAAGGACGCCGCCTATGCCGCGATGAAGGCGGGGCGCACGGGCTATTCGGATGGGCGCGGCGAGCCGGGATTGCGGGCGGCACTGGCGGAAAAATACAGCAAAACCAGAGGCCGCACGTTTCATCCCGATCAGGTCATGTGCTTTCCGGGCACGCAAACCGCGCTCTATGCGGTGATGATGGCGGTTGCCGAAGAGGGCGCAGAGGTGCTGGTGGGCGATCCGATGTATGCCACCTATGAGGGGGTCATCCGTGCTACGGGGGCCACGATGGTGCCGGTTCCGCTGCGGCCTGAGAATGGGTTTCGGATGGCGGCAGCGGATGTGGCACCCCTGATAACCCCTAGAACACGCGCGATTTTATTGACAACGCCGCATAATCCTACGGGGGCGATTCTGACCCGTGACGATATTGCAGCACTTGGGCGGTTGGCGGTCGAGCATGACCTCTGGATCATTTCCGACGAGGTTTATGAGGATCTGGTGTTCGAGGGGTCCAAGTTTGTCTCGCCCCTGTCCGATCCGGATTTGGCGGAGCGGGTTGTCGCGGTGTCGTCGATTTCCAAAAGCCACGCAGCACCCGGTTTTCGCAGCGGCTGGTGCGTTGGCTCGCTGGAATTTACCGCCAATCTGTTGGCCCTGTCCGAGACAATGCTCTTTGGAAATCAACCGTTTATCGCGGATATGACGGAACAGGCGGTGCGTGAGGGATCGGATGTGGCGGCGGGCATGCGGCAGAGGTTTGCGGCGCGCGCAGACCTCTTGGCCAAGCGGTTGGAGCGGGAAACCGCTCTGCGGGTGCATCGCCCTGAGGCGGGGATGTTCGCGATGGTGGATATTGCCGCGACGGGGCTCGACGGAGAAAGCTATGCCTTTGATATATTGGAGAAAACCGGCGTGGCGGTGATGCCGGGGGCGTCCTTTGGCAAGACGCTCGACACATGGGTGCGGTTGGCGCTGACGGTCGAGGATGCGCCCTTTGCCCAAGCGATTGACCGGATTGTGGCCCATGCCAATGCGCGGCGCGTCAAGATCGCCTGAAATATAATATAATCAGAGGGTTATACGATGAATTCCAGCTATGAATTCCGCCGGGCGATCACCCGCAAACCGGGCAAGAGCATTGTGGGCGGGTTGCGGGCCGAGGATATCGGCACACCGGATCTGGCGCGGATGCTGGAGGCGCATGCCGCCTATGTGGCGACCCTGCGCAGCACCGGGGCGGAGGTGGTGGAATTGCCACCGCTTGAGGATTACCCCGATGCGGTTTTCGTAGAAGATACAATGCTTTGCCTGCCCGAATTGGCCATCGCCATGCGCCCCGGCGCGCCTTCGCGTATGGGTGAAGTGGCCGAGATGCGCCCGGCAATTGCCAAGTTTTATGGGGACAGGATTGCCGAGATCACCGCGCCGGGGACCATTGAGGGGGGCGATATTCTGGTGACGGGGCGTGAGATTCTGGTGGGGCTGTCAGCCAGGACCAATCGCGAGGGAGTGTCACAACTCTCTGATATTGTTCGTGAATATGGATATTGCTTGCGGCTGGTCGAGACCCCGGAAGGGGTTTTGCACTTCAAGACTGACTGCGGTCTCTTGGCCCCCGAGACGATCCTAAGCACGCGCAGACTATCGGCGTCGGGCTGCTTTGAAGGCTACGAGGTGCTGCGTGTCCCTGACGGCGAGGAAGCCGCAAGTAACTGTATTCGCTTCAACAATCTTGTGGTCATGGCCGCCGGGTTCCCGCGCACGGCCGAGATTCTGACGGCACATGGCTATGAGGTTGTCCAGATCGACAACATCGAATGTGCCAAGCTCGATGGCGGGATGTCTTGTCTTTCGCTGCGATTCTGAATGTACATGACGTACGTTTTGTACGCGGGTTGTGGACGCAATTCAGACGCGCCCAATCAGGCGTGAGATCAGGAGAAGATCATGCGGATCGAATGGGCACGGGAGGCCGATCTTGGCACCCCTTACTGGTGGTCGGCCTTGGCCGCGCCCGAGGCGGGAGAGGACCTGCCCGACACCTGTGACGTGCTGGTGATCGGGGCGGGTTATGCCGGGCTGTCGGCGGCGCTGGCGGCGCATGATGGCGGCACGCGGGTGGTGGTGGTCGATGCAGCGGAACCGGGGCATGGGGCATCGACGCGCAACGGCGGCATGTTCGGGGCGCATCCCCGTCTGGGCTGGGCCGAGTTGGAGGCGAAGTTCGGGGCCGGGGTGGCGGACGCGCTCTTTGCCGAGGCGAAGCCCGCGCTCGACTGGGCCAAGGATCTGATCGCGCGCGAGGGGATCGAATGCGATTTTCAGAACACCGGGCGGGTGCAACTGGCCTACACGCCCGCGCATTTCGCCAATCAGCGGCGGATGGCCAAGGTCGTGACCGAGAAATCAGAAGTTAACGTGCGGATCATTGAGCGCGCTGATCTGGGGCAGGAGATCACGACCGAGAAATATCACGGCGGGCTCCTCTTTCCGGAGCATGGTGCGATTCATCCGGCCAAGTTTCATCAGGGCCTCTTGCGCGCGGTGCGCGGGCGGGACGTGCCGGTGGTGTCGCATGCAGCGGTGACAGCGCGCGAGGCCGAGGGTGCGGGATACCGGGTGCAGACCGCCAAGGGCGTGATTCGCGCGGCCAAGGTGGTACTGACCACGAACGGCTATACCAGCCGCCCGTTTCGCTGGCACATGGCGCGCGTCTTTCCGCTGCCGTCCTATATCATCGCGACCGAGGACTTGCCGTCGAACCTGATCGGTCATATCGCGCCGGGACGCCGGATGATGGTCGAGACGCGGGCGCGGCACAGTTATTTCCGGATCTCGCCGGATGGTCGCCGGGTTCTGTTCGGGGGGCGCGCGTCGATGGCGGAGATGGGGCCGGAGGCGGCTGCGGCGCAGCTCTATAAGGTCATGGTGGGAATCTGGCCCGATCTGGCGGGCGTCAAGCTCAGCCATTCGTGGCAGGGCTTCACCGGCTATAGCTTCTCGCATATGCCGCATGTGGGGCATGATGAGGGTGTGCATTACGCCATGGGCTTTTCGGGGTCGGGGACGGTGATGGCACCCTGGTTGGGATCGAAAGCCGCCTATCAGGCGATTGGCGACGCGCGGGGGGCCACGGCCTATAGCGCCACGCCGCTCAGCCGAAGCTGGCTGCATCCCGGCGAGCGGCCGCATTTCCTGCGGGCTGCGAATCTCTGGTATCGGCAGGTGGTGGACCGGGTCGAGGACTGGCAGGCGGGGGCCGGTCGGTAGGGGGCTGAGACATGCTTTGCCTTTTTTGCGAGCGTTGTCTGCGGCTGGAGGGCAGGAGTGTGTCGGCCCTGCATCATATGCTACAGATTCGTGACATTCACAAATCGGTGTTTTGACTGTGAACCGTTCGTGAGCGTCATGGTGATCATCAGCCGGTCGCGAAATTCCGCGACGGCACGTATCAGAATATTTCTGGAGGGACTTCCTTGAAACATCTACTCACGAGCACCAGCGCGATCGCCCTCGGCGTCGTCCTGGTCACCCCGGCGTCGGCCCAGGAATGGGATATGAAATGGGGCGGTTATTTCTCGAGCCATGTGGCCTATGCCAAGGTCGATACGAACACCGCGGCCCATGCTGGCGCTGATTTCGACGGCATCGATGTCTACAGCGAAACCGAAATCGAATTCACCCCGTCGGTGACGCTCGACAACGGCATGACCTTTGGCGTCAACGTCCAGATGGAAGGCACCAACAACGGTGGCGGTGCGACCGGTATCGACGAATCCTACCTGACCATCTCCAGCGACACACTGGGCAAGATCGACCTCGGCAACGAGAACTCGGCTGGTTACAAGATGATGGTGTCGGCGCCGCAGATCGACGGCAGCATCTGGATCAACTCGCCCTCGATCTCGGGTTTCATTCCGATTTCGGTCAGCGCGGGCGGCAACCTGCCGTGGAACTTCCGTCAGTCGGCCATCTCGGCCTATACCGAGGTTCTGGGCAACAACGACGTGGCGCGGATCAGCTACTATACCCCGTCCTTCAACGGTCTGACGCTGGGTATCTCTTATGCGGCTTCGGATAACATTGTCGGCACCGGTGCCAACGCGGGCAACAACTTTGGTGTGAACCGCAACGCGGGCGTGACGGACATCTTTGACGTCGCAGTGGCCTATAGCGGGTCATTCGGCGGTTTCGATCTGGATGCCGCGGCGCGCTGGGGCACTGCCGAGAACAACACCGGCCTTGCAGGCACCGATGATCCCGAGACTTGGGGTGTTGGTGCAACCGTCGGCTTCAACGGCTTTGCCTTTGGTGGCTCCTACTCGGAGAATGACAACGGCGGGCTTTTGCCGGATGAAGAGGGCTGGGCGCTGGGCGTCACCTACGATCTGGCCGGTCCTTGGAAATTCGGGATCGACACCTATCAGGGTGAATACAGCGGCACCGGCGCGGCCTCTGGCGACAAGGCCGAATTCGAAGCCTATCAGATCATCGGCAGCCGTGAACTTGGCGAGGGCGTGAGCTGGGCGATCTATGCCGTCTATGCCGAAGGCTCTGTCAACGGCAACGCCGGCGGCACCTTTGCACCGGGCACAGCCAACACCGAGGTTGAAGGCACTCTGATCGGCACGTCGATCAACCTGACCTTCTAAATCCGGATCTGGATTGACTGAGGCGCGCGGGGATAAAACCCCGCGCGTTTTGCATGTCTGGCGCTTGTCCTATCGCGCAGCCCTGCGATGATGCGACAAGGCAGGCATCAAAAGGAGCAGGTGATGAGCACTTTCGACGAGGATCTCTTTCTCAAGGGGTTGGAGCAGCGCAAGGCGACGCTGGGGGCGGAGTATGTAGAGCGCAGTCTGGAGGCTGCGGATGACTTTACCCGCCCGTTTCAAGAGGCGATGACCGCATGGTGTTGGGGGTTTGGCTGGGGCGACGCGGTGATTCCCCCCAAGACGCGCAGCATGATGAATCTGGCCATGCTGGGCGCGTTGGGCAAAATGCACGAGTGGGAATTGCATTGTCGGGGGGCGATCAACAACGGGGTCACGCCCGAGGAAATCCGTGCGATCATTCATGTGGTGGGAATTTACTGCGGGGTGCCGCAGGCGCTTGAATGTTTCCGGGCCGCAAAAAAAGTCCTGAGCGAGGAGCAAGGCTGAGCGAAGCTCCTTGTTTGAAAGGGCGCTGGAATTGTGGTGTGGTTTCTGCGTCACAATCCGGGCGGGATGCGGCGAGAGCAGGGGGGTTGCGTTGACAGTTTGGGGGGGAATGGCGCATTTCATAGCACAAGCCGTTTCCAATGACTGGTGCGGCGGATCTGATTAACCTGCTTCTGAGGAGGGACACCCTTGAAAAAGCAACTTCTGAGCACCAGCGCGATTGCTCTTGGCGTAGCATTCGCCGCACCTGCATCGGCACAAGAATGGGATATGAAATGGGGCGGGTTCTACAACTCGCACGTCGGTTATGTGACCGTTGATTCGAACACGCCTCTCCACGCTGGCGCAGATTTCGACGGCGTTGACGTGTTCGCGAACACCGAAATCCACTTCACCCCGTCGGTTACTCTGGACAACGGCCTGACCTTCGGTGTTGACATCCAGATGGAAGGCACCAACAACGGTGGCGGCGCGACCGGCATCGACGAAACGTACTTGACCATCAAGGGCGACACGCTCGGCAAGATCGACCTCGGCAACGAGAACTCGGCTGGCTACAAGATGACTGTGGGCGCACCGCAGGTCAAAGGCGGCATCGGCATCAACTCTCCGTCGATCTCGGGCTTCGTTCCGATTTCGTTCGGTGCTGGCGGCAACCTGCCGTGGCTGTTCCGTGACTCGGGCATTTCGTCCTATGCTGAGGTTCTCGGCAACAACGACGTTCCGCGCATCACCTACTACACCCCCTCCTTCAACGGTCTGACCCTCGGCGTGTCCTACGCTGCGTCGTCGAACGTTGGTGGTGGCGGTGCGAACGCTGGCAACAACTTCGGCGTGAACCGCAACGCTGGTGTCAATGACATCTTCGACATCGGTTTGGCCTACAGCCAGTCGTTCAGCGGTGTTGACCTTGACCTGTCGGCTCGTTGGGGCACTGCAGAGTCCAACATTGCTGGTACCAGCGATCCGGAAGTTTGGGGCGTTGGCGCAAGCATTGGCTTCAGCGGCTGGACCTTCGGCGGTGGCTACTCCGAGAACGACAACGGCGGCGTGCGTACGTTTGACTCCGAAGGCTGGAGCCTCGGTGTGACCTATGACATCGCTGGCCCGTGGTCGGTTGGTTTCGACACCTATCAGGGTGAGTACAATGGCGTTGGCGCCGGTTCCGGCGACTCCGCCGAATACGAAGCCTACCAGCTGGTCGGCAGCCGTTCGCTCGGCGCTGGCGTGACCTGGGCCGTGTACGCAGCCTACATCGAAGGTTCTGTGAACGCAGATGCCGGCGGCACGTTCTCTGCTGCTGCTGGTCAGGCTCTTGCCAACACCACGACCGAAGGTACCCTCATCGGCACCTCGATCAACCTGTCGTTCTAATCGACCGGTTACAAGACAAGGGGCGGGGGGTGACTTTTCCCCCCGCCTTTTCTATGTGTGCCGCATATGTGAACAAACTGCGGGGGCCGACGGGGCATGAAGCGAAGCATCATCTGGCTGGCCTCTTATCCGAAGTCCGGCAATACGTGGACGCGGCTGTTCCTCGCCAATTATCTTATGAACGCCCAAGAGCCGGTGCCGATCAATCAGGCGCACCGCTTTGCCATGGGCGATGCAGTGGTCAAAATGTACAACCGGGTTGCCGGGCGCGAGATCGATCCGCAGGATCTGGCCCTGTGTCTGCGTCTGCGTGATCCGGTCCTGCGTGCCATCGTCGCCAACAATGCAGATGTCAACTTCGTCAAAACGCATAATGCTCGCGTGGCTCCGGACAAGATTGACCTGATCCCCGACCGCTACACACGCTCTGCCATTTATATCATCCGCAATCCGCTGGATATGGTGCTGTCCTATGCGCGCCATTACGGCATCACGCAGGAGGATGCGGCGCAGAAGATCTGTCATCCCGACAACGGGAACCTACCCACCGAAACCACGGTGGCGCAATACCTGACGTCCTGGGAAAATCACGTCAAGAGCTGGATGGCCTATGCGCCCTGGAAGCGTCTGCTCGTGCGCTACGAGGATCTGTTGGACGATCCCGAGACGCAGTTCGCCAAGGTGCTGGATCTGGTGGGCGTGCCGGTGGACAAGGAGCGCCTCCAACGGGCGATCCGGTTTTGCAGCTTTGACGAGTTGTCGCGGCAGGAAGACGAACAGGGGTTCATCGAGCGCCCCGAACAGAGCGAGAAATTCTTTGGCAAGGGACAGAAGGATCAGTGGAAAACCGATCTCGACCCCGCGCTGGCGGAGATGATCCGCACCAAGATGGGGCAGACGATGAAGCGATACGGGTATCTGGAATGAGCGATTTGCGGCGGATCATCTGGCTGGCGAGCTATCCCAAGTCGGGGAATACATGGATGCGGAGCCTCTTGGCGCAGTATTTCATGCCCGCAGGAAAAGCACCTGATATCAACAACTTGAGGCAGTTCACGACTGGCGACACGCGGCAGGATTTCTTTGACGCGGCCAATGGCGGACCGTTTCGAGGGCAGGGCGTGGAAGACTGGATGCGGGTGCGGGGGCGTGCGCTGCGCCTGATTGCGGGCTCAAAACCGGACCATCATTTCGTCAAGACCCATTGCCAGACTGTGCGCATATTCGATCAGGATGTGATCCCGCCCGAATTGACCGCCGCCGCGATTTATATCATCCGCAACCCGTTCGATCTGGCCCCGTCCTTTGCCCGGCATCAGAATTGCGATCTGGATCTGGCGATCGAGCGGATGTGCAACGCCGACACGATCACCGGCACGCCGAATGGCATCATCGACCTGCTTGGCCGTTGGGACGATCATATTCGCGTCTGGACCAATGCGCCGGGCTTGCCGATCCATGTGGTGCGCTACGAGGATATGCTGCACAATCCCGGCAAGGCGATGCGCGGCCTGCTGGAGAAATTCCTCAAGGTCAAGGTGGACGGTCCCAAGCTGGCGCGCGCCATCAAGGCCACGAGTTTCGAAGCGATGAAGCGGCAGGAAGAGACGCTGGGCTTTGCCGAAAAGCCCAAAGGCATGACCGCGTTCTTTGCCAAAGGGCAGGCCGGGGTTTGGCGCGAGGATCTGACACCGGCGCAGGTGGCGCGATTGCACGAAGCGTTTTTGCCGACGCTGGAGCGGTGGTATCCTGAGATGCTCAAGGAAACTGCTGCTGTTGCCGCGCGGGCCTGAAGCCGCATAGCTGGCAATCGCGCGCGGTGTCGCTATGTTGAAGCACGAACATCAACCGCCTGATGGGAGGGTCTGAGATGATGCGCAAGAGTTTGATCCTTGGAGCTGTGGCGCTGGCCGGGTGCACGGCGGTGGGTCCGCAGATGGTGGCGCGGCTGGGCGCTAATCCGGTGGTCTCTGGGGGCAGTTACGATTCCGGTGGTGGACTGAGCGTGGCGGCGGATCTCCGACAGCATCAGGGCCGCGTGCTGGTCTGCGGTGTCTGGGCGCAGAGCCATCAGCAATCGGTGCTGACCAAGGGCAAGGCCGTCGATGTCATGGGCTCGGGCGCGGTCTATCTGGGAAATGATGCGCTGGTGCGTGGGCTGGTGTTCATGCGCGAGGTGCCGCCCGCTCTTGATTACGCGGGGCAAGAAGCGGGCTGCGTGCTGACCGAGCGGGTCTGGCAGTCGGCCTATGCCAATGCCGCCCCGGTGATCCGCCTGCCGCGCCAAGTGGTGCATGTCGAAGGGGACGTTGGGCATTTTGTGGTGACGTTTACGCAGACCGGACCGGGGGCCGGGGCACCGAAACCCGCAACAGAGGGCTAAAATCGCACTGCATCGCCTCTTTTGCCGGGAAAGAAATTGACAGAGGAGGCTTATCCCATACGGTTGCCGTAGTATGTTCCACGGTTTGCCCAAGAGGTTACAATGCGTAATTCCACGAAATCCATCATCTCAGCTCTGACGCTTGCGATACTGGCCGCGCCGGCCATGGCGCAGAGTGCCAAGGTCTATGCCTATGAGTCCCAAGCCAATTATTGCCCTGCCGGATTGCAGCCGGTGACGATCAGTGGCGTGATCTGTTGCGGTCAACCCAATCAGACGCAGAGCTATCAACAGGCGCTGCGCCATCCTGTGACCAA
This sequence comes from Roseovarius sp. MBR-51, assembly GCF_053628575.1. Lineage (NCBI taxonomy): Bacteria > Pseudomonadati > Pseudomonadota > Alphaproteobacteria > Rhodobacterales > Roseobacteraceae > Roseovarius > Roseovarius sp. MBR-51. The sequence continues at coordinate 248,675 of NZ_JBRJGQ010000002.1, forward strand.
GGTCCGGCATCAAACCTATAGTGCCACGTCGCATCTCAATTGCCCAGAAGGGGCGAAGGGCTGTTACTGAGGTCTGAAACGCCCGTGGCAGAAAAAAGTCACCAAACAGGGCGGGCCTCGGCGCGCCCTGTTTTGTTTTCTTGACCGTTCTGGCTGCATCGGGCTTGGGACCGCTGGCACGGTACCCCACCGGACTGCAAAAGGATGTCACATGCGTTAAAGCAGCCGCAGATCAGATGCCATTTGCCGCCCGTCGCGCCCTTCCTGAAGCTCGAAACCGACCTTTTGATTGTCTGCGAGCCCTGTCAGCCCCGAACGTTCGACCGCAGAGATATGCACAAACACATCCTTGCCGCCGCCATCAGGGGCGATGAATCCATAACCTTTGGTGGTGTTAAACCATTTCACGGTGCCGGTTGGCATTCCGCTTCTCCTTTTGCGTCGCTTCCCCGGGAATATGCCGGGCCATGTGACTCCGGACCCTCAGGGACCGGCCAAGCGTTGCAAAGGCGGAATCTGAATGCCCATCGTTACGAGGACGATGATTGCATCGCCATTGTAAAAATCAAGCAAAACTCCATAACGGGCGGGATTTTGACTGATAATGACGCAAAAATGAAGGAATGTGCCATGATCCTCTACGGATTGAAAACCTGTGATACCTGCCGCAAGGCGTTGAAAGCGCTTGAAAACGTGACGTTTCACGATGTCCGGGCGCAAGGCTTGCCCAAGGATGTGGCAGAGGCGGCGCTGGCGCAGTTCGGGGATGCGCTGGTGAATCGTCAGTCAACGACGTGGCGGGGGCTGAGCGAAGACGTGCGGGCGCGCGATGCTCTCACCGTATTGGAAGAGTATCCGGCGTTGATGAAACGCCCGTTGATTGACGATGACGGCACGCTCTATCTGGGCTGGAGCAAGGAGACACAAAACGCGCTGCTTGGTTAAGGCGGCGTGACGGCCTATATCGGGGCGAGGTTAAGGAGGCGGGTGAATGCGCAGTGCGGCAATGGTGTTGGGGGTAATCGGCGGCTGTCTGGCGGTGCTGGTCGGATTTTTCAGCTATGGCTATACCGAGGTGATCAACCGGGTCGGCGAGGTGGACGGATTGTTCTATCAGGTGCATGATCCGGCACTGATCCGCACCGCGAGCTTTCTGGCACCACTCTTGGCGATTGCCGGGGGGGCGATGGCCAAGATGCGCGCGCTATGGGGTGGGCTGTTGCTGCTCGTGTCGGCGGGGCTGATGTATTACGCCTTTGGCTTCAACGTCTTTACCATGTTCCCGCTGGGCTTTACCGGGCTGGCCGGGATTCTGGCCATCGCGGCGGGCAAACCGGATGAGCCAAAGGCGCATTTCTGAGCGCGTCTGCCCTCAGAGTGCGGGCAGACGGTACATGCCGGAGCTGGAAAAGGCGATGGAACTGCCGTCCGCGATGTCCTCTTCAAAGCATTGGGCGATGATGCGTAGGGCGGTTTGGCGGCCCTTGAGAACCAACGCGCGGCGCGAAGGCAGCGACGGGGTCAGGCCGGGGCTAAGCAGGGTTTGCGACCAGATGAGCGGATGCAATTCCTGCAAATGGTTCTCCAAAAGCCAATCCAGACAGTCGTGAATGCGGCGGCGCGCGGCCTCTTGTGGGGCCGAGACGCGCTGTTTGCCGGTCTTGGGGGCCATGACGATGCCGCAAAAGGCCGAAAGCTGGTTGATGACATGCTGATCGCGCCGCCGTGCTACGATGTCGCGCAGCCCGTCCACAAAGAAGTCCGCGTCCAAGCGGGCCATCGCATCGGGATCAAGCGCCAGAGCGTCGAGATAGACCCAGGCATAGGCCCCAGCGCCCCAAATTTCGCCGGTGCGTGAGGCCGTGCGCCGCGCTTCGAGATCGAGCAGCTCGTAACTGCCATAGCGCGCGGGCAAGAGCGCCTCGCCAAGGGCGCGCATGTGGCGCGGGCTGTCGGGATCAAGGTCGATCAGACGCTCGTAATCGTCCGCGACGCGCATCCGGGGCTGTCGCCGCGCGGCCAGAAGCGCGCATTGCGCGGCGGCCAAGGATGGCGCATCGAGATCAACCCCGTCGAAGGGCGCAAGTATATCCTCGGCGCGTTTGAAATGTTCGAGAAACCGCAATTCATGCGCCGCGCGGGTGCGGTCGGTCGCGGTGGCGCGCCACGCCCAGCCGATGTCGATATGCGCCAGCGCCACGATCAGGGCACACGGGTAGCTGTCGGGACAGTCTGACTGCATCTCTTCGAGCGCGTCGATGCCGAAGGGGTCCGGTTCTGCCCCGTCATGCAGCGCGTCCTCGGCGGCGGCCACCACATCGGCGCGCGCGCCCACGGCCAAAAGCGTGGTCGCGTTCTCGCCGCCGGGGGTGCGCAGCCGCGCGGCATCGGTATATTCGATCACCTGCGCCAGTTCCGGCCACATTTCTTGACGGGCGAGCTTTTGACCCCGGTCCTGATGCATGGCGCGGGCCATTTCCTCATCCGTCACGGGCAGGGAGGGAAGCAGGATTCGTTTGGACAGGCTGTCGAGGTCTGTCTCGGGCTTGCGCCGCAAAAGTCCCAAGAGATCCGGCCAGCGTCCTGCTGCCTGTGACCGCCGCTTGCGCGGGGTGGGGTCGCTTGGTTCTGGCTTGGCAATCGGTTCAAACGGCATGATGACTCCGGTTCGCATGTTATCCCTGAATCTGCCTCTGGATTTCGACCAAAAGAGGGCAATGCTTGGGTGAAGGCGGGGAATATGAGGGAACGGCACGGGGACATTGCCATGTCATCCGCTTTGCGCCAAAATTACCGGATGAAGAGAATTTTGACGATTGTTTTCATTGCATTTTTCTCTCTTCCGAGCGTTGCTCAGGAGGGAGTTTCCCGGTTTGTTCCGCCCGCTCCGCCCGTCCGCGATGGCAATATTCCGCGCACGCGCTGGGAGCACCGCAGCGACGCGCCGCTCTTGACGCGCAGCGCGCTCTCGGCGCTCAAGGCGCATGGCGCCCCGCTGGTACGGACTGTGCCGCGCGATATTGCCAGTTGGTGCCCCGCCTATGTGACCGGAAACGAAACCCGCCGCCGCGCCTTTTGGGTGGGCTTTCTGTCAGCGCTCGCCAAGTATGAAAGCACCTATAATCCCAAAGCTGTCGGAGGCGGTGGGCGGTGGCACGGGCTGTTGCAGATCCTGCCCGCGACGGCGCGGGGCTATAAATGCAGGGCGGGCAGTGGCGAGGCATTACGCAACGGGCCGGACAACCTGTCCTGTGCGATCCGGATCATGGCGCATACGGTGCTGCGCGACGGTGTCGTCTCTGAGGGACGGCGCGGGGTGGCGGCCGATTGGGGACCGCTGAGCAATGGCGCGATGCGTGAGGATATGCAGCGCTGGACGCGAGCGCAGAGCTATTGCAAGCCGCTGTCCTCGGTACGGCCAAGGGCACGGCCGGTAAGGGTGGCGCAGGTGGACGACTAGCGCGCGCGGTGGCTTGAGGCTCAGCGCCCCGCGCCCAACACGACGCGGGGCCAATGCCCCGGCTCAATCGCCTCGTATGCGCCCGACCATCTCGGTCGTGTCGCGGCTGAGATCCGGGGTGGCGAGGATGCGGTCCAGCTCTGCCGCGATCATGCCCTGACGCACCGGATCGTAGCGGCGCCATGTTTCAAACGCCGAGCACATCCGCGCCGTGGTCTGCGGGTTGAGCGGATCGAGCCGGATGAGCATATCCGCAAGCAGGCGATAGCCGCGTCCCGAGGCGTGGTGAAAGCCTGCGGGCGAACTGCTGAGCGCGCCCAGCGTGGCGCGAAAGCGGTTGGGATTGCGCAGCGTGAAATCGGGATGCTGCGTCAGCCGCTCGGCCACCTCTGCCGCGCGCTCTGGTGCGGCCTGCATGATTTGCAGGCTGAACCATTTGTCGATCACCAGCCGGTCGTGTTTCCACTGGGTATAAAACGCCTCGGTCGCGCGGTCGCCTGTTCCCGCCTGCAAGAGGCAGGACCAAGCCGCCAATTGCTGCGTCATGTTGTCGGCGGCGTCATATTGCGCCTGCGCGCGCGCGCCGCCATCGCGGCGGGTCAGCATCGCCAGCGCCGCATTGGCCAGCGCCCGCGCGCCAGTCTGATCGGGGTCAGGGCGGCAGGGGGCCGTGACCTGATGGCGGGTGTAGAGATCCTGTGCGATGCTTTCCAGCGCCACGGCGCGGGCGTCGCGCAGGGTCTCGACCGCCTGCCAGATCGCTTGCGGATCGGGGGTGTGCCCGGCGTCAAAGAGCGCCTGCGCCAGATCATCCTCGCTGGGCAGGCCAAGCGCCAGCGCGCGAAAGGCGGGATCAAGGCTCTCGTCCCGCGCCACGCGGGCAATCGCATCGAGATAGGCGGGATCGGGGGCGGCACCCTCGGTGATCATGGCGATGAGGCCGGCGCGGGCCAGCGCGCGCCCTGCCTCCCATTTGTTGAACGGGTCGGTGTCATGCGCCAGAAGAAAGGCGCGCTCGGCATTGCTGCTCTCACGCTCGAGGATCACGGGGGCGGAAAAATCGCGCAAAATCGACGGGATGGGGCGCGAAGCTAATCCATCGAAGGTGAAGCTCTGCTGCGCTTGCGTCATTTCCAGCACGCAGGTTGCCTGCACCTCGTCGCCGTTGGGACCGAGCAGGCCCACGGCAATCGGGATCACGCGCGGTTGCTTATCCTCTTGCCCCGGTGTGGGCGGGGTTTTCTGTTCGAAATGAAGCGTATAGCGGCCATTGTTGAACTCTTCGGTGACGCGCAGGCGTGGCGTGCCTGCCTCGGAATACCAGCGTTTGAACTGGCTGAGGTCGCGGCCTGTGACATCCTCGAACACCTTGAGCCAATCCTCGATGGTGCAGGCCTGCCCGTCATGGCGGTTGAAGTAGAGATCGAGCGCCTCGCGATAGGCGGCATCGCCCACCAGCCGTTTGAGCATGCCGATCAGCTCGGCGCCCTTTTCATAGACTGTTGCGGTGTAGAAGTTGTTGATTTCAATAAAGCTCTCGGGGCGGACGGGATGCGCCAGCGGGCCGTTGTCCTCGCGGAATTGCCGGGCGCGGAGTGCTATCACATCCGAGATGCGCTTGACCGGGGCGGAACGCAGATCAGAGGTGAACTGGCTGTCGCGATAGACGGTCAGCCCTTCCTTGAGGCAGAGCTGGAACCAGTCGCGGCAGGTGATGCGATTGCCGGTCCAGTTGTGGAAGTACTCATGCGCGACAATCGCCTCGATACGTTCGAAATTGGCATCTGTGGCGGTCTCTGCTGTGGATAAGACGCAAGAGGAGTTGAAAATGTTCAAGCCCTTGTTTTCCATTGCGCCCATGTTGAAGTCATCCACGGCGACGATATTGAAGAGATCGAGGTCATATTCGCGCCCGTAGACCTCTTCATCCCAGGCCATGGATTTCTTGAGCGCCTCCATGCCAAAGGCGCATTTGTCCTCATCCCCCGGCCGCACCCAGATGTTGAGCGCGACCTCGCGGCCAGAGCGGGTGGTGAAACTATCGGGATGCGCCACCAGATCGCCCGCGACGAGGGCAAAGAGATAGGCCGGTTTCGGCCAGGGATCGTGCCACTCGGCCCAGCCCGCGCCGCTGTCGGTCGGGTTGCCGTTGGAAAGCATGACCGGCATGTCGCCCTCAATCCGCACGGTGAAGGTGGCCATCACGTCGGGGCGGTCGGGATAATAGGTGATCTTGCGAAAGCCCTCGGCCTCGCATTGGGTGCAATACATGCTGTTTGACATATAAAGCCCTTCGAGGGCGGTGTTGCCCTCGGGGTCGATCTCGACCTCGGCCTCGAAAGTGAAGGGCGCGTCGGGCACTTGGGCGTGGAGGCCTTGGGGTGTCACCTCTGGTGTGATTTCGGCCCCGTTGATGCGCGCAGAGATGAGGGTAAGCGCCTCGCCATGCAGGAAAAAGTCCCGCGATGTGGACTCGGGGTTGGGTCGGAATTCGATGCGGCTGAGAACGCGCGTCGCCTTGGGGGCAAGACGAAAGGTCAGATGCACCGCATCCACGAGATAGGCGGGGGGCGTGTAATCTTCGAGATAAACGGGCTGTGGGGCTGCATCTTTCATGGCGCTCTCCTTTGGCTTTGGCGCGACCCTAAGTGCTGGCGCGTGGGGCTGCAATGGGGCTTTCCTTTGGGCGCGGCACCGCTATCTCGCTTGCCATGGAACGCCCGGTCATTCTTTGGTTCAAGCGCGATTTGCGGGTGCAGGATCATCCGGCGCTGAGCCATGCCGCGCGGCTGGGTCCGATCATTCCGCTCTATATCGTCGAGCCGGACTTATGGGCAGAGCCGGATACCTCAGGGCGGCAGTATGCGTTTCTATGCGAGTGTCTGGAGAGCTTGCGCGAGGACCTGGCGGGTCTGGGTCTGGGTCTGAGGCTCGTGGTGCGGGTGGGGGATGCGGTGGCGGTGCTGGAGGCGCTGCGCGCCGCGCAGGGCGTGGCGCATCTGGTGAGCCATGAGGAAACCGGCAATCTCTGGAGTTTTGCGCGCGACCGCCGAGTGGCGGACTGGGCGCGGGGGCAGGGGGTGCGGTGGCACGAGATGCCGCAATCTGGCGTGGTGCGGCGGCTGAAGAGCCGCGATGCCTGGCAAGGGGCGCGCGACGGGGTGATGCGCGCGCCGATGCTGGGGCCGGTCGAGGGCGCGCGGGGGCTGGCATTGGTCAGTGATGATCTGCCACGCGCTGAGAGTTTGGGGCTGATGGACGCGTGCCCGCTGCGGCAAAAGGGTGGGCGCGGCGCGGGAATGCGCGCGCTTACCTCGTTCCTGAGCACGCGCGGCGAGAGCTATCAGCGGGCGATGTCGTCGCCCTTGCACGGCGCGCGGGCCTGTTCGCGGATCAGCCCGCATCTGGCCTTTGGCACGCTGTCGCTGCGCGAGGCGGTGCAGGCGGGGGCAGCGGCCCCCACCGGGCGCGGGCCGGATTGGGCGCGCGCGATGCGGTCGTTTCAGGCGCGGTTGGCGTGGCGGGACCATTTCATGCAAAAGCTGGAGGATGAGCCGGAGATTGAGCGGCGCTGCCTGCATCCTGCCTATGAGGGGCTGCGCCCGCGCGCACCCGATGCCGTACGGCTGGCGGCGTGGTCGCGGGGCGAAACCGGATTGCCCTTTGTCGATGCCTGCATGCGCTCGCTCTTGGCGACCGGCTGGCTCAATTTCCGCATGCGCTCGATGCTGATGGCGGTGGCGTCCTATCACCTCTGGCTCGATTGGCGCAGCACAGGGCCGGTGTTGGCGCGGGCCTTTACCGATTACGAGCCGGGAATTCACTGGCCGCAGGTGCAGATGCAATCGGGCACCACGGGGATGAATACGATCCGGATTTACAACCCGGTGAAACAGGGGCTGGATCAGGACCCGACCGGAGAGTTTACCCGCCGCTGGCTGCCGGAATTGGCAAGCGTGCCGGATACCTATCTGCAACGCCCGTGGGACTGGCCCGAGGCGGGGGCGCTTTTGGGGCGCGGTTACCCTGCGCCAATTGTCGATCCGGTCGCGGCGGCGCGGGCCGCGCGCGAGGCGGTCTGGGCCTGTCGGCGCGCGCATCGCGGGGATGCCATGACCGCGCAGATCGTGAGCCGCCATGCCAGCCGCAAACGCCCAAGGCGGGCCAAGCCCAAGGCGGCGTCGGCGCAATTGCGTTTGGATCTCTGAGATGCCGCGCGCCCCCCGAAAATCCGATCTGCCGGTCAAGATCTGCGCCACCTGTGGGCGGCCGATGGAATGGCGGCGCAAATGGGCGCGCGTCTGGGACGAGGTGCGCCATTGCAGCGAACGCTGTCGGCGCAGCCGCAAGACGGCTGGTGTGGACGGGGAAAGCCCGACCGGTCGGGATGCGTTTGACCGGTGACGGTGCAGCCCCGCCCACAAGGCCCAGTTTGCCGCTGAAAGATCAACAAACGGTGCAGGGTTTTTGGGCAAATCCGCATCATCGCACGGAAATATGTGCGGGAATTGATGTTTTGTTATTCCATTTCACACTATAATTTAGGCAAATGAATGAAAGTGTGGCGCAACCCAGAAAGACGAAAATGAAACGCCCGGTCGTTGGTGTCATCGCCAACCAATATCAGATCGACAATCGCTATCCGACCCACGCGGGCGGCACGATCAATTCCTCTGCTATGGCCGATGTGGCGGGCTGTATGCCGCTGATCATCCCGGCCGATCCGCGCTATGTCTCGGTGGCAGAATTGATGGAGATCTGTGATGGATTTCTGCTGACGGGTGGGCGACCCAATGTACATCCCGAGGAATATGGTGAGGCCGCAACCGACGCGCATGGCGCATTCGACCGCGCCCGCGATGCAATCACCCTGCCACTGGCGCGCGCCTGTATCGAGCGGGGGCAGCCGATTTTGGGGATCTGCCGCGGGTTTCAAGAGATGAATGTCGCCATGGGTGGCACGCTGCATCCTGAAATCCGCGATCTGCCGGGGCGCGACAATCACCGTATGCCCCCCGAGGGCACGATGGACGAACAATTCGCGCTGCGCCACAAGGTGCGGTTCGCGCCGGGCGGGGTATTTAACCGGCTGATGGGGGCCGAGGAAGTGATGACCAACACGCTGCATGGTCAGGGCATCCTGCGTCCTGGCGCGGGGGTGGTGATCGACGGTTGGGCGCAGGATGAAACGCCCGAGGCGCTCTATATCGACGGCGCGCCGGGCTTTACCCTGTCGGTGCAATGGCATCCCGAATACAATGCCGCGCATGATCCGGTCAGTCGCCCGCTGTTTACCGCCTTTGGCGATGCGGTGCGGGCCTGGGCTGCGGGGGACACGGCCCCGCTGCGCCGTTCGGCCTGAATCGCCGGCCTGAATCGCCGGCCTGAATCACCGGCCTGAATCGTCGACCTGAGCGGGCTCAGGCCACCTCTCGTTCGCCCAAGCCGCACAAAAGCTGCGCCTCGTGACGGCGCAGGCAGGGGCGCACGGTGTCGCGGTGCTTGCCCGGTGCGCTGCGCAATTCCGGAAAGATGGCGAACAGCTCCTCGCGCGCGGCAGCATCGACGGCGGTCAGCGCCATATCCCCGGCATAAAAGCTCTCGGTGCCGAGGCCATCGGCAAAGATGATCTCGTGGCGATCGAACATGACGTGGATATAGGTCACCTCGTCGCGGGGGCTGACAGTCACATCACGCCCGTTCACCATATGCTTGGCCGCAATCAGAACCTCGCTTTCGCCAAAGAGCAATTCGGCCTGATAGCCGGTAAAGAGCAGCCGGTGTTGCGGCGAGACCAAGAGCGCGTCTTGCCCGCCCATCACGCTGGAGGCGACGGAAATGGGGGCGAAATCGCCCAGACCGGCCACCGTGCGTTTGCCGACCCATCGCACCGGTTGCAGCCCGTGATCGCGTGTCACCACCATATCGCCCAAGCGCAGGCTCTCGACCGGACGCTCCCCCCATTGGGTGAGGATCCGCGCACCGGGGGTAAAGCAGATGATATTCTCGATCTCGGAGAAGGTCACGACCGTGCCATTGACCATCGAAAAGCTGCCCGAGAGACCGCCCGTCGCATCATCCGAATTGGAGAATGTGATATCGGATTTCTTCGCGGTCTCGCCCAGCCAGAGCGTATCGCCTCTGGTCTCGTCGCCTTCGCCGCCAAGGATCGAAATTGCGCCGGTCTCAGTCTCGCCGGTATCGGTCAGGGTAAAGAAATCGTCGCCGTCGCCACCTTGAACGCTGTCGCCTTGACCCACAGACACCGTGTCATTGCCTGTGCCGCCAAAGATGGTGTCAGCCCCAAGTCCGGCCATGATCACGTCATTGCCTGCGCCTGCGTCGATCACATCGGCGTTGTCATTGCTGCGACTGTCGGCGTTGTCGATCCGGTCGCCTTGGAGGTCGCCGCTATAGCTTGCGTCGATCACATCATCGCCAGCCGTGCCCTGCACGATGTAATCGGGCTGGAAAATGCCCATGGCGGCCAATGCATCGTGGCTGGACACAGAGGCGGGATCGACCCCGACCAAGGTGATGCTCTCGCCATTCGGAAAGCTGAGGACGGCATTGTCGTTGCCATCGCTGTCGACCGTGACATCAGCAACGTTGACCGGGTTGCCCGCCGCGTCCGAGAGGTTCGACACATCAAGCTGATCGCGTCCCGTAAAGGTGCCGTCGCCGTTGTCGATGGGGATCTCAAAGCTGGAGACCACATCAGTGCCATCGCCATCCGAAAAGATCAAAAGATCGGTTTCGCCGTCGCCCGGCCCGAGGTCGATCTGATCGTTGCCCGCGCCACCCGTGACCGTATCCGCCCCCGAGGAGGAGAGGATCGAGTCATCGCCCGCGCCCCCGTCGACATAGTCATTGTCAAAGCCGGAAAAGATCGTGTCGTCGCCGCCGCCCGCAAGAATGCTGTCATCGCCGTAGTTGCCGATGATTTCCTCAACCCCGTCAGAGCCGATCACGGTATCCGCGCCAGTGCCCATCTGAAAACGCTCGATCTCCGAGAATTCGGTGACAGAGGTGCCATCGGTGATGGTGCCGGTTTCAGGTGCGGTGAAGTTGATCAGCAGCCCGTCGGAAATGGCGGAGAAGTTGATCCGGTCGCCTTCGCTTGCGGTCTCTTCGGTTTCACCGCCGATGATGGTGTCGTTTTGCAGGCTGCCGTCGAGGAAAATCTCGTCATCGCCAGCGCCTGCATTGATGAGATCGTTGCCAAGGCCCGAATCGATGCTGTCATTGCCCGCGCCCGCGAAGATCACGTCATCCTGAGAGCCGTTGGTGGCATCCCCGGCGTCCACCCGGTCACCCTCGGGGTCGCCGGTGTAATCCACGTTGATCAGGTCGGCGCTGGCACTGCCCTCAACCACGAAATCGCGCGCGTCGGGAATGCCCATGGCCACGAGGGCGGCGGTGCTGTCGACATCTATCATCGGCACGCCGATCAGCGTCAGGTTCTCGCCACCCGGAAAGGTCAGGACCGCATCGCCGGTGCCATCGCCATTGGTATCGGTGACGATCACATCTGCGGTGGTCACGGGCGTTGTGCCATCCGACGTGAGGCCCGACACATCCAGCAGATCGCCGCTGGAATAGGTGCCGTTGCCATTGTCGCTGGGCGCGGTGAAGCCGCTGACCGCATCGCTGCCCGAACCATCGGCCAGAACCAGCGTGTCTGTGCCGCTGCCGAGGAGTATCGTCTCGATCTCGGAGAAGGTGGCGGTTGCGCTGCCATCGCTGACCGTGCCGCTCTCGGGGTTGGCAGAGCTGAGATCGACCACGAGCGGGCCGGTCGTGGCCGAGAGGTCGAGCGTATCGCCCAGGGTTTCGCCGGTTTCGCCGCCGGTGATCGCATCAAAGCCAAAGCCATTCTCGATCCGGATCGTATCGTCACCGCCTTCGCCGAACATCTGGTCCGCACCGGTGCCGCCCAGAATCAGGTCATCACCGGTCCCGCCATAGAGGGCGTCGTTGCCGGCCCCACCAAAGATGACATCTGCCCCGGACTCGCCCAGCACGGTATCATTGCCAGCCCCGGCGACGATCGTGTCATTGCCAGCCCCCGCCTGCACCGAATCCGCATTGCTTCCGTCCGAATGGTCGAGCGCGTCGATCCGGTCGCCATCCGGGTCACCGGCATAGTTGGCGTCGATCAGGTTGGCCCCGGCGTCGCCTTCGACGATGTAATCGGGAATGATGAAGCGTTCGATATCGGTGTAATTGATGTTCGCGGAGTCACTTCCCCGACCGAGGGTGATCTGACCGCTGAAACCCGGATTGCCATTGATTTCGGGGTTTTTGGTCATGCTCGTGACGGTCCAGCCATCCGCGATCAACGCCGAAAGGTCCAGCGTGTCATTGTCGGTGCCGCCAGAGCCGCCATTGACGTTGAAACTATAGACGCCAGAAGGGTCGGTCGCGGTGGCACGGATCAGGTCGGCGCCGTCGCCTGCAGTGATGCTGTCATTGCCACCCGAGGTCAGGATCGTGTCGTTGCCGGCACCGCCAAAGACGGTATCAGCGCCAGACCCGCCGTCGATGAGGTCGCCATCCGCGCCGCCGTCGATCAGGTCATTGCCGCCGCCGCCGAGAATCGTGTCACTGCCGGTGCCGCCAAGAAGGCTGTCCCCACCGTTGCGCCCGTCGATAAAATCGTTGCCCGCGCCGCCATCAATATAGGTGGTGTAGATGTCCGACCCAGAGGTGCTGCTGGCATCCGAGCCGATGAGCGTGTCGTTATAGGCCGAGCCGATTATCCCATCAATGCCCTGATTGACAACATCGCCTGTGGCATCCCCCCCGGTTGCGGTGCCAGCCGCGAGATCGACCGTCACCGCCGCGCCTGAGGTGGAGTAGTCCACGATGTCAAGCCCGACACCGCCGTTCATCGTATCCGCTCCGGCACCGCCGATCAGCGTGTCGCTCCCATTGCCGCCCACGAGCGAATCGTTGCCCGCGCCGCCATCCAGCAGGTCGTTGCCGTCGTCACCGAACACAGTGTCGTTGCCTGCGCCCGCGCGCACGGTGTCATTGCCGGCACCCGCCGTCACCAGATCGTCGTTGGTCCCGGCGAGATTGTCCGTGTCGTCGATCCGGTCGCCCTCGGGATCGCCGAGATAGGCGGTGCCGATCAGGTCGTTGCCTGCCGTCCCCTCGACCACGTAATCCGACACGGTGAGGTCGTAGCGGTCCGCCGTCATGCCAAAGACATCCGTGCCATTCGACGGTGCGGCCGTGCCAAGTGTCACCGATAGAATGGGCTTGGCCTCGAGCGCGACAGAATAGGTGTTTGGCCCGGAGGGTGGTGGGATCAGATAGAGATTGCCATTGGTATCCTGCATCACGATCGCATCGACGATCGCGGTGGTGCCATCGGTATAGGTGATCACGGTGTTGGTGTAGATCATCGTGGCGTCATGCGTGTGGGTCACGCCGCTGATGATAAATTGTTCGTTGCTCGAGAAATTGTTCGAGTCATAGGCGTTGGACGTGGCCCCGCCGGTGTAGGAGTCGATAAGACCCAGAAGAGTTTTCGCGGGAGAGAGCGATGTCAGAGTGCTCGACACCGGGGCGAGCGCGCTGCCGAACACCTGACCATTCAGGGCTACATGATTTTCGGACGTTAGATTTCCCTCAACCGTGTCGATCTGGGGTGCAACCCCAAGGTAGAAAAGGTCAAATGTCGTAGCCATGGTCAAGATGCTCGCTGTCTGTCGGGGCGGGGCGTGACGGTGTCGCTCTGTGGGGTCGTTTCAGGTCGGGCGGGAAGAATGGGCAGGTCGGATGCCATCCTGTCATCCGGCAGCAGTCGGAGGGGGCGCTGCTCTTACGTCGGACTGTCGGGCTCAAAATGCATCACGCCCGCCAGTGGCGGGCTGCATTCCTACTGCTGTCTCTACCGCATATTTCATTTCACCTCACTTTCCGCGCACCAATCAGACCGGCGTCAGATGGCCCCGTCGATCTTAGGAAAAACCCTTTGGAATTCTGTTAATGGCGTGGCTTGCTCTAACGTTGTCTGGAGTCAGACTATTTAACGGCCCGGGTTTGGCAGAATTTAGGGGTCTCATCCGCAGGGTTGCAAAAGCCGTGCCTCGTGCCGCTTGAGGCAGGGCCGCGCGGTGTCGCCATAGGCGTTGGGATTGCTGCGCAACTCGGGAAAAACCGCGAACATCTCTTCGCGCGCCTGATCCGAAACGGCCGAAAGTCCGACAGCGCCCGCATGAAAGCTCTCGGTTGCGGCGCCTTCGGCATAGATCACCTCATGCTGGTCGAACATGATGTGGATATAAGTCACCGCCGCCTGTGCGACCTGCGTGACGGCCTGTCCGTCCACCAGATGCGTGGCGGCAATCAACACCTCATCGCAGCCAAAGAGCAACTCGGCCTTGTAGCCGGTAAACAGAAAGCGATGCTGCGGCGAGACCAAGAGCGGCGCGCGCGCCCCGTCAAGCACATGCGCGGCCACGCGCACCGGCGCAAAGCGGTCGATGCCCGGCACCGTCCTGCGCCCGGTCCAACGGACGGGTTGCGGGCCGTGATCGCGGGTGATTACCAAATCCCCGGCGCGCAACGCCTCTACGTTGCGCTCGCCGTTGGGCGTCAGAAGGCGGATGCCGGGGGTGAAACAGATGATGTTCTCGATCTCGGAGAAATTCACTACCGTGCCGTCAGTGAGGGTGAAACTGCCCGAGAGCCCGCCCGCCGCATCGTCGGGGTTGGAGAATGTGATGTCTGCCTTGCGCGCCTCGGGCGACAGAAAGAGCGTGTCGCCGCTTGTTTCACCGCCTTCGCCGCCGACGATGGTGATCGTGCCGGTGCCGGTTTCGGCGGGTGGCCCGATGACAAAGAGGTCATCGCCATCGCCGCCATAGAGCGTGTCATTCTCGCCTGCGATCAGCGTGTCATTGCCGCCCTCGCCAAAGAGGAGATCCGCCCCCGCGCCCCCATCGAGGTAATCATTCCCCGCAATGCTATCGCTGCCCACGATCAAGGGGCTGGTCGCCAGATCCTGCACCGCCCCCCCCGGCAAGGTCACGGTGCCCGACAGCACATTGCCGCCAAGGTTTTCCCAGTACCTCACCTCGATGGTGTAACTCTGGCCCGCCTCAAGCGTCACCTCGCCCCAACGGGTCGTCGCGCCCTGATGGAAATCGTTGTCGAGAAACGATCCCGTCGTACCGTTCTGATTGGTGAAGGTGACAGGATCGCCGTTGCCGTCGAGAATGCGGATGGTCGATCCATCGTCCGAGGTGGTGGCAAAGCGGTAGACCCCGTCCGCCGTGGCAATGAGGTTTGAGCTGTAGATGATGCCGTAATCGTTCGGATCGCCCTGACCTGTCGCCTGTTGGCCGTGGCCTGTGACGTCGAACGCGGCAGAGGTGCCAGAGCCAGCCAAGGTGCCGCTCTCGATGCTGAAGGCTTGCCCGTTGGCCGAGGTGAAATCGCGGGTATAGACGTCATAGCTCCAGCGTGCGGCGGTGCCGCCATCGCCATAGAGGGTGTCATTGCCTGTGCCGCCGTCGAGGCTGTCATCCCCCGCGCCACCGATCAGCGTATCGGCCCCGCCTTGACCCAAGAGTGTGTCATTGCCGCTCTCGCCGCTCAGGCTGTCTGCGCCGGTGCCGCCCTGGACGGAATCGTTGCCCAGACCCGCCAGCACGGTGTCATTGCCCGCACCCGCGTTGATGACATCGTCGTTGCCGCCACCCGGTGCGTCGTTGTTGTCCACCCGGTCAGAACCAGAGGCGACCGGCTCGGTATAGCCGCTGTTGATGAGATCAGCGCCGCCGGTGCCTTGGACGATGCCATCGTCGATGCCGATGTCAGCCCGGTCAGCCCCGAGGTTGGTATTGGTGGAGGTGTTGACCGAGTTGAAGGTGACCGACTCGATCGGGCGCGCGGTCATGGCTGCGATATTCGCGGCATTCGCCGCCGTGGTATTGAGCGGCGGCGCCAGAAAGAGATTGCCATTGGTGTCCTGCACCAGAATCGCAAGAAACGATGTCGTCGTGCCATCGGTATAGGTCAGCGTTGCGTTGAATGTGGACAGACCGTCAAAGGTAAAGGTCTGCGTGCCACTGCCTATGTCGGTCGAGAATTGATCATTCGAGGCGGTATTGTTCATATCCAGCGCGCCCGCAGCCCCACCATTGTCGATGGTGGTGACGCGCGTCACATTCTGGTAGAGCGGATCAATCGCGGTGCCATAGGTGCGGTTGACGAACAGGCCTGCGTTCTCGGCGTTGCTGTTGCCTTCGGTCGGATCGAGAATTATCGGCTCGTTGCCTAAAAAAATCCAGTTGAAGGTCGTTGGCATAGTATTGGCACCCTTTTGTTTCCAAACTGGATACACAGCCTCTGCGGCGGCAATGGGCGCGGATTCAGGAGAATTTTAGACGAGTGTGTCTAAAATCGGGTCAATCATGTCTTGTGTGTGGCGGGGGGCGCTGCCCCCCGGACCCCCGGAGTATTTCAGCCAAGAAAAAGCCAAGAGTGCCGGTGTGGATCAGACCTGTCCGCCCGCGATTTCAAGAGCTTGGCCATTGATGCTGGATGATCCCGGACCGCAGAGCCAAAGCACCGCTTGCGCCACCTCGTCGGGGCTGATCAGGCGCTTGTGGCGGTTGGCCTCGATCATCATGGCGCGCGCCTCTTGCTCTGACACGCCTGCGCGCGCGGAGATGGCCGCGACATTGCGGCTGATGATTTCGGTGTCCACATAGCCGGGGCAAATCGCATTGAAGGTCAGACCTGTGCCCAGATAATCCTCGCTCAAGCTGCGGATCAGACCGATCATCCCGTGTTTGCTGGCGCTATAGGCCGCAGCCCCCTTGAGCCCCTTGATCCCCGCAATTGAGGAAATTGCGATCACCCGCCCCCAATCGGTCTGGCGCATGCCGCTCAGACAGTCGCGCACCGTATAAAAGGCGCCGTCGAGATTGGTGGCCATGATCTGCCGCCAGAATGCGGCATCCGTCTTGTGCAGTGCGCGCCCTTCAGCGATGCCGGCATTGGGGATGCAGATCTGCACCGGGCCGCGTGCCTTGACCGCGGCGGCCACGCCCTCTGCGACCTCACGCTCTTGGGTCACATCCATGGACAGCGGGTAGAGGCCCACGCCTGCCACCTCCTCCAACACGGCCGCACGGCGTCCGGTGATCGTCACCTGAGCACCCGCCCCGGCGAGCGCGCGGGCGATGGCGAGGCCAATGCCGCTGCCGCCCCCCGTCACCAAAGCGTGCTTGCCCGCTATTGTCATCTTGCCTCCGTCATATCTCACGCTACTCTACCCGCTCTTGCTCCAGAGACAACCACGAGAGGATTGCAGGCCCATGCTGAAATGGATCGACATGCCGCCTGTCTGGCTTGGGGGGTTTTTGGCCGTGGCATGGGCGCAGTCCAGTCAGTACGCCATGGGTCTCAGCTTTGGTGAGACATGGGCCGATCTCTTGGGGGGGCTGCTGGTCGGCGGGGGGATTTTGCTGGTTGCAATGGCCGCAATGGAATTTCGCCGCCATAAAACCACCATCGTCCCGCATCAGACACCAGAGCGAGTGATCCAGTCCGGCATCTTTCGCCGCTCACGCAATCCGATCTATCTCGGCGATACCCTGATTCTCACCGGACTGATTCTGCGCTGGGACGCCGTTTTGGCGCTGCCGCTGATTCCCATTTTCGTCTGGGTGATTGAAAAGCGCTTCATTATCCCGGAAGAGGACCGTATGCGGCGCAAATTCCGCATGGATTTTGCCCGATACTGTGAAAAAACCAGACGTTGGTTGTAGAAACCGCGACAATCTTGATCTCGTCACTCACGAAATAGTGTGAAATAACGACCTTCGGGACAAAGAAACCGGCATGCCGCAGATGCGGTGCCATCAGAACACGTCATCTGCCAGAGGGGGAGACAGCATTGAAGATCGGAACGCCAAAGGAAGTGCTTGAGGGCGAGAACCGGGTCGCCATGACGCCCGACTCGGCCCTGCAACTGCAAAAGCTGGGATATGACTGCGCGATCGAGAGCGGCGCAGGCGCTGCTGCCGGGTTCTCGGACGCTGCCTATAAGGAGGCTGGCGTCGAGGTGCTCAAGACCGCAGCGGCGCTTTACAAAGCCGCCGATGTGGTGGCCAAGGTCCGCCCCCCCAATGAGACAGAGGCCAAGCGCCTGACCGAAGGCCAGCTTCTGATTTCCTTCTTCTGGCCTGCGCAGAATGAGGCGCAGATGAAACAGCTCGCCGAAAAAGGCGCTTCGGTCATCGCGATGGACATGGTGCCGCGCATCAGCCGCGCGCAGAAGATGGACGCCCTGTCGTCCATGGCCAATATCGCCGGCTACCGCGCGGTGATCGAGGCGGGCAATAACTTTGGCCGCTTTTTCACCGGCCAGATCACGGCGGCGGGCAAGGTACCCCCGGCCAAGGTGCTCATTGTGGGTGCAGGCGTCGCGGGTCTGGCGGCGATTGGCACCTCGACCAGCCTCGGGGCCATCACCTATGCGTTTGACGTGCGCCCCGAAGTGGCCGAGCAGGTCGAATCCATGGGCGCGCAATTCGTCTATCTCGACTTCAAGGAAGAACAGCAGGACGGGGCCGCCTCTGGCGGCTATGCCTCTGTCTCCAGCCCCGAGTTCCGCGAGGCGCAATTGGCCAAGTTCCGCGAACTGGCCCCTCAGATGGATATCGTCATCACCACGGCGCTGATCCCCAACCGCGAAGCCCCCGAGCTTTGGACCGAGGATATGGTCAAGGCGATGAAGCCCGGCTCGGTCATCGTCGACCTTGCCGCGGAAAAGGGCGGCAACTGCAAACTGACGGTGATGGACGAAAAGATCGTCACCGACAACGGCGTGACGATCATCGGCTATACCGATTTTCCCAGCCGGATGGCGGCGCAATCCTCGACGCTCTATGCCACGAACATCCGCCACATGATGACCGATCTCACCCCCGACAAGGACGGCAAGGTCAATCACAACATGGAGGATGACGTGATCCGGGGTGCGACCGTGGCCCATGCCGGTGCTGTCACCTTCCCGCCACCTCCGCCCAAGGTTGCCGCGATTGCGGCGCAGAAGCCCAAGGAAAAAGTCAAGGAACTGACCTCTGAGCAGAAGCGCGCGGCTGAAATGGCGGCGTTCAAGGCGCAGACCAAGAACCAGGTCACGCTCTTGGTGGTCGGTGCGGTGCTGCTCCTTGCCGTGGGCCTCGTTGCTCCGGCCAGCTTCATGCAGCATTTCATCGTCTTCGTGCTCGCGGTCTTTGTCGGCTTCCAGGTGATCTGGAACGTGTCGCATTCGCTGCACACGCCGCTGATGGCGATCACCAACGCGATCTCGTCGATCATCATTCTGGGCGCGCTCATGCAGATCGGATCGGGGTCTTTCCTCGTGATCCTCTTGGCGGCGCTGTCGGTGTTCATGGCCGGGATCAATATTTTTGGTGGCTTCCTCGTCACCCGGCGCATGCTCGCCATGTTCCAGAAGTCATAAGGAGTAGAGGATCATGGATTACGGTTTCACGACGGCCGCCTATGTGGTGGCAGCCATCCTCTTCATTCTCTCTCTGGGCGGGCTCTCGGGGCAGGAAAGCGCCAAGCGCGCGGTGTGGTATGGCATGGCCGGTATGGCGCTGGCGGTTGTCGCCACGCTGATCGGCCCAGGTGCGGGGCTCTGGCTCTTGTCGCTGGTCCTGATCGCGGCGGGTGGTGCGATTGGCTATGTGGTGGCCACACGGGTGCAGATGACCGAGATGCCGCAACTTGTGGCGGCGATGCACAGCCTTGTGGGGCTTGCGGCGGTCTTTGTGGGCTTTAACGCCGATATCGAACTGGGCCGCGTGCTGGCGATGGACGATACCGCGCGCAAGGGGCTTGAGGGCTTTGCCGCCGTGCTGGCCAAGAAAACCAGCGTCGAGGTGGCGATCCTGCGGGTCGAGGTGTTCCTCGGCGTCTTTATCGGGGCCGTGACCTTTACCGGCTCGATCATTGCCTTTGGCAAGCTGGCGGGCAAGGTCGATACCGCCGCCAAGAAGCTGCCGGGTGGGCATATGCTCAACGCCGGGGCGGCGTTCCTGTCGGTTGTTCTGGGGGTCATGTATTTCAACGATGCCGGCATCTGGACGTTGGTGGTGATTACGCTTCTGGCGTTCTTCATCGGCTATCACCTGATCATGGGCATTGGCGGTGCGGATATGCCCGTGGTGGTTTCGATGCTCAACAGCTACTCGGGCTGGGCGGCGGCGGCGATTGGTTTCAGCCTTGGCAATGACCTCTTGATTGTGGTGGGCGCGCTGGTCGGCTCAAGCGGTGCGATCCTGAGCTACATCATGTGCAAGGCGATGAACCGGTCGTTCATCTCTGTCATTCTGGGCGGCTTTGGTGGCCCGGCGGGCGAGCAGATGGCGGTTGAGGGCGAACAGATCGCGATTGACGTCGATGGCGTGGCTGCAGCCCTGAACGAGGCCGACAGCATCATCATCATCCCCGGCTACGGCATGGCGGTGGCGCAGGCGCAGGGGGCGGTCTCTGAACTGACCTCGAAACTGCGGGCCAAGGGCAAGACCGTGCGCTTTGCCATCCATCCGGTTGCAGGCCGTCTGCCGGGGCATATGAACGTGCTCCTGGCCGAGGCCAAGGTGCCCTATGACATCGTGCTGGAAATGGACGAGATCAACGAGGATTTCCCCAGCACGGATGTGGCGATCGTCATCGGCTCGAACGATATCGTCAACCCGGCGGCGCAGGACGATCCCAACTCGCCCATCGCCGGGATGCCGGTGCTGGAATGCTGGAAAGCCAAGCAGGTGTTTGTCTCCAAGCGCGGTCAGGGCACCGGCTATTCGGGGATCGAGAACCCGCTGTTCTACAAGGACAACACGCGGATGTTCTATGGCGACGCCAAGGCGAGCCTGTCGAGCCTCTTGCCCAAGATCGACTGAGCCTTGGGGCTGTGACTTGCGGAGGGCGCGGCCGAAAGGCTGCGCCCTTTGGCTTTACTGCGCCAATGTATCGTCAGACAGATCTCCTGCGTCGCGTGAAAACTCTGCGCAGGTGTGTCACCGGACGACCGTCGACTGCGCAGAGCCCCGCAGCAATCAACGCCATCCCCCAGATGTGCCGCGCAAGCAGCGCTTCGCCTAGGAACAACGTCCCCAACAGAATTGCGCTGATCGGCACAAGAAGCGTTACCAGCAACAGATTGGTCGCGCCCGCCGTCGACAGGATACGGAAATAGAGCGTATACGCGAAGGCGGTCGATATGGCGGCGACGCCGATCACCGCGCCGATGGTCCACCATCCAGGGGCGGGCAGGGTCCAGGGCTGGTCCACCACCATCACCAATGGCAAGAGGATCAGGCTGGACGCGATGACCTGACCGGTCGCGGTGCTCATCGGGCTGACGCCCAAAGTGCGAAACCTGCGCCCGAAGATGCCCGCGACGGCATAGGAAACCGCAGCGAGAAGGCATAGGATCTGGGCCGCGACGTGAACGCCAAGATCGCGCAGGGCCCCTGAGCCGATCATCACCGCGACCCCGGCAAAGCCGATCAGCACGCCCGAGAGCTTGCCGCGCGTCATCTGCTCGTCCTGCGTCAACAGATGCGCAAGCAAGACCCCAAAGAACGGCGTCGAGGCGTTCAGGATCGAGGCCGCACCCGAGGTGATATGCTGCTGCCCCCAGACGATCAGGGTGAAGGGAATGGCATTGTTCAAAAGACCCATGCCAAGAAAGGCCGCCCAGACCCGCCGGTCCCGCGGCATCCGTTCGCCGCGCAGCCGCAGAAGCGCAAGCAGAAGGATCGCGGCAAGGGCCACCCGAGCGAGAACCACTGTCAAGACCGGCAATTCCCGCAGCGCGACGCTGTTGAAGAAGAAAGACCCGCCCCAGACGGTTGCAAGGGCCAAAAGCATGACCCATTCCCGTCCCGTCATGGGGCGGTTTGCAGGGGGGAGGGGTGGCATATCCTGTCCTTTTTCTTGGCGCTCCGGCAGAGCGGGTTGATCCCACCTTGTCATCGACGCGCGCGCCGGACGACCCGTTTCCTGCTCTAAAGCGGTTTTAGGGGCGTGCGTGTCATCCTCTGACGCTTTCGTCTTTGGCTGTCGTTGAAAATTGAGTATTTAGACCAAGAAAAAGCCCAAAGGTCAGGCTGTATACACTTGTGTTCCGCTAAATCATTGGGTTTGAACGAAAAACCTCTTTTTCGCGGGCGCAGCACGCGCTAAGGAGCGGTCAGGATCAGGAGAACGGCGCATGCCCCCCATTCAGGACCACCCGCTGCGCTATGAGCTGGCCAATGAGCTGCATGCGCGGCCGTTTCCGTCGCTTGAGGCCCCTTGCACGGCGGTGTTTCTGGCCGTCAAGCAACCGCATGACGCGGCCAAGCGCGACCGCGCGGCGGATCTGGCGCATCTGACGGCGCTCCTCGATCGCTACGGGGCCAAGCATCCGCAGCCGGGGGCCACGCATTATTCCGGTCAGATCGGGCGGCACAGCCTGAAATGGGAAAGCCATACCGAGATGGTGACCTATACCGTCTTTACCGACGGGGTCAGCGCGCGCCCCTTTGATCCGGCAGATTTCGAGGTCTTTCCCGCCGATTGGCTGTCCGATGCGCCGGGGCTGCGCGTCACCTCGGCGATGATCCGGGTGATCCCGTGGAAAAGCCGCGAGGCGACGCGCGACGAGATTGATCAGTGGTTCGTGTCCGAGAGCGTGGCTGTGGCGCGGGTGCTGGATGATGCGGCCGTGATGGCGGGCGATTTCCGGATTGATCCGGCGGGGCATCTGCGGTTCTCGCTGCATGTCGCCCCCTCAACCGGTGCGCGCCGGATTGGCCGCGTGGTGCAGCGCCTCTGCGAGATCGAGACCTACAAGGCGATGTCGATGCTGGGCTTTGCCCGCGTCCGCGAAATGGGCCGCCAGATGGGCGACACCGACAGCCAGTTGAGCCGCCTCATCAATGACATGACCGGCGGCAGTCAGCCGGCGGAGGAAACCCTGCAAAGCCTCTTGCGGGTGTCGGCGGAACTGGAGGCGCTGGTGGCGCAATCCTCGTTCCGCTTTGGCGCCACGGCAGCCTATGAGCAGATCGTGCATCAGCGGATTGCGGTTTTGCGCGAAGAGCGCTTTGAGGGGCGTCAGACATTCGCGGAATTCATGATGCGCCGCTATGATCCTGCGATGCGCACGGTGCGCGCCACCAAGGACCGGCTGGCCGCGATGGCCGACCGGGCGATGCGGGCGGGCGAGTTGCTGCGCACCCGCGTCGATGTGGAACGCAGCGCCCAGAATCAGGCGCTGTTGGAGAGCATGGACAAACGCGCCGATCTGCAATTGCGCCTGCAAAAGACCGTTGAAGGCCTGTCAGTGGTGGCGATCAGCTATTACGCCGTCTCGCTCGCGGGCTATCTGCTCTATCCGGTGGCGGAGGCGCTGGAGGTCAGCAAAGGCATGGTCACAGCCGTTGCGACACTGCCGGTGATCGTGCTCGTGTGGTGGATGGTGCAGCGTATCCGCAAGAAACTGCATTAAGCCGCTCAAGTGACGTAATGCAGCCGGTCAAAGCTCTGTCGCCAGTCTGACACTTCGGACAAGAGCGCGTCCGGGTCATTGCCCCGCAGCGCCCGCGCAATCAGGGCGGCCATGCGCGGAGCATGGTCTGGCGTTACCCCCCAGCGGACCAATTCCGGCGTGCCGATGCGCAGCCCGTTCATGTCGCCCGCCACGGCGGGCAGAGGCAGGCCGATGCCACAGGCGAGAAAGCCCGCGCGGCGCAGGGTTTTGGACGCCGCCTGACCGCCGCCAAATCCGGCTGCCGCGATGGCGAACTGATGCGACGCCGTGGCGATACCCCCGGCCTTGAAGACCGGCAGGCCTTCCGCCTCGAGCGCCGCTGCCAGCGCCTGCGCCAGTGCGACCATCTGCGCGGCATAGGCGCGCCCATGCGTGCGCCAATCCAAGAGCGTTATCGCCAGAGCCGCCGATTTTGCCGCGTCGAAATTCGCGGTAAGCCCCGGAAAGGCGATGGCATCCAGCCGCTCGGCCAGAGCGGTGTCATTGCTGACGATGAGCCCACCGGCAGGCCCGCCAAGGCTCTTGTAGGTGCTCATCGTCATCAGATGCGCGCCCTCATGCAGGGGGTTCTTCCATGCGCCACCTGCAATGATCCCGCATTGATGCGCCGCGTCAAAGAGCAGATGCGCGCCTACGTCATCGGCAATCGCGCGAACCTCGCGCACCGGATGTTCCTGAAGGTTGAGACTCGCGCCAAGCGTGATCAGCCGGGGGCGCTCGACCTCGGCCATGACGCGCAATCCTGCGACATCAACGGTGTAGCCATCGGCATTGACCGGGGCCGCGAGGATGCGCAAGCCATAGAGCCCGGCACAGCCCGGCGCATGATGGGTGACATGCCCGCCGATGCTGGCAGGCGGCGCAATGATCGTGTCGCCGGGTTTGCAGGTGGCCATAAAAGCGTAGAGGTTGGCAATCGCGCCGGAGGGGACGCGAATCTCGGCATAGCGGGCGTCAAACACCTCGGCGGCCAGTTCCGCGGCGATGACCTCGATTTCCTCGATTGCCTCAAGCCCCATTTCGTATTTGTCCCCCGGATAGCCCAGCGACGGGCGCGAGCCGATGCCAGAGGCGAGAAGCGCCTCGGCGCGCGGGTTCATCACATTGGTGGCGGGGTTGAGGTTGAAACACTCGGCCTCGTGGATGCGGCGGTTGTTATGGGCCAGCGCCTCGATGCGCGCGGCGATGGTGCCTGCGTCTTGGGTGGCGGTGCGGGTGGCAAGGGTCTGGATCAGGTCTTCGCAAAGGCTGGGCACCCAAGCGCGGCGGGCAAGTGTCATGGTGGTCTCCTCAGGATCGGTTTCCAGCAAGATGCTTTGACGGGCTGGACGGCGCAAACGAGATTATGTAAAAATCAGCATAGAAAAACTAAGGCTAGAAAATGTCTGTATCGCCACCGCGCCCCAAGGGTCCGCCGCTCAATGCGTTGCGTGCGTTTGAGGCCGCCGCGCGTCTGGGTGGCTTTGCCAATGCCGCCGAAGAGCTCTGCGTCGCCCGGTGCGATCTCGCAGCATATCCGCGTGCTGGAGGCGTGGATCGGCGCTGACCTCTTTGAGCGCCGCTCGCAGGGGGTGCGGCTGACCGCGCTGGGGGCAGAGGCGCTGCCGGGGTTTGCCACGGCCTTTGATGCGATGGGGGCGGCGGTGCATGCCATGCGAAGCGCCGCGCGGCATGGCACGCTGCATATCGCGGCGCTGCCCTCTGTGGCGCAACTCTGGCTCTCGCCGCGCCTACCTGCGGTGCGCGCGGCGCTGCCGGACCTGCGTATTTCCGTCTCGGCCATCGAAAGCCCGCCCAATCTGGCGCGCGATCTCTTTGACCTCAGCCTCTTTATCCGCCCGCCGACCGGCGTCCGGGGCGAACGGATGCTGGCGCAGGATATGATCCTGCCGGTCAGTGCGCCCGAGATTGCCGCACGTTTGCGCAGCCCCGCTGATTTGGTGGCCGAGACCCTCTTGCATGATGCACTCTGGCCTGAGGATTGGACGCTCTGGGCGCAGGCGATGCTGCCGGGTATCCGCCTGCCCACAACCGGGCCGCGCTATTCGCTCTACGCTATCGCGTTGGAGGAGGCGCGGCATGGGGCGGGGGTGTTGATGGGGCATCAGAGCCTTGTGCAGAGCGCGCTGGACGATGGCAGCCTGATCGCGCCCTTTGATCTGGCTGTGCCGACGGGCAAGGCTCTGGTGCTGGAGCATCCGGCCTTTGATCCACCCCGCGCCGATCTGGCGCGGGTGTTGGCGTTGCTTGGCGGACCGGTCGCGGGCTGATCCCCTCTGGCCATTGCCGCGCGGCTGCGGTATCCGGGCCGGGTTGCAACACCCCGGAGGGCGCGCTCATGTCCGACACCGTTCCATTCGAGAAACCCGGCCCGGTCGAGGCCGATCTGCGCCACGCCATAGCGCCGACCGAAGAGATCATTGCAGAGGCGCGCAAGGGCCGGATGTTCATTCTCGTGGACCATGAGGACCGCGAGAACGAGGGCGATCTGGTGATTGCCGCCGAATTCGCCACGCCCGAGGCAGTGAATTTCATGGCCACCCATGGGCGCGGCCTGATCTGCCTGCCGATGACCGCCGAGCGGATCGACCGGCTGGGACTGCCATTGATGGCGGTCAACAATTCCTCGCGCCATGAGACCGCCTTTACCGTGTCCATCGAGGCGCGCGAGGGCGTGAGCACCGGCATTTCCGCCGCCGACCGCGCGCTGACTATTGCGACAGCGATCAATGAGCAGAACACCATGGCGGCGATTGCCACGCCCGGTCATGTCTTTCCCTTGCGCGCGCGGCGCGGCGGTGTGCTGGTGCGCGCGGGCCATACCGAAGCGGCGGTTGATATCGCGCGCCTTGCCGGGCTGAACCCCTCGGGTGTGATCTGCGAGATCATGAAGGAAGACGGCGGGATGGCGCGGCTGCCCGACCTCATCGAGTTTGCCGCCAAGCATGATCTGAAGATCGGCACGATTTCCGATCTCATCGCCTATCGGCACAAGCATGACAACCTCATCACCGAGGTGCGCCGGGACACTGTGACCTCAAGCCATGGGGGCGAGTGGGAGATGCGGATCTTTGCGGATCAGATCACCCAGACCGAGCATGTCGTGCTGATCAAGGGCGATGTGACCGATGGGAAGCCCGTGCTGGCGCGCACCCATGCGCTCAATGCGCTGGAGGATGTGCTGGGCATTGGCCTGAGCAAACGCGCGCAGGGCCCGACCGGCAAGCTGCCGCGTGCGATGGAAATCATTGCCCGCGAGGGACGCGGTGCCGTGTTCCTGTTCCGCCAACCCCGGCCCAAGCTGGCGGGCGAGATGGAGGATGAGGATGCGCCGCGCACCATCAAGCACACCGGGCTTGGGGCGCAGATCATGTCGACCATGGGCATTCACGAGTTGATTCTGCTGACCGACAGCCCGAAAACCCGCTATCTGGGTCTGGATGCCTATGGCATTTCCATCATCGGCACCCAGCCCCTGACCGAGGAGTGAGAGCATGGCCGAGCATGAATACACCCTGCCGCGTGCCGAGTTTGACAAGCCAGTGAAGCTCTTGATCGTCGTGGCGCCGTTCTACCGCGACATCGCCGACAATCTGATCGCCGGGGCCACCGCCGAGATCGAGGCCACGGGCGGCAGCTATGAGATTGCCGAAGTGCCCGGTGCGCTGGAAATCCCGACCGCTATCGGCATCGCGGAACGCATGTCCAACTTTGACGGCTACGTCGGGCTGGGCTGTGTGATCCGGGGCGAGACCACGCATTACGAGACCGTCTGCAATGACAGCTCGCGCGGGATTGCGCTCTTGGGGTTGCAGGGGCTGTGCATCGGCAACGGTATCCTGACGGTGGAAAACCGCGCCCAAGCCGAGGTGCGCGCCGATCCCAAGGCCATGAACAAAGGCGCAGGGGCGGCGGCAGCGGCCTTGCATCTGGTGGCCTTGGCCCGTAAATGGGGCGGCCCGCGCAAAGGCGTCGGCTTCAAACCCGCGACCGAAGAGATCCAGATCGCGGGTCAGACAAAAGGCACGCCCACCGCATGACCACCGATCCCGCTCTCTCTGGCAACCGCAAACGCCAGATGAAATCCGCAGCCCGCCTCTATGCGGTGCAGGCGCTGTTTCAGATGGAACATTCCGGCCAGACCTCTGACGTGGTACGCGAGGAGTTCCTAGATTTCCGGTTCGGGGCCGAGGTGGACGAGGGCGTCGACATGGCCGAGGGCGATGTCGATCTGTTTCGCAAGCTGCTCGACGATGCGGTGAACTGGCAGGCCAAGATCGACCAGATGACCGACCGCGCCTTGGTGGCGAAATGGCCGATTGCGCGGATTGACCCCACCCTCCGGGCGCTGTTTCGCGCCGCGGGGGCCGAATTGGTCGAGTCCGACACGCCGCCCAAGGTGGTGATTATGGAATATGTCGATGTTGCCAAGGCCTTTTACCCGGCAGGCAAGGAATCGAAATTCGTCAATGCCGTGCTTGATCACATGGCGCGCGAGGCGAGACCCGAGGCGTTCTGAACGAGGCACCGCCGGAGCGAGGGCCAGCCCCAAACCGAGGGGCATTTACGGCCAGATGAAAGCGACAGGTAAAAGGGTCGCGGGGCGCCGACTTGTAATTCTGTGTCAAAGGCGTAGACTCGGGCACAAAGCAAAGGAGTCGTTTCATGCCCAAGCTTATACGCCTCTACATCACGCAGGTTGCCATCGGCTTTGGCATCGCGGGGGCATTTGTCGCCATGCTGCTGTGGTTCAATATCGCAAACCTCTGGCATCTGGTCAGCCATTCCGACAAGGGGCTGCTGGCCGTTGTGATCCTGTGGTTTGCAAACGGCATCGTGTTCGCTGGCGTCCAATTCGCCATTGCCGTGATGCGGATGAAAGATGACGATGACGACGAGCCGCGCGGTGGGCATCGTCAGCATGTGATGCAGCGCGAATTTATGGCTATCCCGGTCCGGGTGGATGATGGCCGCGCCCGTGAGGCATGGCGCAAGCGCTAGGACCGTTCACCGCGTTCGAACCGAAGCCTGAAACGCCCCCCGCGGGGCGTTTTCATTGCGTACAGATTGTGTGTCCACACTGGACACGGCGTACGCAGGTGAAAGGTTGGATCTGGGTGTGACGGGCCCGTAGCAACCGTTCGGTGGTATGATTCCCGAGGACCTGTATGTACAGGTGGGCATCGGATAACTGGACCAGGGCCCAGACAGAGCCAACTCCCTCGGATTTGCTTAAGGCCACTGGAATGCAACCGTTATCGAGAAGAACAGAACCCGCCACGCCTCACAGTTAAGCCTTTGCTGGTGCCACGACAAGGGGTTGCGCGCGTTCGTGGTTTGTTCATAATCGCCGCATGGAATGGACCGCCGATCAAATCCAGCAACCGGGGCAACTTCTGGCGCGCGGAGTGTGCCGCCATCTGCGCGGCTATGATTTTGATTCTATTGTAGAGTTTGTGCCGGAGCGGGGGCGGCGCGTGGATGTTATGGCGATTGGTCCCAAGGGTGAAATTTGGGTGATCGAGTGCAAATCAAGCCGCGCCGATTTCATGGGGGACGCCAAATGGCAAGGGTATCTGCAATGGTGTGACCGCTATTTCTGGGCCGTAGACGCGGAGTTTCCCATCGACCTGCTGCCAGATGGCACCGGGCTGATTCTGGCGGATGCCTATAATGCCGAGATCATTCGCATGGCGCCTGAAACCCGACTGGCCGGGGCGCGCCGTGCCGCGCTCACCCGTAAATTCGCCCGTCATGCGGCGCGGCGTCTCCAATCGGTGCTGGACCCGCGCCTGTGATCACTTGGCCCGCGCAGCCGTGGCTGAGGCGATGAGCTCCTGAGCGATTTCCTCGGCCTCATCTGGGGTGAAATCCATAGGAATTTCAAGGCCTTGAGCCTCAATGTAGAGGCGCACCATACCCTGATCGGTGGGCCCGATTTGCAGGTTGGCTTCGACGTCGCTCTCTGAATTGATACCCATTGCGCTCTCCTTGAAAGAGCCGGTTTGCTACTCTTTTCCCACTTGCTTGACAAGCGTCTTGGCGCTTTGGTGAGGGATATGGACGAAATCACTCTGCGCCTCTTTCACCCGAACGACGCCCCTTGGCTCATCGAGCGTCACGGGACCCTTTATGCTCAGGAGGCGGGGTTCGATGCAACTTTTGCCCCGCTCGTGGCCGAAATCATCAATGACTTCATAGCCATGCATGATCCAGAGCGCGAAGCGGGCTGGGTCGCGGAGGCACGCGGGCAACCACTTGGATCAATCTTTTGCGTCGCGTTGAGCGAGGATATCGCCAAATTGCGGCTCTTTCTGCTGGACCCCGGCGCGCGGGGCAGGGGCCTTGGCCAGCGGATGTTGAGTCATTGCATGGCCTTTGCCCGAACGGCGGGCTACCGGGGCATGCAGCTTGCGACCCATGAAAGCCACCGCGCCGCTTGCGCACTATATGCGCGCAACGGCTGGCGGATTGCCACTTCGCGCCCAGTGCGGTCGTATGGCTGTGATCTTGTGGAACAAACCTGGGAAATCAGCTTTCATTAGGCTTGCATTCGGAGAACGGTAAAGTTACATCGCCCTCCAGTGCCGCCTTAGCTCAGTTGGTTAGAGCGCTGGATTGTGGATCCAGAGGTCCCCTGTTCAAGCCAGGGAGGCGGTACCATAAAAACCTCAATAAAATAAAGAATTTATGCCCGTGATGATCCAGAGGTCTACTGTGGTCTGGTCTGGCTAGGCTACTTCTAGGCTACCGAACGAGTTTGCCCAGCTCGTAAAATGGGCGGTTCTCGGATCTATCGTGGAGTGTGAGTCGCGGGTGACGCTCCTAAGACTCTCCCGTTGAGCGATTAAAATAGATTAATTGAACCGTGAAGGTTCAAAGAGTGCCACCGACAGACAGGCCGACCTCACCGGTCGGAAAGCACACATTGTCTGGCCACGGGCACACCCAAGTCACACCAGGCTACAAAATCGCCTCGCGGGAAAAACCAATAACAGACGGTCGTATTCCGCCATCACCGAACCAGTTCCAGCCTACGAACCGGCGCCTGTGTTGAACCGTGCTAGATGGGAAGGACGAATATATATAATGATGCCGCGGATCTGCTCCCATCACTGTCCGGCCAGTTCGAGGAATTCTATGGCGCTTGTGCCGCTGAGCGGGACCTTTCGGTAATCCAGCGCATGGTCGCCCAGCCAGGCATTCTCGAAGGCGTCGATAAGACCTGCGCGCGTGATGTCGCGGCCTGCCTCCTTGAGGACCGCTGCCAGGATGAGGGCTGACAGGCGTGCGTATTCGGCTCTGGGATCCGCCTTTGCGTCGCGCGTCAGGAGACCGGGCATATCCAGCGCAAGCACCATCGGAACCAGGCGCGGCAACTGCGTTCCGGGTCCGAGGCGCGATGCCACGCTCCAGATCCTCTCGGGCTCGGTCTGCGTGAGAGCGGTCGCGATCTCTCCGTCGGTGACCAGAAGATCGGGCACCTTTCCGGACGGCGGCACGGAGTCGAGCCCTGCCCGCGCAAGCGCCGCCGTCATTGCGTCGTCGTTCTGCGGCCAGACGGCGACGGGACCGGCCGCCGTCTCGGCCATGCGCATGGCGATCGCCCGTTCGACATCCTGTTTCGTGGGCAGGAAGCTGCGCACGAGGGCGGCATCCTCGTCTCCTTCCAATTGTCCGAGGGGAAAGAGGACCGGGATGCCCCTGTCGGCCCAGTGCGGCAAGGTGTCGGTCGGTGCCAACAGCACGGCGAACACGTCCGGATTGTCGGTCGCCGAGGCCGAGATCGAGACAATCGACACCTGCCTGCCATAAACGCGCGCGCCCAGCGCCGCGGCAAGCTGGTCCTGGAACTGCCGACGCCAGCCTGAACCGAAAGCGCGGTCCACCGCGGTCGAGAGTCCCAGCCGGATTTCCGCGGCATCGCGTCCGCGCCGCTGCTCGTTTTCCAGAACATCGAGATAGTCGAACAGCGCCGCGGCCTCGGCATCCGTCAGATCGAACCGCGGCATCAGACGGTTCAGGCTGCGCCCGGACGGGGCCGTGCCGTCGCGCAGCGCCGCGGCGAACAGATCAGCGTCGTAGGCGGGCCGCAGGGCCGTGGCCTGGCCCAAGTCAGACCCAGTGATTGCGGGCGCCCGGCCTTCGTCGCCGCCGCCGCCATCCCGCCCATGGCAGGACTTGCAGGGCAGCAGGCGAAGCCGCCGCTCCGTGCCCGCATCTGCCACAGCTCCGGGCTGCCCGTTGAACAAGGCGCGCCCGAGGTCATCGGCGACAACGGGCGAGCCGAGGCACACTGCAATCAGGGGCAGCGCCCGGCACAGGGTCGTCAGCACGGCGCAGGTTTCAGACATCCATCGCATCGATGATCCGAACAAGGTCGGCGGGATCGGGCATGGAAAGCGACCGGTAAAATCGTCCGTCCTCGACCCGTCCGACGAGGAACATCGGATCGTGCAGCGCGATGTTGGCATAATCGGCATCGAAGGCCTCGAGCAGGCGGTCGATCTCGACAGGCGTACCGGTCAGCCAGGACCAGCGGGTGCTGGCACCGAAGGTTTCCGCAGCCTTTCGCATCAGCTCCGGCGTATCCGTCGCCGGGTCGATGGTGATCGACATCAGGCGGATCCTGCGGTCAGGGGCGAGGGCCATGTCGAGATCCGCCATCACCACGTTGCCGAGGGGGCAGATGGTATCGCAGGTCGTGTAGCCGAAGGTGATGACTAGGATCTGGCCCTCGGTCAGCGGTCCCTTGAAGGGCGTGGCCCGGGCATCCTGATCGATCAGGGTTACATCGGGTAGCGACAGCCTCTCCATCTGGAAACCGCCAACCGCGATCTGGGCGACCGGATCGGCGACGGCGAGGCTATAGGCCGCGAGACCTCCGCCCGCCATGAGGGCGAGCGTGAGGGACGCGATCAAGGGCGCAGGGGGCCTCATGGCGACAGTCCTTTCGTGGCGGTGACGATTGTTGCAGAGACGACCCGGTAAGGCTCGGGCAGGTTCAGCGGATGCAGCGCGAAGGGTCCGGCATGGGGCACCGAAACGCGGGCCGTAAAGACACCTTTGGCGTCGGCCACGGCAGAGACCCGCGTTGACCAGCTGCTGGTCATGCTCGGAACCATGAGCTCGAGCCGGGCCAGTGGCACCGGCTGCCCGTCGCCATCCAGAACTCGGAAGGCCACGTCCTGCGGCCTGCCCGCGATCAGCGACAGCCCCTGCGTGGTGCTGAGGCGTACCGGAACGAGTTGCCGACGCTCGACCTCGCCTTCGACGCGGAAGGGGATGCAGGTGGACAGGTTGCCCACGTCCGTGGTCATCACCAGCTCCCACTCGCCGGCGGGAAAGGCCCATGCGGCCTCATAGACGCCCGGTTCGACTTCGCGGAAACTGCGGTCGACGGCGTGAACATCCGCCGGGATCCCGCCGCGCAGTCTCAGGCTCTCCATCGGCGGCATCTCGACGCTTGAGGCAAGCTCGCCGATCAGCCACCCCGTCTGGCTCTCCGGAGAGACGGCCAGAACCTGCGGCGAGGGCAGAAGCGGCAGCAGCAGGCGCCCCTCGGGCGGCGGGATGTCGGCGTTCAGGCCCAGCCGTACCTGGCGCAGGATGGCGGATTGCCCCAGCGCCACCGTGGCCAGATCCAGAACGCCAACGAAACCGCCATCATGGCTCAGCAGCCAGGCGGCGTTGTCGGTGAAGGCGACCTCGGTCACGCCGGCACCGGACAGCGACACCTGCTGCACCACGCGACCTTCGGCAAGATCGACAAGCGCCACAAGGGAATCCGCCGGTGTCCAGACCACCGCCACGCGGCCTTCGGGACCGGTGTCGACGCGGGTGAACTGCGCGCCGAGGGGCACGTCGAACGGCTGATCGGGCGCATCGGCATAGCGAATCTGCAGGCTGGACGACCCGGCGCTCAGCCCCAGAATTCCCACGTCCTGCATGGCCGCCACATCCACAAGCGGCGCGGGAAACCGGGTCGTCACGCGGTCGGTACCCGTATCGGCATCCAGAAGCCGGGCGTTGCCATCCGATTCATGGACCAGCAACAGCGGATTATCGGGATCCAGCGGCCTTTCAAGCTGCACCTCTCCGGATCCGAAGACGCTTTGCGATATCTCCGTGCCGTCCGGCGCAAGCCGCACAAGCCTGCCATCCGCGGTGCCCAGCCAGATGTCACCTTCGCGCGCAACCTCTATATCCGCGAGCGGGCCAAGCCCGGTCGCCAGCGTCCGCCGCGACGGTCCCGCAAGGTCAGCCTCGATGATGTCCCCTGTGGTATGGGCCAGAAGCGCGCGCATCCGCCCCGGATCCATCGCCATGGCTGCAGGTGCTGCGTTAAAGACATGGGCGGACAGCATGTTCGAACTGTAAAGGTTCAGGCGCGGATCGACGACGCTGAGCGATGCGTCGCGATTGAGCGTCGTGAAGATCACCCCGTTGAGGCTGACCGATCCGACCGGCGTCTGGCGCGTGGCGCGGAAGTTCTGCGCCGCGCGGGCGCAGTCCGCGTCGCCCTGCGTCACGGGGCGCGCCCAGGCCCAGAGGTAAAGCCCGCGCGGGGTGGCGCCGGTGGCGGGCTCTGTCAGGCGCACCTGCAGCCTGACCTTTTCGCCGTCGCCGGGGCGCATCGGCCGCTCGGTGACCGGATCGAGAAGTGCCAGGTCGGCCTGCAGGCTGACCTGCGCCGACACAGGTGTTGCCGCAGCAAGCGTCAACGCCAGCGCGGGGCCAAGAATGCGTCGGCAGATCACCGGCGCGCCCTCATGCAGCTGCTCTGGCGACTGCTTTCGATCGGCCGACCGCCAAGGCTTTGGGTGCTGACCACGTCGATCAAACCCCAGACCCCGCTGCCCCGGATCTGTGTCGGGCCGTCCCCAAAGAGGTAACACCCCTCTTCCATCGTCTTGCGGACCGAGGCCGTCAGCGCCTTTCCCGGAGCCAGCAACGCCGCGTTCGGAAAGCCGAAACCGGGGAAGAGATCGTCATAACTTTGGGCGAATGTCGTCAGCGCCCGCTGGCGCGCCCGGCCGCCGGGGTGGACCACATGGATGACCAGCTCTTCGCCCTCAATCACGCGCAGAACCGGCACAGGAGACGACGGCCAGCGAGGATCTTCCGAGCCGGACAGCCTGAAAAAGGACGCCGGCCCGGAACCGAATTCGTAGGGGTTGAAGTCGTAGTGACGTTCGATCCCGGATTTGTTGCCCTGCCAGTCGCGCAGGCGGATGTCGAAGGGTTCGGATTTGTAACTGATTCCGGCCTCGCCGAAATCGTAGGTGTCGTCGCAGATGGCGCAGTCCCAGACGATGCGTTCCGCCGGCCGCGGGCGCGGAACGATCCGCAAATCGTCGATCACCCGGACGAGATCCTCGCGTTCGATCAGCCGCAGGAAACGCTGCGCAGACGGATCCTCGCGCGCCGCTTCGCTCAGCGCGCCAAGCGTCGGCTCGGGCAACCGTCCACGCAGACGCTCCACCGCATCGGGCGGCAGAAGATCGCGCAGGGGCAGACGCCCGATCTCGGGGCGCAGGGGCTCGAATTCGGGTATGGTCAGGTCCGGGATCTCGAATTGCGGCACCGTCAGACCCGAGGGAAGCCGCCAGCGGTTGGCACTGGCGCGGTCACGCATGTGCAGCCCGTCCTGCCAGAACAGCGTGAACTGGCGGATGCTGTGATCGCCTTCCTCGCCCAGGCCCTTCATCTTGATCAGGGTCGAGGCGAGCGGCATGTACTGTATGCCCGTTCCCTGCTCCGGCCGCGCGCGCGGGACCAGCACATAGTCCTGGCACCGGTTCAGGCGGATGCGCAGATCGTTAATGTCGTTGCGGCCGAACGGCGTCCGGGCCAGGTCGATCCCCAGTTTCTCGGCGATGCTCTGACGCATCACAGGGCGCAGGGTCGCCGGATCGAAGATCAGGCGGTCGCAGCCCGCAAGGGTCGTCCGGACAACGCGTTCTTCCGAGAGCTGCGCGCCTTTCGGTGCAACGGTGACCGCACCGATCAGTCCGTGGGTCGGATGTCCGATGAGGTCGCCAAAGGATTTCAGCGGCACCGCGCCAAAGGCATAGGGCTTGAAATCGACAGCAAGGCCAAGCTGGGCCAGATCGACCGCCAGCTGGGATGCCACGAGGTTGTCGGCGGCAATGGCCTGAACGTCCCGCCCAAGCGTTTCCATGTCGGCGCCGAGGATTTCCATCTCTTGCGAGAGTTCGGCAATCCCGCCGGAAAGGTTCAGCCTTTCGGGACCGCTGTCGGACAGCGTTTCGACGTCCCTGGCCAGTGTCCGCACCGCGTTTGTCCGTGTGGAAATCCGGCTGACGAGATCGTCGACACGAACCGGGCTGCCCGACTGGAGCGGCAAGTCAACCGTCCGAAGCGACGGAGCCAGATTGCCAAGCACCAGCGAGGGTGCGGACTGGCCGCTGATCGCGTTCGGGTCCGCCCGCTTGCCACTTGCAAGTCCGGCGTAGAACTCGAACTGCTCCATGTTGGGATCGCCGGACATGAAGAATGTCCCGCGCATCGACAGCTGCGGATTTGTCTCAGAGGCGCGCGTGCCGGACAGGGCGAGCAGCGGATTTTCCCCGAAGGGTCGCGCGTAGTTGGACTGGTTGGTCATGATCGGCAGCGGCAGAGAAACCGCCAGCCGCGCAGAGGGCTTGACGTCCTTGCGGCGGCTGTCCGCGACC
The DNA here is from genome assembly GCF_053628575.1 of Roseovarius sp. MBR-51. Lineage (NCBI taxonomy): Bacteria > Pseudomonadati > Pseudomonadota > Alphaproteobacteria > Rhodobacterales > Roseobacteraceae > Roseovarius > Roseovarius sp. MBR-51. Next base: position 284,415 of record NZ_JBRJGQ010000002.1, read on the forward strand.
AGCGTCGTGATGATGGGGGTGTTGCCACCCTCTATCGCCGGATCCCAATCGGGATCGGTGTTGATCGACGTGATGCCGGGCATGCGCGCGTCGCCGGGTTGGTCGCCGTTGTCCTGCCGCGGGCCGTCGTTTTCGTAGGTCAGCGCGTTGATGACCGTGACGTGGACGCAATCGCCCGCCTTGACGTGCATCACCAGTGGCTCGGGCCGGTCGTAGGCCAGACGGATCGCGTCGATGACCGCGTTGCGGCGGATGCCTGTCCACTGGTTCGGATCGCGGATCCGGTCCGGCGTCACCGACGCAGGGTCGCGAGGGTTCAGCAGTCGGCGCGGATCGATCAGCGCAAAGAACAGACCGTCAGGATCGCTGAGTTCTTCGGAATAGGCCGTGCCCTCGACACCGTCGCTGTCAAAGACGTCCTCGACCTCGATGGCGGCGATGGCGGTATGCACGCGCGGCGCGGCCGCGTCACAGGCCATCTCGATCGTGTCTTCGCCCGGAGAGGGCGTGCCGCGCCCCGGCCGGTCCGACGGCCCGGACTGCGCCGCATCGGCGCCGAAGGCCGAGGTCACCCGGTCCACCACGAACGGGTCGGTCCGGTAGGTTTCCAGCGGCACGAGCGCCGTGGCCTGCTGCACCCTACGGATATCCTCGTCTTCGGTTTCCGCGCCGCGCGGCGGCATCAGTTCGACCGCCGGGCTCGGGCTGGGCATCGGGCGCGGACGGGGGATCAGCCGCGGATCGCGCAGGGTGAGGTCACCGAAACGGTCGGCCAGCAGCCGGTTGCGCGGATCGGCCCGCAACCGGTCGAGCGTCAAAGAGCGATCGACCCGCGAGAAATCCCGCAGCAGGTCCGACAGATCCCGACGGTAGTCGTCGACCTCTTCCTCGATGGCGGGCAGGCGCCGGACACGCACGAGACCCCAGGCGCCGTTCCACTGTGCATCCTGGGTGCCAAAGTGATAGGGCGTGTCGCTGAAAGTGGCGATTTCATCCAGCCGCGCCCGAAGGTTGCGCTGGATGTCGTTGACCGTGGTGGTGGCATGCTCATCCCCGTTGTCGGCCAAGGGCGGAGGCGCGATAAGCATGCGGGGCGTGTAGGGCACGTTGGTCCCTTCATGAAACGCCGCCGCAAATTCGAAGTGTTCCGAGATACCGATTTCCTGCGCCGCGACACGCCCGTCGACGTTGAAGCAGGTCGCGATGAACGTCTCGATATCGCTCCAGAAAAGCCGCTCCGCGCTGCCTAGGGCGAACGCATCGAGGCCCTCGTTCATCCAGACGTGATATTCCTCGGGTCGCCCCTCGCGCGCGATCCTCAGGCCTGATGCGTTGCCCGGAGTTTCATAGCAGGCCCGCACCAGCGTGCGGCGGCGCGTGTTGTCATCGAGTTCGCGCATCATGGACGGGAATCGCTGATCGATGTTGCGCGTCCAGGTGTAGCCTTCGATGTTGAAGGTATGCTGCACCTCTTGCGCGCCCTGGATCAGGCGGAATTGCAGTGCTTCCTCGTCAAAGCTGTTGAGGATGGGCACGACCGGGTCGTCATGAGGTTCCGACCGCAGGACGTTGGCAAAATCCCCGCTCTCGTCCGGCTTCTGTTCGCTGATCTCGCAGGTTTCCGTGACGCCGGACCCAAGCGCGCCGACCCAGTGGCCAAGCGGCTTGAGAGCACAATCGCTGCCCGAAGAACTGTCGGTGCCGACCCGCAGCGGGAACGGCTCGCCGCGATAGTTGACGAGGTAGGGATCATGATGGTCGACCGAGATGCTTTCGGGCCGCGATGGCGGCGCGACGGGTTTGGCAAGCCGGGCACCGCGAGCGGTGTGGCTGTCATATCCGGCCGCCTTCGCGCGGTAATCCTTGACGTAGTGGTCGAGGAAGGCATCCGGCGCCAGCAGCGTGCCGTGATCGTCGATGCGCAACGCCGTGAAGAAACCGGGCTCCATACCCTGCTGGTGGTCCGGGGCATCGTCGGGGTGCCCTTCGGCCACCCATGCGGGCACCATTTCGCCCGCCGCGCCGTGCCAGCCGGTCGCGTCCTTGTCCAGCGGGCTGCCGCAGAATTTCGCGGCGTCCTCGGGCGATGCGGCATGGCGCGCCTCGCAGAGCAAGGTGGCCATGCCGTCGAAAGGCACCTCGTTCTCTGCGGCCAACTCGGCCTCGAACTGGCGCTCGGAAATCGCCGCGCGTGGATCGTAGAGCGTGGCAAAATCCGCGATCGAGACCGCGAATTCGCGGCGGATCGCGGCGTCGTCCAGGTTCGGCTCGCGCGCCGTGACAGGATGCAGGTCGACGATGACCTTGCGCGCTCCGACGTCGTCGTCCGAGGCCACGACCAGGCTGCGGTCGGACCGCGGATCGGTGCAGTCGGTGCTGGACTCGTCGCAGATCATCGCCGATTGCGGCTCGATCACCAGCGCTGTGTAAAAACCATGCTGCTGGATCGACGAGGGTCCGAAATGGTCGTGGCTAAAGACCGTCCGAAGCGTCCGGTCTGTGCGCCCCGCCTCGTCATTCCCCCGGCGCATGTCGGACAGGATCGGATCTGCGAACCACCGCTGCGTCGTCGTCTGGAACAGGTCCCGGTTCGGCCTGTCATTCGTCTTGTCCTGCATCGGCAATTGCCAGATCTTCTTGTAGAACTGGTCCGCGACGTGCCAGTGCCCTTCTGAATCCTGGCTGCACAGGCCCGGGAATTCGCGGATCATCAGCACGCCTGCCGTGCGATTTTCGGTCACATTGGCGGCGGTCGCCGTGTTCTTGGCGGCACAAATCCGCGCGGCAACCTCGCCCGGCGCCATCGTGCCATCTTCATAGTTGAAGCCGTTGCCCGAACCGTCCGACGAGGTTACGTCGAACTTGACCAAGTGGATGTGCTGACCAATCGTATCGGTCGGGGTCTTTACCTGGAAATCGTCCAGCTCGAGGTCCTTCGGCAGTTCGTTCGTGTGACGGAACTCGATGCATTCACCCGAGAGGGCACGAAAGAAGAACGGCTCTTCGCTGGCCGTCACCTTTGGAGAGATTTTGCCATCGCCGGTCTTGTACCCGTCGGAGCGGTCGGTCAGGACGTTGATCCGCGCCTGCGGATCGTGCCAGCCCGCGCGATTGGTGACCATGTCGACCTGCACGGCCGAAGCCTCGTACCGGCGGTAGCCCACGACGGCCGGATCGGGCGTAAATGCGGTATCGCCGAACCCGGCGAGGGTTTCGAGGCCGGATAGAAAGGGATCCTGCTCGCGCACCATCGTGTCGCGTGGCAAGGGATCGGGCCGGCCCGCGACAAAGAAATCAGGACGCGGGTCGGTCGTCGGCCGTTCGCGGTGAACCCAGTGGGTCACATCCCTGTCGGTCGCCGGAACGGTGAGGGCCGCATCGGTAAAGACGGGCTCTTCGCTGCCGCCCTCGATCCAGACGTAGCTGCCCGCTTCCTGCCGGATCAGCGTCCCGAGCGCCAATGGTGCGCCGCAGGGGTCGGCGAAGGGCGCACCGGGTTTCGGCGCGGAACTGTTGACGGCAAAGGGTCTGCCGTCGGCGCCGACATATCCGCCCTCGGTTGCATCATAGGCGGCGGTCGACCCGTCGGCCGCCACGATGTCCAGCACGACGCCGTCCGCCTCGCCGCGGTGGTGAAAGGCCATGGCGCTGCGTTCCAGCGCGGTGCCATCGTAAGGCAGCAGGTCCAGTGTCGCGGTCTCGAGCTTCAGCGTCAGATCGCCCAAGGCAAGAGCCGCGGCAACCACCTGGTTCTGCAACGCCTCGCGGTCGCGCAGATCGCTGTCCGTCAACGCCTCGGCCAGGGTGGTCGGGGTCACATCCTTGCCCAGACGCTCTGCGGCCGCCTGCGGCAATTCAAAGGGCAGCTTGCGGGTGCTGTCATCGGTCATCACATGGCGCGGCAGGCCGCCGTCGAGATAACCGTCGGTGACATCGTCGCTGCCTTCTTCCAGTTCGCGCGCGAGGTCCATCGGGGCCTGCGGCGGGCGGTGGCCCGGCTTGCCGGCGATGTAGAACGGATAACCGGGAAAGGCTTTGAGCGCGGAGGGCGTCGCCTCTGCCACGATCTCGGCTGGCTTGGACAGCGTGCCATCCGTCTGCAGCGCAACCGTGTCCTCGGCATAGCTGGGCAGGACGGGCCAGGCCTGACCCGGCAGCGGGACCAGCGCGGGAACGGGCGTGCCGATGTTCTTCGCCTCGAGGTCCGCGCCGGGCACGATCAGACGCCCGGTTGCGGGATCGACCGACCCGGGCCGCTTCTTGGCCCGGGTGTCGGCCGACATCTCGGCCAGGGACAGGGCCGGTTCCCATTGCCCGTCCGGCAGCTTGCGGGTGCCGTCCTCGAGCACGTCATGCACGCGCCACAGCTCCCACATGCCTTGGGCAAAGTGCGGGTAGAGGTGGCAGTGAAAGATCGAATCGCCAACCGTCCGGTTGCGGTTGCCCGAACCCAGCGTTTCGAACCAGCCAGGCGCGTCGCCCTCGCCCCTGTGGTAGATCTCTGTGCCGCCGCCGTAGATGTCGTAAGAGAACCCCTGCTGCGGCCCCACCGTCTGGCTGTCGAGATAAGATCCCCGACCGCCATCATTGCCGGCGAACCACTGATGCGCATGAAGGTGAAAAACGTGGGTTTCCTTCGGACCCGCATGGAAATTGCGGAAAACCACCCGGTCGTTGAGATAGGAATGATGCACGTTCGAGGGATCGTCCGAAAACTGTTCCAGCAAAGCCGGATCGCCATTGGCCCAGGACGTGAGGAAGAATTCTTCGTAAAGACATTCCTGACAGTTCGCCGCGGGACCGATGCCCTTGCGGTTGGCCAGAAGCATGTCGCCCATGCCGCTGGCGCCGTAGTTGATCGCAAAACCGTCGCGCACGCCGGCCAGCTGTCCCCCTGCGAAATCGCCCAGTTCCTCGAAGTTGCGGGGATAAAAGGTCTTGAGCTCGTCATGAAAGAAGACGGAAAATTCGCGGAAGCTCTCGTCGGGCGCATCGGGGATGTGGATGATCGCATTGAGATCGCCATGGACCAGTTCGAACGCGCCACGGCCGCGCTGCTTGAGCATGGCCAGAACGGGAATTTCCTCCTCGCCGGCCTCGTCCTTGGCCATGACGTCGAAACGCGAATGGTCCATGATATCGTCGCCGCGGCGCGCATGAGGCCGGTCCGAGGTCTCGGAACGGCGGAACGCAAGATCGAAGCCGGCCGAGGTCAGCTGACTGCGGTACCATGCACTGCCCTGACGTTCCGCGACAACTGCGCCGAATAGGCCGTGGACAAGGGATCCACCGTCCCCCTGCCCACCCGCAGGCGCCCCGGTCGAGGCCATGAAGTACGGCCCCTCGTGTTCCACCATGTAGTAGCAGTCGATGGCTTCGCCCGGCGGGATCGCCGCAAGACCCTTGCAAGCATCTGCCGCCTCGACCAGCGCGCCGTCCTGCAAACGGAACGCCGTGAGGCCCTGAATGGCAAGGTTTGCGCCGCGCGTCAGAGGCCAGTTCGGATCGCCTATCGCTGGGTCAACGCCGGTCGACACGGGCTCTTCGACGCAGGTGGCCTCTCCATGAGACACCTCGCTGTCGCTGCCCCAGCTGACCCAGTCGTGCAGCACCGCAAAGAGCTGGCCAAAGCGCGACGGGTCTGTTTCCTTGCAGAAATCCCGCGACAGGTCCGGCGCATTGCCGGGCCGCGCGACGCCCGGTTCAAGTGGCCGCAACAGGTTGGTCAGGCGCAGGTGCAAAATGTCGCCGACATTGGCCCGCAAGGTCAGCGGTCGCGGACGCTTGCAGTCCTTGAGACGGACGTCGCCCGGCCTGAGCGTCTGGGGCTGGCCGGGAATGCCGCTTTCGACGCCGGTCAGGGCATCGCAGTCATCGGCCGTCAGGCTCTTGATCGGGCTATCGGCCGACACCACGTCGCGGCGCAGCGCGTACATCATCCCGAAAGGATTGAAGCTGCCGAACCGATTGTAGACCAGCGTCTGGTCCAGGGCGACGATATCCGCGCAAACCGTACGTTCGAACTTGGCAGGAAGTGGACCTTCGGTATCGGCCCGAAGTGCGTTCACCGCGCCGTGAAACGGCGCGCATTCCATTGGCTTGTCCGGTCTATCCTCTTGGGCACGGGCGTGCCCAGCCGACTGCGAAAGGACTGCTGCTGCGAAAAGGATGATTGCAAAATTCGAAGCGCGAAATGCCATGACCAACCTATCAAATATGGATTATCAGGCCCCAGAATACACGATTAACGCGAGCCGATCCGTGAAAAATCCAAGAATTTCGCCGAAACCTCTGGAACTGGGGCGACTTCGTCCACCCATGGTTGTGCGGCCATGCTTCAAGTGTTTCAAACTGGATGACATTTACCCTACGTAAGCGTATCGGCAAAATTCAGCCTATAGGCTTTTGACCGGGAAAGCGGCGGTCCAGGCGGCGCTTTGGTTTTATGAAAGGGTCTGCCCGCTGCCCGCGAGATCGTAGGGTCGCTGCCAACCTCTGAGTCGGCATCCCTTGCGGACGGATCAGCCGTACCGGCCGCGACGCCGAAAGCTGCCTTTCAGAGGTTGCTCCCTCGATGTCCGCTAATGGGCCGATCGAGCATCCGATGCGTGTAACTTCGCCGAAGATGAAATTCTGGTCTGCAAAACAGCCGACGCTGATGCAAATCAATGTGCTGAACGTCCACATGTGATTCGATGTGCGTGAGGTAATCGCACTATGAATATTTTGGAATGGTTGAACGACCAGCTTCTCCGGATGCTGTGGCTTTCCGATCTGGTCGCAACCGGCGTCTCAACTGCGGGCCTCGATCCGGCGTCCAGGCTGGGGGGGTCGGTGCATTTTTTCGTCTATGACGTTGTCAAGATTTTCATCCTGCTGTCAGTTCTGATCTTCTCGATCTCATGGGTGCAAAGCTATTTCCCACCGGAACGGACCCGCCGTATCCTTGGCGGGCGAACGGGAATATGGGCCAACACGCTCGCGGCATTGCTGGGGACGATCACGCCGTTCTGTTCCTGCTCGTCGATTCCCTTGTTCATCGGCTTTACCGCCGCAGGGCTGCCCTTGGCGATCACGTTTTCTTTCCTGATTTCCTCGCCGCTGGTGGATCTGGCCTCGGTCATCCTGCTGGCTTCAATCTTCAACTGGCCCATCGCGCTGGCGTATGTGGGTGTCGGGCTTGTGGTTGCGATTGTCGGCGGCACGCTGATCGGACGCGCCGGGATGGAGGATCAGGTGGCCGATTTCGTCCGCACCGTTCCGGTTCAGGATATGGATCACGTCATGACCCGCGTGGACCGCCTCCGTTTTGCCCGCGATCAGGTGAGCGAGATAGTTCAAAGGGTCTGGCCATATATCTTGGTCGGTGTAGGGATCGGGGCCGCCATCCACAACTGGATCCCAGAGCACGTTATCACCGCCCTTTTGGGGCAGGGCAATTGGTGGTCAGTGCCGCTGGCGACGCTTGTAGGCGTGCCGATGTACGCCGACATCTTTGGCACCCTGCCGATCGCCGAGGCGCTGGTGGGCAAGGGCGTGGGGCTGGGAACGGTGCTCGCCTTCATGATGGCCGTCACCGCCTTGTCGCTCCCGTCGATCATCATGCTCAAGCGTGTGGTCAAGATGCCGCTGCTGATTCTGTTCCTGACCGTGGTGGTCAGCGGCATCCTAGGCATAGGTTTTGTGTTTAACGCCATCACCCACTGGTTCATCTGAAAGGAAAATCTCCATGATCATCAAAATCTTAGGTTCAGGCTGCAAGAAGTGCATCGCACTTGGTGAAAATGCAAAAGCGGCGGCCGATGCTTCGGGGAAAGAGGCCGAAATTATCAAGATCACGGATATCGCCGAGATTGCCGCCTTCGGCGTGATGGCCACACCCGGCCTTGTCATCGACGAAAAGGTCGTGTCGACAGGCAAGGTGCTGAGCGCAGAAGACATAGTCAGGCTGCTGTAAAGCGTATGACTTGTCTTATTCGTCGAGTTCTCAACGAAATGCTATTTGACTTGTGACTGGCCGCAAAGCGAAAGCTGCAGTGCGGCGTTGAGACAGTTGGCGATTCAGAATGGGCCGTTCAAACGCGTCTCTTTAACCAGAGCACCCCACTGGTTGTAGCGGCGAAGCAGGATCGCGCCAAAGACCGAGAAGACCCAACAGGGTAAAGTTTGCGGATATATCCCGTGCTTCTCCTTCATAGCCTTCGGCAGCCAGGTCAGATCGGCAGAATCCGAGCAGGCCCGAATTACCTCTTGCCACGTCACCCGGCGTAAAGCGTCGGGGACAAGGCAGGTTGCCGCAGCTTGCCGCAGTTGCGTACCCCTCGAGTGAGCGCGTGACCGATGACGCAGCAGAGGCAGACTTCTGGAACGCGCGGCCTGCTTCTTTGCCTCCCTACTCGAGTCCAAAGAAGCAAACGTGTGTTGAATGCCCGCGCCATGGTGGCACTGATTGGCCTTCGTGACGGTCAGTTAAATGCGCAGTCTATCATTTTCGTACGCGGCGCCTCAAATGGCCTAACCTTGCGCAGCCTTTGACACGGGACGTCCCAGATCTCCGATTACAACCCAACTCGTTCGCTTGGCGACTTCGGCGGCCAAGGCGTTCAGACACCAAGCGCCATCGAGCTTCGCGGTCGCATAACGCGGCGTGGTCGGATGCTCGCCGAGTACGAGCCCGCATTGCTCGATACGCGCACCGAACGGTCCGGTGATATCGTCTTCGAATAAATTGTAGAGAAGGTCATGAGCCTCGATCTCTGGCCTGTAATTGGCCTGCCAGATGTCAAAGGCGGCATCCTCGCCATCGCTGGGCTCGTAGAGGTCCTCTTCCTTGAACCATCCTTCTTCTATCATCCGCCAGTGATCCGGCTGATGCAAAACGAGCTCAGTGCCCGTGCCAAAGACGCGCTCAAGCGCTTCTGGCCTGATCAGCTTGGCGGGAGCCTCCGGCCCGTCGCTGATCAGGAGGAGCCGCCCATTCTCGGCTGATTTTGCAAGAATGGTCCGGACCCTTGGCTCTGCCTTCAGGGGCAGACGCCGGTCCTCTTCGGCGGCTCCTAGGGCCAATGGGGCCGATGCCGTCGCGGCACTGGCAGCGATAAAGTTTCGACGCGTGATCATGGTATTCTCCTTTGATGGGCGTGAAAGGCCGTTTGAGTGTGGCTGAGTGCAACAGCTTCGGGCGGCGACCTTGCCGGGTCAGCCGGGTTGGCAAAGGTAGAAGACGTGCTCGCGATGCGTTGAAACATTGCGAATGATCATCCGCGCCTGAAGTTCCAAGGCATCTCAAGCTCCCGTGCTATGCGATTAGCCTCGTCAACGTCGCCATGCATTTCAGCCGCATAATAGGCGCTGCCAGGACTGTCGCCTTCGACGACGAAGATCTCCAAGGCGTCAAGAATTTCAGGGTCGAGGTCCCTGAACAGTCGGAATGCCAACTGACGCCCGTCCGTGGGACGGACGATATCGTTGCTATCACGTTCCTCGAAGTCAGGCGCCTCTTCGAACCAACGCCGAAGATATCGGGTCAGGTCTGCTCGTTTGTCGTCCGGCAGGGTGTCGACGAAGTCGGCAGCCATATCGGTATCCCACTCTTCGAACGCCTCGGCATCCTCGGTGATATCAAAGGCGTATGTGTAGATGGCGTCTTGCATGGCCTGAATGCGATCGAGCAGGTCATAGGTTCCCTCGCCAAACTCCAGGTCTTCGGGTGATACGTCATACGCCGTGTAGCGATCGGCATTCGGCAAATAATTGAACGCAACCAGTTCACCATCTTGCAGAACGTCAAAGATCAGCGGTTCGGTTTTCAGTATGCGTCCGAGGACATCAAGATCCGCCAAGGCACTTGCGTTGCTTTCCTCGCCTGGAAAACAGAACCCGGCCGCCAGTAGTGCGGTCAAAAAGCTTCTTCTGGTCAGTTCGGACATGCGCGTATCTCCTTTCATGGGAGGATTGATGTTGAAACTAGGCTTTTCTTGAAAATTTTATCGCTCAACACCGGTTGAGCCGCCATCGCCGTATGGCATCGCTTTGCTCGGTCTCGCCGTTTGCTGTAAGCGCGCTGGCGTAACCGGCGTATTGCTGCACGTGCAGGCGTCAACCGCAAAAACATGGCACGAGTTATCTGGTCAAAGCTCTGGGGGTGATATTGTGCCGCGTGCCTTCGCCTTCTCTGGGAATACAGAAAAGACCAAAGGCCCTTCAGGGTGCCGTTCTTAACGGCATTCAAACAGAATATCTCAGCTTGCCTCATGGGAGAGACCCTTTCGTTGCCTGACTTTCGGCCGCATCTCCCGATGAGGGAACCACCTTGCTGGGTCAGCAGGTTGGTGAGGGCTCAAGGCCCGCTCTTTATGCAAGGACAGAATACTGGCATCGCGCGCGCCTTGCAAGAGGCGACAATCGTCATACCCAAATATCCCGCCTAAACTCAGGGAGACAAACTTGGCAATTGGCCTCCGCGCGCGCGGAACTGCCTCCGCGAACTCGTCCGTGATTGTATCATTGCGAGCACCTCTGACTGTGGCATGGGTCCAACGTCGCGGATTTTTTGGCCTTTGGCCGCTGAGTTTGGCCGGTGTGAAAACCCTCTGGCGATCAGGAGTTTCTTGTGTTCGCAATGAAACGAATTGGTCCCAGTCAACGACCCTGAACCCGGGCGATGCTGGCGGTTCGCGCGCGCAGAGCGGTTCAGAAAACTCCCCCATAGCCCCTGTCCGTGATGGTACCATGCAGGTACTTTGCGAGACTGGAGCGGCACCCGAACGCGTGCGCAAACAGTGCCAAACACGGATCCTTTTGCGTTGGGCTGGTGCAAAACATCTTTGTGATCAGACTTACTGCTAGGTGCGCAGGTGACCGCATCAGCGGCACCTCTATACGCGTTGTTGATCACTTTGTGCGCGCCATTGGCCTGGCGGGTACCTTGAAGGGCGGGTGTTGATGCCGGAAAAAAGTGGGACTCACTCTCAGAATTTTGGTACCCTTTTTCGAATTATAAACGTTCCGGATACCTAGGCGCATGGTGAAGAAATTTCGGCAAGACGTTGAACCGCTTCCGAGTTCAGATGAGGAACGAGACGTCTACCAGAATGACCGAGCAAATTATGCGTGGATGAAATTCATCATGAACGGCCAACCGAGTGCACTTGCAGAGTACCTGAGGTTTGGTGGCAAAGTTGATGATCAGGTGCGTGACATATTGGTTGCGCTCCTGCGAGGTGACCCCAGAGGAAACCGAGGCGGAAGCAAACCCTTTCGCGACATGGAAACCTATTCTTCGGTGAACCTCATTCTAACACTGGACAAGATTGCACTTAAGAAAAGCCCTGAAGGCAAAAGGGGTGTCTCCAAGCCAATGAGCAAGCGTCAGGCGCAAGTGAAATACGCCGAAATGACGGGGCAGGAGCTGCGCAGTGTGGAGTACCAGTACGCCCGTGGTCGCGACATTAGCAAGCAATTTACCAAATAACGAAAAACTCCCGCTTCACCATTTCGTAGAATTTATCCTGATGTAAGTCCATTTCTTGGTGTGTGAAAACCAGGAACTGGAGGCCAGCATGGCACACACCGATGAGGACTATCTAACAAGCAAAGAGGCGGCTTGTTTCATAGGTCTGTCTCGCTCGTGGCTCGAAAAGCGCCGCGTGTTCGGAGACGGTCCCCCCTACTACAAGATTGGTCCCCGGCGCGTGCTCTACCGCCGCGCGGAGTTGATCGCGTGGCTCGAGCAGCATCGCACGCGGGCGACGTCATCCGTCACTAAACTGCACGGCCCTATCACGCCAAGTGGATCTGACTAGTTCAGAGATCCTGCGTGATCTCGCCATGCGACTGCAACGGACTGATGTGGTCCCTCCGGTTCGAACAGGTTTGCGGTGGTCTGACGTGTATCCGGTTTAGGTTCTACGCTGCGTGTCTTTGCCCCAAGCCCGACCGCTATGCATCGTTGGGCCTCTGCGGATCATGTCAGGGCGCGTGCCCGTCACCACCTTGGTTCAGTCACGGGCTACTCAGCCGCCATTCGGTATCCCGGCGTCGAGTTTGACATGGCCAGTTCCTCGTCATCCATGAACTCGACAATGTCTTCGAACAGGGGCGTGGACAGGTACCGCTCTCCTGTGTCGGGCAGCATGGCGAGGATCACCGATCCCTTGGGCGCCTGTTCGGCAATCTGCATGGCGACAGCAAAGCTCGCGCCTCCCGAGACGCCGGTCAGGATACCCTCGCGTGCTGCGAGTTTCTTGGCCCAAGCGATGCCGTCTGCACCAGTCACCGGGATCAAGTCGTCGTAGCCGCCGGTGTCCAGGGCTTCTTGGAGCACCAGTGGAATGAAATCCGGCGTCCAACCTTGGATGGGATGCGGCTCAAAGGCGGGATGACTGCCCGCGGGGGCACCGTTGCTGCCACGCTCCTGAGCGATCCCACTAGCGATCAGCGCGGCATTCGCGGGTTCGCTGAGAATGATCTTTGTCTCCGGACGTTCCTTGCGCAGAACCCGCGCGAGTCCCGTGACCGTGCCGCCGGTTCCGTATCCTGTGACGAGGTAATCCAGCCTGTCACCGGCAAAATCATTGATGATCTCGCGCGCGGTTGTTGATTCGTGGATGTCCGCATTTGCCGATGTCTCAAATTGATGCGCGAGGAACCAGCCGTTCTTTTCGGCCAATTCCACGGCCTTCATATACATTCCCGTCCCCTTTTCCGCGCGCGGCGTCAGCACGACCTTGGCGCCCAGCATCCGCATCATCCGCCGACGTTCGACCGAAAAGCTGTCGGCCATGGTGACAACCAGCGGATAACCTTTCTGCGCACAGACCATCGCGAGCCCGATGCCGGTGTTGCCGCTGGTGGCCTCGACCACGGTCTGACCCGGCTTCAGAGTGCCTGCGCGTTCCGCAGCCTCTATGATGTTGAGGGCTAGCCGGTCCTTGACTGATGCTGCCGGATTGAAAAATTCGGCCTTGACGTAAACGCGCACACCCGCCGGCGCGAGATTGTTGATGCGGACGGCGGGTGTGTCGCCAACGGTGTCAAGGATCGAATCGTAGAGGCGTCCTCGGCCTTTGGTGGTTCGGAGTGTTCCAGTTGTCATTCGTGTTCTCCCTCAGTCTGTCCGGTCGTGGGGTGGTTGGCCCGTCTTCGCCTGAGACCTGAACGGATGCGCAGCGGCAAGACGTCATGCACGACACGCAAAGGACAGCGAAGATGATGAAGGATACCATCGGCGCGGACATCTCGAAAGACCATCTCGAGGCGCGCCGCCTGATTGACGTCGAGCGCAACGGCAGGGGTCATGATCGCTGACAGACGGTCAGACATCTGGAATGAATGGGCAAAGCAGAGCGGATCAGGCGTCCTGTCTTGCCTTTGCTGGAGTATGGCACGTCATTCACGCATTCGGCTGAGGTCAGGCGAGCAGAGTTTGCGGGGCTTCACTCAAATCTTGGAAACTCTGGAGTCGTGAAAGGCGTCAGCATCATGCATAATGCGCGAAAGACGCCCCGTTCGGCGGCGCGGGACTGGGGTGCAGGACTGTGCACGAGCAACCCTCGCGTGTGCCTTTGCCGTTTACCCGGTGGCCCGACCGGGTATTACTTCCAGTGACGCGCCATGCTGGTGCCGCCTCTGCCACGCGACATTCGGAGATCAACGCTTTGACCAGAGTTTCAAGAATCTTTGCAGCCCTTTTGCTGGCATCATTTGCCGCTGGCTGCAGCACGCCGCGCGAAAGTTGCATCGCCTCTGTGACGCGTGACTACAGGGCGCTTGAAAGTCTGATGGTCGAAACGCAGCAAAATATCATTCGGGGCTACGCGGTCCATTCGCAAAGCGTGCCCTATACCGTCCAAGGCATCTGCCACCGGACCGATCCCTATACATACCGGACGTTGCCCTATCCCTGCCCGTCAACCCAATACCGGACCCAGACAACGCCGGTGGCGATTGATGTCAGCCATGAGAAGGAAAAACTTTTGCAATACAAACGTTTGTTGCCCGATTACGCCGCCAGGGCCGCAAATGGCGTAAAGCAGTGCAACGCGCAGTTTCCGGAAAATTCATAGGCCCTGACCGTGGCGACCCCGTGAGATGGTTGATCGGCCATTCGGGCCCGAGTGGCTGCGCGATGTGGTCCGATGCCCCCCGGTCTTTCGGGGTCAGTCTTGCCGCTCAAGGGTCACGGTTTGCTGCAGCGTTCCGCTCTGGCGGTCATAAATCAAGATGCGGTTGTCTTCGGTCACGATCGCATACCAGTCGCGGCCTTGGGTGAAGGCGGTGGCGGCGGTACCGTCTGGCAGGGCGATGCTGTCGGGCAAAACAGGCCGCGCCACGGTGTCATACCCCCAGAAGCGGGTGACAAGCAGCCCCACGATCACTAGAAGGCCCACAATCATGGTGGCGGTCAGGACAGTGACCAGCCGCGCCAGAAATTTCAGTGTCGCCGGACTGATCGGCGCGGAGTTGTCATCCATGGGGTTAGAACCACTTGTCTTTCGGATCGGGGATGATCCACCTCAACGCCTTGATAAGGCGCTTTCGCGCGATGTGCCAGAGGAGGCGACTCTGTCGCGCACCCGTCTGGCGCGGCTGCTCGAACAGGGGGCTGTGCAGGTCAATGGTGCGGTGATGCGCGACGCCAAGGCGCGGGTGACCGCGGGCGACCTGATAGAAATCCTCGTGCCAGAGGCGCGCGAGAGCCATATCAGCGCCGAGGCGATAGCGCTGACCGTTGTGTATGAGGATGACGATCTGATCGTGATCAACAAACCAGCGGGCATGGTGGTGCATCCGGCCCCCGGCAGTCCGGAGGGGACGCTGGTCAATGCGCTGTTGCATCATTGCGGCGACAGCCTGTCAGGGGTGGGCGGGGCCAAGCGGCCGGGGATTGTCCACCGCATCGACAAGGACACCAGCGGCCTCTTGGTGGTTGCCAAATCGGATGCCGCGCATCAGGGGCTGGCCGCGCAATTCGAGGCGCATAGCGTCGAGCGCTCGTACCGCGCCGTGGTCAATGGTGTGCCCGATGCTGGCGACCCGCGTCTGCGGGGGCTGCCCGGCATCAGTTTCGAGGCTGGCAATATCCTGCGCATCGCCACCCGTCTGGCCCGCCACAAGACAGACCGTCAAAAACAGGCCGTGTTGTTTGAGGGTGGGCGGCATGCGGTGACGCGGGCACGGGTGATCGAGTCCTTTGGGACGCCCGGCGTTGTTTCGCTCATGGAGTGCTGGCTGGAGACCGGGCGCACCCACCAGATTCGGGTGCATATGGCGCATGCCGGGCACGGGCTGATTGGTGATCCGGTTTATGGCGGACGCCGAAAACTCTCGGAAAAGGCGCTTCCAGCCATGGCCGTGGTGGCCGCGCGCGACTTTCCCCGGCAGGCGCTGCATGCGGCTGTGCTGGGGTTTATGCATCCGGTGAGCGGGATGGCCCTGCGGTTCGAGGCAGCGCTGCCAGAGGACATGACAACCTTGATCGCTGCGCTGCGTGGATCGTGACAGAGGCGCAAGATCGCGTGACTTTTTGTCATAATGCGGGCGTAGCGACGGAACCATCCTAGATCAACGTTAGTTGACTTAGAGCACGACAGCACCTTGAAAGGGTGTCAGCCTGTACCTAGTTCAATGTTAACGATGTAAACATCAGGAGGGACAACCGAGTGGGAAATTACAAGAATCTGCCGGCCCCAACGCCGGAAGGCGGTTTGAACCGCTACATGCAGGAAATCCGCAAATTCCCGCTGCTAGAGCCGGAAGAGGAATACATGCTTGCGAAACGTTGGGTCGAGGAACAGGACACCGAGGCCGCGCACAAGATGGTCACGAGCCATCTGCGTCTCGCTGCCAAGATTGCCATGGGCTATCGCGGTTATGGACTGCCGCAGGCCGAGGTGATTTCAGAGGCCAACGTCGGTCTGATGCAGGCGGTCAAGCGGTTTGACCCCGAGCGCGGTTTCCGGCTTGCAACCTATGCGATGTGGTGGATTCGCGCCAGCATTCAGGAATATATCCTGCGCTCGTGGAGCCTTGTAAAATTGGGCACCACCTCTGCGCAGAAAAAGCTGTTCTTCAACCTGCGCAAGGCCAAAGCCAAGATCGGCGCTCTGGAAGATGGCGATATGCGGCCCGAAGTCGTCAAAAAGATCGCGACTGATCTGGGTGTGACCGAGGCCGAAGTCATCAGCATGAATCAGAGGATGGCAGGGGCTGACGCATCGCTCAACGCCACGGTTGGCTCTGAGGGCGAAGGGTCGATGCAGTGGCAGGACTGGCTCGAGGATGAGGATGCCGATCAGGCTGGTGATTACGAGCGGCGCGACGAAATGGATGCGCGCCGCGAATTGCTGACCATGGCGATGGACGTGCTCAACGAGCGTGAGCGCGATATCCTGACACAGCGCCGCCTGAGCGACGAAACCGTGACCCTCGAAGATCTGAGCACCGAATATGACGTGAGCCGGGAACGTATCCGTCAGATCGAGGTGCGGGCCTTTGAAAAACTGCAAAAACGGATGCGGGCGCTGGCGCAGGAAAAAGGCATGCTTGCATCAGTCTGAAGCAACGCTTGGCGCGACCGAACAATGCGCGTATCTCTCGACCGACAACAAATGTGCGAGGGATACAGTGAAGCAAGCAGCAGGGCAGGCGGTGACAGGGGCAAACCGTGGTGTCAGGTTTTTGTGTTTTGGCATGGTTCTTCTCATCGCCGCCTGTGCGCCGCGCGTAACTGCACAGCGTGCGGCCCCCAATCCCGCTGCAACGGTCGTGCCGATCTATGTTGCGACGGGGCGCAGGCTCGATCAGACCGGGCCGATTTTCGGGTTGGAGCGGACAGAGGGTCTGCGCTATTTCCGGACCGATGTGTCCGTTCCACCAACCCATCAACCGGGGCAAATCGAATGGCCGGACGGCCCGCCGGACGCGGCCACGGATTTTGTCGTCACCGGAACCGAGGTCTTCCCCAGTCCCGGCGCGATGGTCAACGAGGTCAGGCAAGAGCACGCAGGACGCGAGACCCTGCTCTTTGTGCATGGCTACAACAACACGCTGTCCGAAGCGATGTATCGGCTGGCACAGATCCAGACCGATTTCGACACGAGCATGCCGGGACTGTTGTTTTCGTGGCCCTCGGCGGGCGATCCGCGTGGCTATATTTATGACCGCGACTCGGTGCTTTATGCGCGCGATGATCTGACTGGTATGCTGCGCCACCTGACCCGTGCGCCGGGTGACAAGGTGTTCTTGCTGGCGCATTCCATGGGGTCGAGCCTTGTGATGGAATCACTGCGCGAAATCGCCCTCAGCGGGGACCGCCATTTGCTGAACCGGATCAGCGGTGTGGTGCTGATGTCGCCTGATATCGACCCGGATGTGTTTGACCGTCAGGCCGAGGTGATCGGCAAACTGCCGCAACCGTTCCTGATCTTCATCACCAAGGCGGACCGGGCGCTGACTGTCTCGGGGTTCATCACCGGGCGCAAACCGCGTTTGGGCATGATCGACACCGTCGACAAGGTGCAGCGCCCGGATGTTCAGGTCTTCGACTTCAGCACTTTGGCGGATGGGTCCGGGCTCAATCACTTTGTGCCCGTTACATCGCCTGCCGCCATCGGTCTTCTGCGCGAGATATTGTCCGAATCCGGGGCACAGAGCAGTGACTTCATCAAGAGCATGGCGCTGCGCCTTCCCAAACCCAAAGTGTTGCAGCCCTGAGGAGGTGGGAATTGACGCAAAGGACAGGGCGCGTAGACTGAAACTCTGCGAAAGGAGGATGCCATGGCTGGAGGATGGGCGCGCGACGGTGCGGTAAGTGAACAGATCGAGGCGTCGATTTCCGATGAATTGGCGCGGCTGAAGGCGCGGCGCGGCCCGCAGGGCGAGAGCCTGACGCATTGCGCCGAATGCGAGGAACCGATCCCCGAGGCGCGGCGTGTGGCGATTCCGGGGGTCAAGCTCTGTATCGACTGCCAGCAAGAGCGCGACGCGGCCCAATCCCCACGCGGCGGCATCAACCGGCGCGGATCAAAGGACAGCCAGTTGAAGTGAGGGGGTAAAGCGGGGGCTCTGCCCCCTTGGCCTACGGCCAATTCCCCCGAAGTATTTTGGGCAAGATGAAAGCCCGACCGAGCCTCAGCCCTCCATCGCCTCCAGCTCGTCAATCATGCCAGAGATCATGCTGAGCCCCTTGTCCCAGAACGCCGGGTCAGAGGCATCAAGCCCGAAGGGTGCAAGCAGATCCTTGTGATGTTTGGACCCACCCGCCTTGAGCATCTCGAAATACTTGTCCTGAAATCCCTCGGGATTTTCCTCGTAGACCGCATAAAGAGCGTTCACCAGCCCGTCGCCGAACGCATAGGCATAGACATAAAAGGGCGAGTGGATGAAATGTGGGATATAGGCCCAAAAGGTCTCATACCCGTCCATGAAATCAAACGCTTCACCGAGGCTTTGGGCCTGCACAGACATCCAGAGCACGTTGATATCGTCAGGGGTCAATTCGCCGTCGCGTCGCGCTGCGTGGAGTTTGCATTCGAAATCGTAAAACGCGATCTGGCGCACGACCGTGTTGATCATGTCCTCGACCTTGCCCGCCAGCAGAACCTTGCGTTCGGCCTGCGTTTTGGCCCCGTCGAGCATGCGTTGGAAGGTGAGCATCTCGCCAAACACGCTTGCGGTCTCGGCCAGTGTGAGTGGGGTGGAGGATAGCAGTTCGCCCTGATCCGCCGCCAGCCGCTGATGCACGCCGTGGCCCAACTCATGCGCCAATGTCATCACATCGCGCGGTTTGCCGAGGTAGTTGAGCATCACGTAGGGGTGCACATTGGTCACGGTGGGATGGGCAAAGGCCCCCGGAGCCTTGCCCGGTTTGACGCCCGCGTCGATCCATCCCCGCTCAAAAAACGGCTGCGCCAGATCGGCCATCCGAGGATCAAAGGCGCCGTAGGCCGACATCACTGTCTCGCGCGCCTCGTCCCAATCAACGATGCGCGTGGCCTCCATTGGCAGGGGGGCGTTGCGGTCCCAGACCTGCATGCGGTCCAGCCCCAGCCACTTGCGCTTGAGGTCGTAGTAGCGATGCGAGAGTTTCGGATAGGCCGCCACAACCGCGTTGCGCAGCGCCTCGACGACCTCGGGTTCGACATCGTTCGAGAGGTGGCGTCCTGTCTGCGCCGTGGGCATCTTGCGCCAGCGGTCGATGACCTCCTTCTCCTTGGCTTGCGTGTTGTGGACACGGGCAAAGGTGCGGATGTTCTCGCCAAAGACCCGCGCCAGTTCGCGTGCCGCCGCTTCGCGTTTGCTGCGGTCCTGTTCGGTGAGCAGGTTCAGCGTGCCCTCGATGCTGAGGTCATCGCCATCGACGGTAAAGGTCAGCCCGGCGATGGTCTCGTCAAAGAGCCGCTCCCATGCGTCGCCCACAACGCCCAGATCATGCAGGAATTTCTCCAACTCATCCGAGAGCTGGTAGGGTTTCATCGCGCGGATGCGGTCGAGCACCGGCTTGTAGCGGGCAAGCTCGGCGTTCTCGGAATACATCGCCGTCAGCGCTGTCTCGTCGAGCCGGTTCAACTCCAGCGAAAAGAACACCAGCGGCGTGGTCGAATTCGTGACCTTTTCCTGACAATCGGACATGAATTTCGCGCGCCCGCCATCGGTGGTCAGCTGGTAATAGCGCAGGCCCGCGTAGGACATGATGCGTCCCGCGATATTGCTGATCGCCTCATCGCGTTGGATACAGTCCACAAGGCCTTTGGCGTCGAGCGTGGCCAGTTTGCCCTCGTAATCAGCGGCAAACTCGGCGCAGGCGCTCTGCAGCCACTCTAGATCGCGTTTGAGTTCGGGGGCCGTCTCCGAGGTGTAGAGATCGCTCAGATCCCATTCCGGCAGGTTTCCCAGGTTCCTGTTACCAGATGTTGCATTGGCGTCGCGGACGGGAAACGGCAGATTGAGCATGGGGGTACCTCGTGTTGATATGGCCCAGACATAGGCCGGAGGTGCCGGGGCTACAAGAGGACAGGCACCACTGGTGCTTGCCATTCGCGACCTGCTGGCTAGGGTGGCGCGCACCATGAACCGGGGAGGTGAGACATGAAATTCGCACGATATGGTACGGCGGGGCAGGAGAAGCCTGCGGTTCTGGACGATCAGGGACGGTTGCGCGATCTGTCGGGCGTTTTGCCTGATCTGGCGGGGCCGCTGTTGGCGGACCTGCCGCGCATCGACCCCGAGAGCCTGCCATTGGTCAAGGGAACGCCCCGGATCGGCCCGCCGGTGGGTCAGGTGGGCAAGCTGATCTGCATTGGGCTGAACTATACCGACCATGCCGAGGAGGTGGGCGTTGACGCCCCATCAGAGCCGGTGGTGTTCCTCAAGGCGACATCGGCCATCACCGGCCCCTATGACCCGGTCAGCCTGCCGCGTGGCGCGCGCAAGGGCGACTGGGAGATCGAGTTGGGCGTGGTAATCGGTCGTCGCGCAAAATACGTGACCGAGGCAGACGCGTTGTGCCATGTCGCGGGCTACACCATCGTCAACGATGTGTCAGAGCGCGCCTATCAGATGGAGCGGGCCGGCCAATGGACCAAGGGCAAGAGCTGTGACAGTTTTGCGCCGATTGGTCCCTGGCTGGTCACGCCTGACGAGGTGGGTGATCTAGAGGCGCTCGACCTTTCGCTCGACCTCAATGGCACGCGGATGCAGACCGGCAGCACGGCACGGATGATCTTTCCGGTGGCGTATATCGTGGCTTATCTGAGCGAATTGATGACTCTTGAGCCCGGCGACGTGATCGCAACGGGCACGCCTCCCGGTGTGGGCATGGGCCAAAGGCCGCCGCGCTATCTGGCCGAGGGCGATGAAATGGTGTTGCGGATCAGCGGGCTTGGGGAGCAGCGCTCGCCCGTGGTGCGCGACCGCTAGAGCCAAGGCGCGCGGCGCTGCCGTAGAAATCGCAAAGCTGTTGCAGCAGGCGTTTGCGCATGTCCGGCCTGTCCATAAGCGTCTCATGGCGCCCGCCGGGCACCACTTCCAAGTGTCCGCTCGGCCACTGCGCCATGCGCTCGTGCACACGGGGCACATCGACGATCTGCTCATCGCTGCCCAGAATGGTCAAGCAGGGCAGGGCGGGTGAGGGCAGGCGTGCCAGATCGCGGGTCTCGCGCAGGGCCTCGTGCAGCCAGTGCAGACTGGGGCCGCCCAGCCCAAGTTCCGGATGCGCCCGCAACTGCCGCGCCATGTCGTCATACATCTCGCGGTCATTGGTCAGCTTGTTGGTCTCGAACGGTTCGGCCAGCACATAATGTTCGCCCGCCGTGCCAGGGGCATAGCGATGGCTCATGCCAAGTTGTCGACTGCCCCAAGACAGCGACCAAGCGACCGGGCGCAGCGCTTGGGCCATATGGATGCCCCACATCGGGCTGGAAAAGGCACAGCTTTGGACGTCCAGCCCCTGGATCACCGCACGCAGCCCGATGCAGCCGCCCATGGAATGCGCCAAGAGATACCATGGGCGCGGCAGGTTGAGGCGCTTGGCGGCCTCGCTCATAGCGATGACATCCTGCTGGTAGTCTATGAAGTGATGCACATGGCCCGCCATGGCATCCTCGGTCAGCCGGTCAGAGAGACCCTGACCGCGCCAGTCGATCGCCAAAGTCGCATAGCCGCATGCAGTAAAATGCGTGGCGGCTTGACCGTATTTTTCGATGTATTCCGTCCGTCCGGGAAACAGCAGAATGGTGCCCTTCGGCGCCTGCCGGTTCCACAAGCCAACGCGAATGCGCACGCCATCGGCTGCGGTCAGCCACCATGCAGCACCGCCCTCGGGCCCGTGGGCCACGTCGTCAAAGAGCGGTGCCTCGTGCATCAGGCCAGCACGCTGCCCAGCTTCATCGCCATGCCCATGTCGCCGTCGACGCTGAGGCGGCCAGACATAAAGGCGGCGGTCGGATCGAGATCGCCGGCGAGAATCGATTCGAACGTGTCGCGGCTTGCCGTCATCGTGACATCGGTCTCGTCGTCACCTTCGCGCGCGCCATCCGCGTCGATCACGATCGCACCCTCGTCCTCGATCACGAATTTCGCGGTGCCGTCAAACCCTTCGCCGCCCAGTTTTTCATTCAGGGCAGCCACTGCTGCGGTCATAACGTCGCTCATTTGCGCTTCCTTTCACATTTGCGATGCCGGGGCTGTGCAACCGGACAATCTGCGCTAAACTCACATATGTTATGGGTGCAGCAATCATCAATCTCAACCGTATCGTCGCGGCAGGTGTCGCGATAGTCACGTTTTCCCTACCCGTTCTGGCGGAGGAGACGCGATTGGATGAACTCTTCGCCCAGCTCTCGCAGGCCGAGGCGCCCGAGGCGCGCAAGATTGCCGCAGAGATAGAGCTGGCGTTGTCGCGCTCTGGGTCGCCCGCGATGGACCTCTTGCTGAGGCGCGGGCAGGATGCGCTCGAAGCGGGGGATCTTGGGGCGGCAATCGAGCATTTGAGTGCCGCCATCGACCATGCGCCGGACTTTGCCGAGGCGTGGCACCTGCGATCCGTCGCGTTCTTCAAGCAGGAAAGATACGGTCTTGCGCTGCATGACATCGAGCAGGCCTTGGCCCTCGAGCCGCGGCATTTCAACGTGATCTACGGCTTGGGTGTGCTTTTGGAAGAACTCGGCCAGCCCGATCTGGCAGAGGATGCGTTTTCGCGCGCCTTGGCTATACATCCCCATCACGAGGACGTAACCAAGGCCCGGGAGAGCGTAACCCGGGACTTGGGCGGCGCGGAACTCTGACACCTTCAAGGAGCACGGCGGATGCCCGAGCAGTCAAGAACCTTTGCGGTTCTGGGCCCGACCAATACCGGCAAGACGCATTACGCGATTGAGCGGATGCTGGGCTATCGCACCGGAATCATCGGCCTGCCGTTGCGCCTCTTGGCACGCGAGGTCTACGACAAGATCGTGGCCGTGCGCGGCCCCTCTGTCGTGGCGCTTGTCACGGGCGAAGAACGCATCGTGCCTGAGCGCGCGCAGTATTGGGTCTGCACGGTCGAGGCGATGCCCGAGGGGATGGGCACGGATTTCGTCGCGGTGGATGAGATCCAGCTCTGCGCCGATCCTGAGCGTGGGCATGTGTTCACCGACCGGCTGTTGCGCATGCGCGGATTGCGCGAGACGCAATTTCTCGGCAGTCACACCATGCGCCAAACCATTGCCGCGCTGGTGCCGGGGGTGGAATTCCTGAGTCGCGCGCGTATGTCACAACTGACATACACCGGCCCCAAGAAGATCGCCAAGATGCCCGCCCGCAGCGCGATTGTCGGGTTTTCGGTTGAGAATGTCTATGCCATCGCCGAATTGCTGCGCCGTCAAAAAGGCGGGGCCGCAGTGGTCATGGGCGCGCTCAGCCCGCGCACCCGCAATGCACAGGTAGAGCTCTATCAGAATGGCGATGTCGATTATCTCGTCGCGACGGATGCCATCGGCATGGGGCTCAATCTCGATATCAACCATGTGGCGTTTTCCTCTCTCAGCAAATTCGACGGGCGCAGAATGCGCTATTTGCAGCCGAATGAGTTGGGGCAAATCGCCGGGCGCGCCGGGCGGGGGATGAGCAACGGCACCTTTGGCGTGACCGGCGACGCCCCCGATCTTGATCCCGAACTGGCCGAGGCGATCATGGAGCATCGCTTTGCGCCGATCCGCAAACTCGAATGGCGCAATGCGCGCCTGCAATTCGGCACCACGGCCGCACTGATCGGCAGTCTTGAGGCGCGACCGGAGCACGAGTTGCTGGCCCGGGCCCGCGAGGCGGATGATCTCACCGCGCTCAAGACCTTGTCTGACCTTCCGGACGTGGCGCGGCGGGCCATCGGCGGGCCTGCGGTGAAACTGCTCTGGGATGTCTGCCGAATTCCCGATTTCCGGGGCATCAGCGCGGCAGAACACGCGAGCCTTGTGGAACGAATTTTTTGTGATCTGGTTGAGTATGGTCGGGTGCCCGATGACTGGCTGGCACAGCAGGTGAACCGCATTGACCGGACCGATGGCGATATCGACACACTGTCGAAACGGTTGGCGTATATCCGCACATGGACCTATGTCGCGCAGCGAAAAGGTTGGGTGGATGACGAAAAACATTGGCGCGGCGCGACACGCGCTGTAGAAGACCGCCTGTCGGACGCGCTGCACGAACGTCTGACCCAGAGATTTGTGGACCGGCGCACATCCGTGCTCTTGCGCCGGCTCAAGCAGAAGGAAGCCATGGTGGCCGAAGTGAACGATCAAGGTGACGTGACCGTCGAAGGCGAATTCGTCGGACGGCTCGAAGGGTTCCGCTTTATGCAGGACAGGTCTGCGGCGGGTAACGAAGCGCGCACGCTGCAACAGGCGAGCACGGCGGCACTGGCCCCGCATTTTCATCTCAAGGCGGACCGGTTCTACAACGCGCCCGACACCGAGATCGACTTTACCGAGCAAGGCGGCCTCTTGTGGGGCAAGGAGGCGGTGGGCAAACTGACGCCCGGCGCCGACCCGCTCAAGCCGCAGATCGTGGCCTTTGTCGATGACGAGGCGGGGCCGGATGTGGCCGCCAAGGTGCAACGCCGCTTGCAGCATTACATCGACCGCAAGATTGCAACGCTGTTCGAGCCGCTCCTGAACATCCAGCGCGACGAGACGCTGAACGGTCTGGCGCGCGGTTTCGGCTTTCGCATGGTCGAGGCGATGGGTCTCATCCCGCGCGGCGAAGTGGCCGATGAAGTCAAGGCGCTGGATCAGGACGCCCGGGGCGCGCTGCGCAAACATGGCATCCGTTTTGGTCAGTTTACGGTATTCCTGCCGCTCCTGCTCAAGCCCGCGCCGACGCGCCTGCGGCTGGTGCTGTGGTCGCTGAGCCAAGGGATGGATGAGTTCCCCGAAGCACCGCCACCGGGTCTGGTGACGGTTCCCGCGCGCAGTGACGCGCCCAAAGGCTACTTTACCATGGCTGGCTATCGCGCCGCCGGAGATCGGGCGATTCGGATTGATATGCTCGAGCGTCTGGCGGACATGCTGCGCGGCGAGGATACGCGGGTTGGGTTCGAGGCCAAGCCGGACATGCTCTCGATCACCGGCATGACGCTGGAGCAATTCGCCCTCTTGATGCAGGGGCTAGGCTACAAGGCCGAGCGTGGCGAGCGCGAAAAAGTCAAACCGGTGGATCAGGCGATCGCCGATGCGCCTGCCGATGCCGCCCAAGCCGCCGAGGCTGAAACTGTAGGCGATGTGGTCGCGGATATTCCCGATGAGGGCGTCGCTCCAATCGCGGCAGAGCCCGTGACCGAGGCCGAAACGCCCGCCGCTCTGGATGCGGCCCCCGCCGAGGAACTGGTCCCCGGCGAAACGCCGGACGTGGCCGCCCCCGAGATTGAGGTTTTCTATACCTTCACCTGGGCTCCGCGTGCGAGTCGGCCCCGTGGCGAACGTCCGGCGCAAACCGGACGCGGGCCGCGTGGCGCGCAGGGGGCACAGGGTGCCCCAAGCGACGGCGGCGACGCGCAAAAGCGGGACGGCAGACCGCAGCGTCAAGGTGGCAAACCACGCGGCAAACCCGGCAAGGGCAAACCGCGCGAGGCGCGCGAAGAACAGCCCAAGACCTATGCCGCCAAGCCCGAGAAAAAGAATGACCGGATCGACCCGGACAATCCCTTTGCCGCCGCGCTCATGGGGCTGAGGACCAAGGGCTGAGCGTTTGGACGGGCCGAGCGTAAAAATCAGGCTCGACAAATGGCTCTGGCAGGCGCGGTTCTTCAAGACGCGCACGCTGGCGGCCAAGGAAATATCGGCCGGGCATGTTCGGGTGAATGGAGCACGGGTGAGCAAACCCGCGCAGGGCGTCGGGCCGCAGGATGTGCTCACATTTTCACAGGCCACACGGGTGCGGGTGGTGCGGATCGTCGAAATCGGCACCCGGCGCGGCCCGGCACCCGAGGCGCAGGCGCTCTATGACGATCTCAGCGACCCGGTGACGCAGGACAGCGTTCCGCCCGCGCCCAAATATGAGGGAAAAGGACGCCCGACCAAGCGTGACCGCCGCAAACTCGACCTCAATGGACCGGGACCGCTTGATTGATCCGCCCCACTGGATTAGGTGAGGCGCAATTCGGCAAGAATGAGAGACGGCCATGACCTATATCGTGAACGACGCCTGCATCGCCTGCAAATACACCGACTGTGTCGAGGTCTGCCCGGTCGATTGTTTTTATGAGGGCGAGAACATGTTGGTCATTCATCCGGATGAATGCATCGACTGTGGCGTCTGCGAGCCGGAATGCCCCGCCGACGCGATCCGCCCGGACACCGAGCCGGATATGGAGAAATGGGTCGAGTTCAACCGCAAATATGCCGAGATGTGGCCGGTGATCATCACCAAGAAAGACCCGCTGCCCGAGGCCGAAGAGCGCGACGGTGAGACTGGCAAGCTGGATAAATATTTTTCCGAGGTTCCCGGCGAAGGCGGCTGAGACTGATTCGGGGACAGGGTGCGGCAGACTGGGCCGCGCGCGAAATCGTGAACGCCGTAAGGCGTTGATTTGAGGGCGTGAGTGCCCTCCGCCAGAACACCGCCCTTTCAATGAGCGGTTTTTTGTGATACAGTTTCATGACAAATGAAGAGATAGCCTGATATCTATTCACCCGCGTTGCTGCCCGGGGGTGGATTACTCTGCGACAGAGTCACATATTCCGTGGACCAATATGGCCCTTGGCATATGTTTTTGTGCGTCTGAGCTGGCAGCCCTGCGAGGAAGACCTGAATGTCGAAGACCAAGAAGTCCGAATTTCGCCCTGATGATTATGTTGTATACCCCGCGCATGGCGTGGGCCAGATCGTTTCGATCGAAGAGCAGGAAATCGCCGGCATCACGCTGGAACTGTTCGTAATCTCGTTCGAAAAAGACAAGATGACCCTGCGTGTGCCGACCAACAAGGCCACCGAGATCGGAATGCGTGGCCTGTCCAGCCCCGATGTCGTGTCCAAGGCCATGAGCACGCTCAAAGGCAAAGCCAAGGTCAAGCGCGCGATGTGGTCACGTCGGGCACAGGAATACGAACAAAAGATCAATTCCGGTGATCTTATCGCTATTGCCGAAGTGGTGCGCGACCTGCACCGCTCTGACGACCAGCGCGAGCAAAGCTATTCCGAGCGCCAGCTCTATGAGGCCGCGCTCGAGCGTTTGACCCGCGAAGTCGCTGCCGTTTCCGGCGGAGATGAAGTGCTGGCCGCGCGTCAGGTGGATGAGGTGCTGGTTTCGCGCGCCGCGTGAGCCCGATCACCTCAGATAGACAAAGGCCGTGCCGCAAGGTGCGGCCTTTCTCGTGCCTCACGCCAAGAGGCTGATCAACACCGCGATTTCTGCCAGTTGCTGCGTTGCGCCAAGGATGTCGCCCGTCTGTCCGCCGATCTTGGCGCGCGCAATCAAGGCGATGGCCAACGTCGTGAAACCTGCGCATACCAGCGCTGTAAGACCCGCGCCGCCAAGCAGCCCAAATGCCACTGCCGCCGCCAGCCCAATCCCCAGAGCCACAGTTGCGACCGTCGGGCGCCCCTGTGCTTGTGACAGCCCCGTGTCGCGGGCATGTGGCAGGGCAAACATCACCACCGGCATCATTGCGCGCGAGAGCAGGGCTGCCGCCAGCATGGCGGAGGTTGCCGCTCCCGGACTGACCTCGTAGAGCAGCCAGAGCGCGACACCGCGTGCCCCAAGGGACAGGATCAGCGCGATCACCCCATAACTGCCGATATGGCTGTCTTTCATGATCGCCAACCGCCACTCGCGCGTCCAACCGCCCCAGAGACCATCGGCGGTATCGGCAAGCCCATCCTCGTGCAGGGCACCGCTCAGCAGAATCGGAGTGGCCACGACCAAGAGCGCCACCAACGGTGTCGGCCATCCCAGCCAGAGCGCGACCAGCCCGCCCAAGGCTGCAAGCCCGCCCATCACCACGCCCGCCAGCGGATAGGCCCAAGCCGCCCGCGCGCCCCGCTCATAGTGCCGCACCGGCACAGGCAAGCGGCTGAGGAGGCTCAGCGCCAGCGGCACATCTCTGAACCGGATCAAGGCTTTGTCGTTTTCTGCCATGGGCGTGCCCTTTTTCGTCTGGGGCGGAGGCTCTGCCTGCGATACAGAAAGGACAGATCACAATCAATGAGGCTTTGCATGGCGGGTGCCTTCTCTTCGCTGTCCGATTTTGCGGCACTCCTTGGCGAAATGCCCGGCCCCGACACGGCTGCCACCCAAGCCGCACAGAGGCG
Source organism: Roseovarius sp. MBR-51 (assembly GCF_053628575.1). Taxonomy (NCBI): domain Bacteria; kingdom Pseudomonadati; phylum Pseudomonadota; class Alphaproteobacteria; order Rhodobacterales; family Roseobacteraceae; genus Roseovarius; species Roseovarius sp. MBR-51. Next base: position 312,699 of record NZ_JBRJGQ010000002.1, read on the forward strand.
CGACGCACAGTTGACCAAGCCCCCCGGCGCGCTCGGTCGGCTCGAGGATCTGGCGCTCTGGTATTGCGGCTGGCGCGGCGAGGCACGGGCGCGGGTGACGGCCCCACAGGTGATCGTCTTTGCCGGCAATCACGGGGTGGTGGCGCAGGGCATTTCCGCCTTTCCGCCCGAAGTCACGGCGCAAATGGTCGCGAATTTCCGCGCAGGCGGTGCAGCAGTCAACCAATTGGCGGCGCTCGTGGGGGCGCGAATGGACGTGCACGCGCTCGATCTCGACCGGCCCACGGGTGACATCAGCCTTGGCCCGGCCATGTCCGAAGACGAGATGCTGATCGCGCTTAGCACCGGCTGGGATGCGGTGGATCCGGCCAGTGATCTCTTGGTCGTGGGGGAAATGGGCATCGGCAACACCACCAGCGCTGCGGCAATTGCCTTGGCGCTCCACGGCGGTGACGCGGTTGGCTGGACGGGGCGTGGCACGGGGCTGGCGGACTCTGCCCTTGCGCACAAGGCAAAGATCGTAGCTCGCGCGGTCAGGGTCAACGCGGCCAGCGGGGCAGGGGGGCTAGAGGTATTGCGCCGCCTAGGCGGGCGCGAGTTGGTGGCGATGGCCGGGGCGATGGCGCGGGCGCGGAGCCTGCGCATTCCGGTGGTTCTCGACGGTTTCATCTGCACTGCCGCTGCAGCCTGCCTTGAGGCAGAATGCCCCGGTGCGCTCGATCATGCCGTCGCTGGGCATGTCAGCGCAGAGCCAGGACATGCGCGGCTCTTGCAGGTCTTGGACAAGGTGCCGGTCCTGTCGCTTGGCCTGCGTCTGGGCGAGGGATCGGGCGGCGTGCTGGCGGTGAGCGTGGTTCAGGCGGCCTTGGCCTGCCATTCCGGAATGGCCACCTTTGCAGAGGCGGGCGTGACGGGCGCATGACGCTGCCTGTTCTGGCGTCATCGCCTTGACCCGCCTGTTGCCCCGGAATACTGATTAAAATCGTCGGATTATCCCGGAGCGTCAGGCCCATGAGCGAAAAACTTTTGCACCGCCTTGCATGGGTCGTGGTCGTGCTCTGCGTGGCCCCTATCCTCGCGGCGGCGCTCGCGGCGGTGACGGGCGATTTGCAGACCTGGCGCGACGTGCTGTCCACCGTCCTGCCCCGCTATACAGCCACGACCCTGACACTGGTCGTGATTGTCGGGCTGAGCACGGCGGTGATCGGGTCGGTCACGGCTTGGCTCGTGACCGTCTATCGCTTTCCCGGTGCCCGGCTGCTGGAGGTTGCACTGGCCCTGCCGCTGGCCTTTCCGGCCTATGTGATGGCCTATGCCTATACTCATATGCTGGATCACCCCGGCCCGGTGCAAACGGCGCTGCGTGCCGTGACCGGATGGGGGCCGCGTGACTATTGGTTTCCCGAGGTCCGCAGCTTGGGCGGTGCGGCGGTGATGCTGACCATCGTGCTTTACCCTTACGTCTACCTGCTGGCGCGCGCCTCGTTCCGGCAGCAATCGGGCAATGCGTTTCTGGTGGCGCGCACGCTGGGACGCTCGCCGATGCAGGCGTTCTGGCGCGTGGCCCTGCCGATGGCGCGTCCGGCGATTGCGGGCGGTGCGCTCCTTGCCATCATGGAGACGATCGCGGATTTCGGCACCGTGGCGTTCTTTAACGTTCAGACCTTTGCCACCGGCATCTATCAGGCGTGGTTCAGCTTGGGCGACCGGGCCGCAGCCGCGCAACTGGCGCTCTGCCTGCTGACCTTTGCGCTGTTGCTGGCGGGGCTGGAGCGCAGCAGCCGGGGACGGTCGCGCACCGCCGGACGCGGCGCGCGCTTCGAGACGATGGAGCGGCCTGTTCTAAAGGGAGCGGCGGGCTGGGGGGCATTCTTGCTCTGTTTCCTTCCGGTGCTCCTGGGTTTTGTGCTGCCGGTGATCATGCTGGGGGTGATGGCGATCGGCTCGGGGCAGAATATTCTCTCAGCGCGGTATCTTGGGTTCATGTCCAACTCAATCCTCCTTGCGAGTGTGGCCGCCGTGCTGACCGTCGCGGGGGCAATCCTTGTGGGATTTCGCGCGCGCACCCGTCCGGGGCGCAGCTCTCGCTGGCTGGTGTTGGGGGCCGGGCTTGGCTATGCGGTGCCGGGTGGGGTGATTGCGGTGGGGCTGATGGTGCCAATGGCGGGGCTGGACAATGCCATCGACGCCTTCATGCAAGAGACATTCGGCATCCGCACCGGGCTTTTGATCACGGGATCAATCTGGTTGATGATCCTCGCCTATATCGTGCGGTTCATGGCGGCTGCGCTCAATGCCTATGACAGTGGCATGGCGACGGTGCCGGGGCATCTGGACGCGATCGGTCGCTCCTTGGGACAGCCCGGACCCAAGCTCCTGACCCGTGTGCATTTGCCGGTGGCGCGCACCTCGGTGGTGACCGCGCTCTTGATCGTTTTCGTCGATGTGATGAAGGAACTCCCGGCCACGCTGATCCTGCATCCCTTTGACTTTCAGACGCTGGCGGTGCAGGCGCATCGCCTCGCCGCTGATGAGCGGCTCTCAGAGGCGGCGGTGCCCTCGCTGGTGCTGGTGGGCTTTGGCCTGATCCCGGTGCTGATCCTCTGTCGCACGCTGGGCCGCGAGAGTATGGGACGGCGTGCGGCCAAGCTGGGCACGGCGATTTCGGCGGGGTGAGTTGGGGATTGACCTTGAGCCGACATCGGCACCATGCACCAAAGCGCGGAATCAAGGCGTGCTTGCACGCCGCCGCGCGGCGCCCGACCGCCCCGTCGCACCGTAGGTGCGCCACTTCAAATTGGCACGCCTCTGGCGTGACGGGCGGGCGCCTTTGCAACGTTTCATCTCATTGAGAGCGCGAAAGACTTGGCAGGCATAAACTGTCTATCACTTCTGTGGCTGCGCCCACCCGGCGGTCGGGCACCGCGCGGCTCACTGCAGTGCCCTCATTCCCCCGGTCGCTTCAAGCTGAAGGTCTCGCGGATCACGGAATAATCCTGATACCCAAGCCGGGTCAGCGGGTTGAACCGGGTCACGTCGAACCGGCCCTCGACCATGCAGTCATCGCGCATGTGAATGCCCGTCACCTCGCCGAACACCACGAAATTCGCCTCACCCGGCAGTTGCACGATCTGCGTCAGCTTGCATTCCAGACTGGCGGGTGAGGCCGCCACGCGTGAGCAGGCGATGATTTCGCAGTCCGCCTTTTCCAACCGCGCATCGGTGAATTCATCTACCTCACGCCCCCATGCGCCAGAGGTGCGATTCATCGCGTCCCGCAACGCCTCGCTCACGATATTCACGCAAAACACGCCGGTCTCACGGATATTGGCCACACTGTCCTTGGTATCGCCGCGATCCGGCTTGGTGCTGGTCGAGGCGAACATCACCTGTGGCGGCACATAGGCCACCGCGTTGAAGAACGAATAGGGGGCCAGATTGTCCTGCCCGTCCGCCCCACGGCTCGAGATCCAGCCAATCGGGCGCGGCGTCACAATGGCGTTGAACGGGTTGTGCGGCAGGCCGTGGCCATCCTCGGGTCTGTAAAACATCCGCCTCTCCTTGGTCATCGGGTTTGTGCCCGTCGTAACGTCGTGCTACGCGCATGGCCAGTCGATATTTGGCAAGGGCAACGCGCGGCATGTTCACCCTCGAGACGGAGAAAGCCGTTGATTATTGGGAGGTTGAGGCTCTCTATGACCTGTGCTTTGCACCGGGGCGCGAGGCGCTGTCGTCCTACCGGCTGCGTGACGATGTGCCGCCAGTGCGCGATCTGTGCCTTGTTGTGCGCGATGGCATGGGAATTCTGGCCGGAGCGATCCGCTTTTGGCCAGTCCGTATAGGGCCTGAGCGGATCGGGGCGGCGCGCGCGCTCTTGCTGGGCCCCGTCGCTGTCCATCCCACGCATCAAGGCGAGGGGCTGGGCGGGCTGCTCATCCGCGACAGCTTGGAGCGGGCAGAGGCGCTGGGCTGGGAGCGGGTCATTCTGGTGGGCGATGCGCCCTATTACAGCCGCTTTGGATTTGCCAAGCTGACCTCGGTGGAAATGCCGCCCCCCACCAACCCAGAGCGCGTTCTGGGGCTGGAACTGCGCCCGGGTGCATGGGACACTGTGGCGGGCAAAGTGGCGCGCGATGCTTGAATTTTAACGCCGCCGTGGCCAGTTCAACCGGGTAAAACCCTTGCGGAGCACGCAGATGGAGCTATTGGGCCGACCAATCGGCGAGACCGAGATCGAAACGCGCATGAAAGCGTTGGTGGCGCGCAACGCGCAGGCGGGCAATGGCGTGATTGACTTGCTCAACCTCGTGGGTGGCCGTGCCGAGGGGCTGCTGGACCGCCTGCCACCGGCGCTGCGGATGCGGCTCAACGAGACCACCGAAGAGGCGCTCCGCCGTGCTGCCGAGATGGCGCATCGCTCGCGCAGCGTCGTGGGCGAACAACCCGGATGGAGGACACGCGCGCTGACCGCCTCGATGGGGGCTGTGGGCGGCATGGGCGGTTTGCCAACGGCCTTGGCAGAGTTGCCGATGACGGTGACGGTGCTGCTCCGGGCGATTCAAGATGTTGCGTTAGAGCATGGGTTTGATCCGTCCGAACCCAGTATTCGGTTCGATTCCATCGAGGTGTTCGGCGCGGCCGGTCCGCTTGAACGTGATGATGGGGCCAATGCGGGCTTTATCGGGACGCGGATGACGGTCACAGGCCCCGCACTCAACGCGCTGATCGCGCGGGTGGCCCCGCGTCTGGCGGCGGTGCTTGGGCAAAAACTGGCGGCGCAAACGGTTCCGATCCTGGGCGCTGCGGCGGGGGCGGCCACCAACTATGCCTATACCCGCTACTATCAGGATATGGCGCAGGTGCATTTCGGGCTACGGCGGTTGGCGATTGATGCGGGTCGCGAGAGACAAGATGTGGTTGCGGAATTCCGCGCGAAAGCCGCCAAGGCACGGCTCCGAAAACGGTAGCGAATATCGGGAACAGATTGATGGATTTGGCGCGTATAAGTTTATCAAAATCAATTTCTTAGGCGTTACAGAATTTACCCAGAACGGCCCGGAAACGGTCCGGAAACGCGTGGCTTGCGGTGCCCAAGGACACGACACGCGCCTCTCGGCTGGATAGGACCAAACAGCACCCGACCCGGGGCCGCGACCGCCAAAAACGACCGCTATACTGCCACGGGCTGCGAATTTTCTTGATATTCTTTGCCGAGATCATACCGTCGGGACAATGAATTTAAGTCAGGTGGTCGATATGGCAGCAGAATCAGATCATGGACACGCTCTGCCGTCATGGTTCGCATCTCCCGGTGATGCGGATTTCCTCGCTTGGCTGTCTTTGGCCTTGATCATCGGAGCGCTTTACGCGCTCGTCACGCTTTACGCGGCCTTTGACCGCTGGGCCGAGCGCGAATCGCATGGCACGCCGCTTGCGAAAACAATCCCCACGATGCTGACCATTGCCCTGCTTTATGAAATCTTTCCGCTTGGGCATTTCCACATCCTCTTGCCGGTCAGTGCGATCCTGATTGCGCTCATGGCGGATTGGTCGCGGTTCAACCTGCGCGGCGCGGCCCCGGACGCGGCGCATGATCAAGCCCCTAAGACGGGCGAGAAGACGGGCGAGGGCGGCCATGTTTGAGCTTTTGCTGACGTCCTTTCCGGTCATCATCCGCTACTTTCAGCTCAAGCGCCGGGGAGAGGCGCTGACCGTCTGGAACATGCGCACGGCGGTGCTGATCTGGGCGGTGCTGGCGTTCCTGCTGTTCCTCGTCATCTTTTACTTTCACCCCAAATCCTATTCGGGCATCGTCCCCTTTCGCACCATTTCCGTCGTGGCGCAGGCCAGTGGACCGGTCACCGACCTTCCAGTCCGCAATGGTCAACGGGTCGAAGCCGGTGATCTCCTGTTCCGTGTTGACAGCCGGTCCCAACAGGCTGCTCTGGCACAGGCAGAGGCCGAGTTTGCCAAGATCAGCGCGGCAGAAACCAAGGCTGGTGAGACCCTGAAGGTGGCGCAGTACAGTGTGGTCGAGGCGACGGCATCGCTGGAAAAGCTGAGGGTCGATCTGGAGAATGCGCAGACTTTGGTGTCCAGAAATGTCGGGACACGAGATGCGGTTCGCGAGCTTGAGGCCTCGGTCGCAATGGCGCAGGCCGCATTGGAATCCGCAGAGGCACAAGTGGGCCTCGCCCAAACGGATATTTCCGAAAGCCTGCCGGCGCAACGTCGGGCGGCTGAAGCTGTGCTGGAGAGTGCAAAAGTCGCGGTCGCTCAGACCGAGGTGCGCAGCTATTCTGGGGGCGTGGTAACGCAGCTTGCGATGAGCTTGGGCAGTCCGGCCTCGACCCTGATCCTCAGCCCGGCCATGGTGATCATTCCGGACCGGCCCGAGGGATGGCCGGTGCGGACGATCGCGGGGTTTTCTCAGGTCGCTCGCGGGACCATTTATGAGGGAATGCCCGCTGAAATTGCCTGCGACAGCAACGTCAGCCTGTCGTTCCGCAACGCGGTCCTGCCGGCGCGGGTGGTCTCTGTCCAGCCTGCGATTTCCACGGGGCAGATCGTGCCGGGTGGGCGCTTGTTGGACCCTGCCGAAATGCTGCGGCGCGGGTCGATTCTGGTTTATCTCGAGCTTGAGTATCCCGAGCACGAAAAGATCATGCTGGATGGCAGCGGATGCCTGATCCAGACCTATACCAGCAATCTTCCGGGCTTTTTTGGCCATGTGATTGCGGCGACGGGCGTGATCAAGGCGGTCGGGTTGCGCATCAAGGTCTGGGGATCGCTGGTGTCGGGCGTGGGTCTTGCCGGGGGTGGCGGGCACTAAGTTCCCTTCGCCCTACATCTGCTCGCGTAGATAATCCATCACAGCCGGGCGCACGCTTTGCGCGCCATTCGCACGCTCGATATGGATCACATCACGCAATCCCCCAAGGTCGATCCGCCGCAACAGGCTTTTGACCGGGCCGATAGAGGCGGGGCGCATCGAGAGCGTGCGAAAGCCGATGGCGGCAAGACACGCAGCCTCAACGGGGCGGCCCGCATCCTCGCCACAGAAACTGAGCGGCGTGCCAAGGGTGGCGCAGCGATAGACAATACCCTCAAGGAAATTCAGAAAGCTGATGTTGAGCGTGTCGTACCGGCGGCGCACGCGCTCGTTCTCGCGGTCGGCGGCAAAGAAGAACTGCTTGAGATCATTGCCCCCCACCGAGATGAAATCCACCTCGGAATAAAACGCATCCGGCGCAAAGGCGAGCGATGGGGTTTCCAGCATCGCCCCCACTTCGATCTGTTCGGGAATCGGATGGCCCAGAATGCGCTCGCGCTCCAGCGCCTTTTCCATCTCGGCGCGGGCGGCGGTGAACTCGTCGCGCTGTGCGACAAAGGGGAACATGATGGTCAGCGGGCGGCCCTTGGCCGCGCGAATGAGCGCCTGAAGCTGCATCCGCATCACCCCCGGCTTGTCCAACCCAACCCGGATCGCGCGCCAGCCCATCGCCGGGTTGGGTTCGTCATTGGGTTTCATATAGGGCAGCACCTTGTCCGAGCCGATATCCAGCGTGCGGAACACCACGCGCTGTTGGCCCGCGGCGTCCATCACCCGCGCATAAAGCTCTGACAATTCGGCCCGTTTGGGCATGTGGTTGCGGATGAGAAACTGCAACTCGGTGCGAAACAGGCCCACCCCCTCGGCCCCGGATCCGGCAAGGCTCGGCAGATCCGCCATAAGGCCCGCATTCATCTTGAGTTTGATATGCTGGCCACAGAGCGTCTCGGCGGGCTTGTCGCGGATCGAGGCATAGCGTTGCTGCGCCTCGGCCTGCATCGCCATCTTGTCGCGAAAGGCGGAAACGACTGTATCGTCGGGGCGCAGATGCACGATGCCTTGATCGCCATCGACAAGAATCAGATCGCCATTGAGCGCCTCGGTGGTGATGCGATTGGCATGGATCACCAACGGAATCGCCAGCGCCCGCGCGACAATCGCGGCATGAGAGCCGACCGAGCCTTCTTCCAGCACGATCCCCTTGAGGCTGCGGCCATAATCCAGCAGTTCCGCCGGGCCGATGTTGCGCGCGATGAGGATCGGATCGGCGGGCATATCGGCGCCGGTCTCTTTGCCCTGCCCGGTCAGGATGCGCAGCAGGCGGTTCGAGAGATCATCAAGATCGTGCAAACGCTCGCGCAGATAGGCATCCGTGACCTGCGTCATGCGTGCGCGGGCTGCGGATTGTTCCTTTTCCACAGCGGCCTCTGCCGAGAGGCCGCTGTCGATATTGGCCTCCATCCGGCGCATCCAGCCCTTGGAGTTGGCGAACATGCGATAGGCCTCGAGCACCTCCATCTGGTCCTTGTCGCCACCCTTGGCAGACGTCAGCATACGATCAACGCCCACGCGCAACGTTTCGACCGCCTCGTTGAGACGGGTCAGCTCGCGGACCGGATCATCGGCAATGGGGTTGGTGACAACCACGCGCGGTTCGTGCAGCCAGACACGGCCCTGCGCGGTGCCCTCTTGCGCGCTGGTGCCGCGAAAGAGGACGGCCTGCTGATGCCGGGCCGACATGGCCGCCCCTTCCCCCACGAAGGCGCCAAGCTCGGCCATTTCGGCCAACACCATGGCGACCACCTCGACCGCATAGATTTCCTCATCCGAGAACAGTCGCGCCTGTTTGGATTGCACGACGAGAACGCCCAGTTTTTCACCAAGCCGCTGAATCGGGACACCAAGAAACGACGAATAAGCCTCTTCCCCCGTTTCCGGCATATAGCGAAAGCCGCGCTCTGCGGGGGCATTGTCAGTGTTGATCACCTCGCCGGTGCGCGCCACACGGCCCACCAGACCTTCACCCATGCGCATCCGGGTCTGGTGCACGGCCTCGGGTTTGAGACCCTCTGTGGCACAAAGTTCCAGCGTGTCCTCGTCGCGAAACAGGTAGATCGAACAGACTTCGATCCGCATTTCCTCGGCAATCAGGCGTGTAATCTGGTCAAGACGGGTCTGGCCGCCTGCATCCTCGGCCATGATGGCGCGCAAGCGGCCCAACATCTGGCGGCTGTCGGTCTTGAAGTGGTCGCTCATGCGCGGCTGTCCCCCGGGGCGGATTCAGGGATTGGCCAGACCCGGGACCGGTGATGTGGGGGCCGGGTCAGGCCGCTTTGTCTAACTCGAAGGCATCATGCAGCGCCTGAACCGCGAGTTCCATGTATTTTCGGTCGATGAGCACGGAAATCTTGATCTCGGAGGTTGCAATGACTTTGATGTTCACACCTTCATCGCTCAGTGTCTTGAACATCTTGGCGGCAACGCCCGATTGGCTGCGCATGCCAATGCCCACAGCCGAGACCTTGGCCACATTCGTATCAGCGATCAGGTCGTGATAATTGATCTCGCCGCGCTCTTTGGCATCGCGCAGCGCCTTTTCGGCGCGGATCACCTGATCGACCGGGCAGGAAAAGGTCATGTCGGTGCGCCCCTCTTCCGCGATATTCTGGATGATCATGTCGACATTGACACCCGCCTCTGACAGCGGGCCAAAAATGGCGGCGGCGATGCCGGGGCGGTCAGCCACCGAGATAAGGGTCATTTTCGCCTCGTCGCGGGAATAGGCGATGCCGCTGACAACCTTTGATTCCATGATTTCCTCCTCGGCGCATACAAGCGTGCCGGCCGCGTCCGATGGTTCCTCGAAACTGCTGAGCACGCGCAGTTTCACATTATAGCGCATCGCCAGTTCCACGGAACGGGTTTGCAGCACCTTGGCCCCAAGCGAGGCCAGTTCCAGCATTTCCTCGAACGCGATCTTGTCCAGCTTGCGCGCCTTTGAGGTGATGCGCGGGTCGGTGGTATAGACCCCGTCCACATCTGTGTAGATATCGCAGCGCTCCGCGTCAAAGGCGGCGGCAAAGGCCACGGCGGTGGTGTCAGAGCCGCCGCGCCCCAATGTTGTGATCCGGCCCTCGGGAGAGATCCCTTGAAACCCCGCCACCACGGCCACGCGCATGCCTTGGGCGAACCGGCCATTGATGTTGTCGGTCGGGATTTCTTCGATCCGGGCGGCGCTATGGGCGGAATTGGTCTTGAGCGGCACTTGCCAGCCTTGCCAGCTGCGCGCCGGAATTTCCATCTCCTGAAGCGTCAGAGCCATCAGACCAGCGGTGACATTCTCACCCGAACTGACCACGGCATCATATTCGCGCGCGTCATACAGCGGTGAAATCTCTCCGACCCACCCCACCATTTCATTGGTCTTGCCGGACATGGCCGACACGATGACGATCACGTCATAGCCCTTGGCCACCTCAAGGCCCACGCGCTTGGCGGCGCGGCGGATGCGGTCGATATTGGCGACCGAAGTGCCGCCGAATTTCATCACGAGAACGGGCATGGATGCAGTCCTGAGCCGATTTATCGCGCGGGGTTTACGCGCGGGCAAGGCGCTGCGCAAGGGGGGAGGTGTGGTAGAGGGCTCGGGCGCCGCCGCCGCCCTCTGCGTTCAATAGGGATGGTCGCGCCCGTCCCATGTCTGAAAGCAGCCCGTCGAGGCGATATCCAGCGCGGCAAAACGCTCCGCCAGACCCGTTGCGGCCTCGTCCACGGAAATCTCCGCAGTGTCACCGCCCATGTCGGTGCGCACCCAACCGGGGTGATAGATGCCCACCGCAATCCCGTCACCGCGCAACTCACTGGCCAGATTGCGCCCGAGATTCAGAGCCGCCGCTTTCGACGCGCGGTAAATGAAACTGCCGCCGGGCGCGCGGGTGTGGCTCGCCATCTGGCTCGAGATGATCGCGATCTTTGCGGATTGGCCCGCGCGCAGATGCGGCAATAGCGCCTGAACGGTCAAAAACACGCCGGTGACATTTGTGGCAAAGGTCTCGGCCCACATCCCGACCGGATAGCCAGTCTCCAACGTTTGACCCTTGTCCGCATAAACGCCTGCATTGCAGATCAATAGGTCAATCGCCTGACCGGCGAGGCGGTCGCCAAGCGCCGCGCAAGAGGCAGGGTCCGTCACGTCAAGGGCAATTTCTCCCTCAGAGGGCCTACGTGCGGTGGCGGTGACGCTGTGCCCTTGGCTGCGGTACTGATCGGCGAGCGCGCGGCCGATACCGCGATTGGCCCCTGTGATGAGGATATGCATGTCAGACCTTTCGGATCAGTTGGATTTGCGGCGCGGAATAAACGGCAGCGGGGCCACGGGCACTCCGTCCTCGATCAGCTTGCGGGTCTCTTCGGGCCTGGCTTCGCCATAGATGCTCCGCTCCGGCGTCAGCCCGTCGTGCATGTCACGCGCCTCGCGGGCAAAGTTGAGCCCGACATATTCAGATTGGGTCTCGATTCGATGTTTGAGCAGGGCAAGCGCCTGTTCGGCAGGGCTGGGAGAAACGGGCACTGCCTCCGGTGTGTTGTGCAGGCTGGGCGCCATCAACCCCTTCTGCACGTCGGATATGCCGCAGATTGCACAATTGATCATGCCTGCGCCATGCAGTTTCTCAAAAGCGGCAGCGGATTGAAACCAACTGTCGAACTGGTGATCTGCGGCGCATTTGAGGGTGAATTTAATCATAACCTGATCCATTGCAGTGCCGCCGATAGTTACGCCGCTGCGCGGGAAATTCAAGCTATGCTTTTGATCTTACAGCCCAAGCCGTTGCGGATTGAAACTTCGTATGATCTCTGCCAGTTCGGGTTCCCTTACCCGCGCAGCGGCCTTTTTCGGGCGAAACCATTTCACGCGGCGCTGTCCGGCTTCGGGAAAATGCGCGGTCTGCGATTTCACACGAACCGGATAAACAAGGGCCACACAGGGCAGGCCGCGATCAGGTCCGATGGCCTTGGCATAGGAATAAAGGCCGAGGCAGGTGTCGTAGGCGCGCCCTTGCACGCCCGCTTCTTCCCATGCTTCGCGCAGGGCCATGGCGGCCGGGGTGCGGCCCGATGCGGGCCAGCCCTTGGGCAATATCCAGCGGCCAGATCCACGGCTGGTGATCAGCAGGATTTCGGGCTTGTTCCCGACCATGCGAAAACAGAGCGCCGCGAACTGCGTGCGAATCTCCGACTTGGGGACCGCCGACAAGAGGAGCGGCATCTGCTTGAGTTTCAAAAGGGTCACCGGCCTGTCCGCTCCCCATGTCGCCACACATCTCTGCGATCCGTATAACGCGGGGCTTGGGTATCGGGCCAGCAGATTTTCACTGGTTATTTCTGATCAAAAGAATCAGAATTGACATACCTTATTAATTAAGTCAGAAATTACGAGCCAAGCCAGCCCGTCGCGGTGCGAGCCCGGCGTAACCTGCAACAGAGGACTGCAAGGCATGGCACATGTAAATTTTTTCTCAGCGGGGGCCATGGCATGATCCGCGCACAAACCAAATCAGACCCCGATCTGGTGGCCGAGGCCGCCTGCCACGACGCCCGCGCGCTGACGAATGGGGCCAACACGGCCTTGATCGTGCTCGATGGGCAGATTTACACGCTGCGCATCACCCGCGCAGGCAAGCTGATTCTCACCAAATGAAACATGCGCGCGATCTGACCGGCCAGATGCCGGTGGCCCAAATCTCTGAGATGCATCTCCTGAGCAGGCTGGTGGTGGCCTCGCTGCGGGCGTGGAACGCGGGCGGCGCACTGCGCGCGCATGCCCTGCTGTGCGAACGGATGGCAGAACCGATGGCGCTCGCGGCGTTTGAGGCGCTGCATGATCTGACCGAGGCGCTGGCGGCAACTCTACGCCGCCCATTGCGCTGTCACACGCCGCAGTGCGGCTGTGTCGGCATGGACGAGGCCGCCTTTGCCCGGTTTGTCGAAGAGGCGGCGCTGGGCGACCGCGAAGATGCCCTGATGATGGCAAGCGTGCTTGTCACTGCGCGCGGCATTCTGCCGCTGACCGAGGCGGCGGCGCGCTTTGGATTGTGTTTGCACAGGGCAGACCTCTGTGCGAAATCCGCGCGGATTCCGGAACCGACAAGCGCCACCCGGCATTAAGACAGGGGGAACTGGCTATGATGATCTGTCACTGTATGTCCATCACCGATACCGATATTCACCGGGCCATCGACTGGATGCGCGCGGCCGATCCGGACACGCTGATCACCCCCGGCAAAGTATACCGCACCTTGGGCAAGCGGGCTGACTGTGGCGGATGTCTGCCACTCTTTATTGACACCATGCGTCAAGCGGATAGCCTTAGCATACCTATGCACCTGCGCGGACTTCGCCGCGCGACCACACAGGGAGACGCATATGAAAGGCGACGCCAAGGTCATCGACTATCTCAATCAGGCACTCAGGAGTGAGTTGACAGCGGTCAGCCAATACTGGCTGCACTACCGCTTGCAGGAGGATTGGGGATATGGCCGCATTGCCGCCAAGTCCCGCGAGGAAAGCATCGAAGAGATGCAACACGCCGACAAACTGATTGCGCGGATCATCTTTCTGGGCGGGCATCCAAACCTGCAAAAGCTGGACTCGCTCAGGATCGGCGAGAATTTGCGCGAGACGCTCGAGGCCGACCTAGCCGCCGAACACGACGCGCGCACGCTCTATATCGAGGCGCGCGGCCGTTGCGAAAGCGTGGCGGATTACGTGTCCAAGAACCTCTTTGAAGAATTGATCGCGGATGAGGAGGGGCATATTGATTACCTCGAAACGCAGATCGACCTCTTCGATCAATTGGGCGCCGAGCGGTATGGCCTGCTCAATGCCACCCCGGCCGATTCGGCAGATTAACGCGCGCGCGGGCCGAGGGGGAGTGCCTGACCAAGTCGGGTGCTTGCCCCTCACCGCATCCAGAATCCGTTGCGCTTGATCGTGTTGCGGATCACCTGCTCGCGGCGTGGCAGGTCGTCTTGGTCAAAGAGCGCCCGCACCTTCAATCCCCGTCCCTGATAGATCATCCGCTTGGCGGGATCGTAAGCCTTGAGAACGCGCTTGATCTTGTTCGGGGCGGTCACATCTTGCAGGACGTTGACCACATGATCGGCCTCGCGCGCATAGAGCAGCGGCAAGAGCCGGTAATGACAACTGACCGCACCATCCAAAAGACCGGGCGGCAGCGTGTCCCGTCCGCCGCCAAGCGAATGGATCACGAGGGGCAGCGCCACCTGATCGAGCCAAGGATCGAGCGATTGGCAGATCAATTCGCGCGGCGCGTCATCGCGGATGCCGAGCGCGTAATCGAGAAACCGCTGACCAAAGACATGCGGGCATTGGTAGAAAAAGAAGCCGGCGTTGAAATAAAGATAGCGTTGCCAGTAGCCCTCGGGCTGGCCAGGATCGAGCGAGGTTTCGAACTCAATGCCAAACTTGTCGTAGAGAGATTTCCAAATCTGGGTATGGGTTGGCCCATAGAGCTCGATCTGCGGCCATGTGCCTTCACGGCGGAGCGACGCGGTGGGGCGACTGAAATCGAACGGCACGGACGCAAGATCACCACAGATCAGCGTATCAGTGTCGAAAAACACAAAGGGCTCCCCTTTGGGCAGGGCAAAGAGGGCCTCGATCTTGTTGCCATAGGGATAGGCTGCGCCGAAATGACGGCTCTCGAACGGCAGGAATTCTGCGCCGAGTTCGTTCAAGAGCGCGCGACTGTCCTCGTCCTTGATGCGCGGGTCATCCCGCCATAGCGGTCCGGGCTGCGGCTCCGCCACAAAAAGACGCCCCGGAAACTCGGGCGAGGTGGCCCGCAGCGACGCGGCAAAGAGAATGGCCTCGTATTGCAACCGACCAGCCTGACCAACGATCAGGATATTATATGTCTGGGGCGCCTGTTTTTTGGGGGCCATTCTTGTCGTGATCCTGCCTGACTGCCGCCGCCACTATGGGGTTTTCCACCGTCCAGATAAAGCGGTTATCGCATGGCCGCACCCGGCATGGATCAAAAGCGCAGGGTCAAGCCGGCAAGCGGGCCAGAGAATGTCGCGTCGAATTTTTGGCCATTCTTGCTGTAATCCACATAAAGATGCCGGTAACCCGCCGAGAGCCAGAGCCGGTCATTGGCCTGCCAGTTGAGCGTGCCCACCAGCTGGGACGTCATGTCAGATCCCGCACCAAAGCCGCCGACATCGGCATAGCCGATAAAGGACCAGCGTTCCGAGAGGCGGATATTGGTGCGCGCGGCCAGGATCGGATCGGTAAAGCTCACGTCGATCCCGGCGGCAAGGCCCGGCACCGGCGTCGTGGCGCGCCCCTCGACCTCCCAGTGGCGCAAACCGACCATGAAATCGACCGCCGCATCGGGCGTCGTCAGCGCCCGGTAGCCTGCGGTGAGTGTCAGTGAGGTTTGCTCGATCCGGCCCTGCGCGGGCAGGCCGGGGGCAGGGGCTGGGAGGGGCACGATCCCGCTCCGCGAACTGGCCGAGTGCGAAATGTCCCCCATCACCACGAACTGCTGATAGCGGGCATACCCCGTGAGAAACAAGGCCGCGTCGAGATCTTCGAGAACATCCGACAGCCCCTTGTCAAACCGCAGCGACGGGCCGCCCGCAAGTGGCGTGATCGTGCCACCAATACCCGTCCCCCAGGCGTAGGGCGTGATCTGGGCGCTCCAGTCCTGCGCGCGCGCCGGCGCAGCAAGGCTCAGGATAGCGAGCAGGGCCAAAACCCGCGCCGACATCAGAGCCGGTCCTTCACGATTGACCCGCCTTTGACGATCAGCGCGAGGCTTTGCTCGGGCGTATCCAACCAGTCGAGTCCGGTTTCCGGCTCACCCTCGACCACCAGAAGATCGGCCATCGCCCCCTCTGCTATGATGCCCAACCGCCCCTCATAACCCGCACGTTCCCCTGAGAGGGCCAGCAGTTCGCCCGCCGCCCCCGTCGCCAGGCGCAAGGCCTCGAGCGGGGGCATGAACCGGCTCAGCTTGGCCAGTTGCCGCCCCTGACTGCTGGCGCCTGCAGGGTTCATCAGGATGTCGGTGCCAAAGGCCATGTTGACCTTCTCGGCGCGGCCCATCTCAAAGGCGCGCACAGTGCCCGCGGACACCTCTTCCTGCTTGGCGCGTTGGACGGGATCAGTGCGGGGATTGGCGTCCTCATCCATCAAGAACGGCTGGATTGACCACCACGCACCTGCATCGCGCATCATCCGCACGGTTTCGAGATCCGCCAATTGCCCGTGCTCGATGGATTTCACCCCGGCGCGCAGGGCGCGCTGGATGCCCTTGGGCGTATAGACATGGGCGCAAACATAGGTGCCCCAATCCGTCGCGGCCTCGACGGCGGCGCGCATTTCATCGTCAGTGAATTGCAGGCTCTCGAGCGGATCATAGAGCGAGGTGACACCACCTCCGGCCATGATCTTGATCTGGCTCGCGCCCTTCATCAATTGCTCGCGGGTGCGGCGCAGAATCTCAGCGCGCCCGTCGGCAATGGCCACCACACCAACCTTCTCGCTATAGCTCAGGTCGCCATCGGCGCGCGGCAATTCTGAAATCATGCGAAAATCGCCATGGCCCGAGGTCTGCGAGATCATGGCGCCAGACGCAAGGATGCGGGGACCGCCAAGCGCGCCCCGGTCAATCGCCAGTTTCAGGCCAAAGGCCGGTCCGCCGGTGTCGCGCACCGTGGTAAATCCGCGCATAAGCGTCGCTTCCGCCTCGCGCCCTGCCATCAGATGTACGAAACCGATGTCTGCGGTCATCGCCTGAAGCTGGCTCACACCGACCAGCGTGCTGTGCCAATGCGCGTCGATCAGGCCGGGAATGACCGCCCGTCCGCCACAGTCGATGCGCTCCGCCTCGCTTGGCCCCTGTCCAGCGGCAGGCAGGGCGGTGATCCGCCCGCCCTCGATCAGAATGTCGCGCCCTTGGATCAGCGCGGCGCCGTGACCGTCGAAATAACGCAGATTGCTGAGCAGAAGTGGGCGTCCCGGCGTCTGCGCCCGCGCCTTACGCGGCGCAAGATCAAAGCCCGCGTAGAGACCGAGGATTGCCGCCGTCCCGCCCAACATCTTGCGGCGGTTGAGATCCGCCTCAATCCGGGCAAAGGCCGCCTGTGTCGTCGGCGCTCCGCAGAGACAGCAATCAAGGGCGGCGTGGGGCGGGGTATCCGTATGGCTGCAAATCTGGCACATGAAAGGCTCTCTCCCAACTGCGTCAATCAAGCATGCAGGGCGCCAATCGCGCCATCCACTCAATCTAAACTAGAGACCGAACCGCCTGCGTCAACGCAAAGCAAATGCCAGCAGCCAAAAAACCGAGACTGCAGTCGAAATTTGAGAGGGTTAGAGTGGTGGGCGACCCAGGAATCGAACCTGGCGTGCGTCTCCGCGAGGGAGTTACAGTCCCCTGCCACACCTTGCGGCCTGTCGCCCACTGTCCAGCGCTTGCGCGTCTGGCGTGGGGGGCTGATTACTAGTGGCTGCATGCTGCGTCAACCGGAAAATCGCTTGCAAGCCATGCCTGCCCGTCGCATTGTCGCGGGCCGGAAAAGAGGGGCCTTATAGCCATGAAAAAACCCCGTTGGGTGATCGACAAGGAACAGGCCAAACGGGCGTCGGCCGCTGAGACCGTGTGGCTTTTTGGGCTGCACGCGGTGCGCGACGCGCTGGAGAATCCATCCCGTGAAAAGCTGCGCCTGATCGTCACAAAGAATGCCGCGGACAAGCTGGAGGCGGCGATTGCCGCAAGCGCGATCACCCCCGAAGAGGTCGATCCACGCAAATTCAACGCGCCGCTTGATCCCGGCTCCGTGCATCAGGGGGCAGCGCTCGAGGTTAAGCCGCTTGATTGGGGGCCAATGGCCGAGGTCTGTCTTGGCGACGGGCGCACCGCTCCGCGTGTGGTGCTCCTCGACCGGGTGACGGACCCGCATAACGTCGGCGCGATCCTGCGCTCCGCTGAGGTGTTCGGCGCGCGGGCGGTCATCGCCCCCCGCCACCACGCCGCCCCCGAGACCGGGGCGCTCGCCAAGACCGCCAGCGGCGCGCTGGAGCGGCAACCCTACCTCAGGGTGCGTAATCTGGCGGACGCCATCATCGAGTTGCAGGCGATGGGGTATCTGGTGCTGGGGCTCGCCGGTGAGGCAGAGATGACCATTGAGGCGGCGATGGAGGGCAAGCGTGACCGACCTGTGGCGCTTGTTCTTGGGGCCGAGGGGCCGGGCCTTCGAGAGCGGACGCGCGAGGTCTGCGATGCGCTGGTGCGGATCGAGTTCGCCAGCGATTTCGGCTCGCTCAACGTGTCGAACGCGGCCGCCGTGGCGCTCTACGCCGCACGCGCCTGAGGCAGGGCGGCGGCATCCTCAAAGGCAATGAGGAACCGCCCCTTGATCATCCAACTGAGGCCAAAGGCACAGAGCCCGAGCGCTTCACACAGAAAGGTCAGGCGCAGGCTGTCCCACAGCGCTTGGATGCTTTGGGCGATCCCGACGGGCAGAATTACCTCTAGCAGCGCCGCTTTGACCACCAACACCCCCACGACGGCAAAGATGATCCGCCCAAGCATGCGATACCACCGATTGCGCAGGTCCTTGCGGTTGCCAGCAAGTCGCGCGGTGGTCGTATTCTCGCGGGTAAAGACGAAAGTCGAGAAATACCCCAACACGAGAAACATCACCCCCGCCGCGCCGAAATGCATCATCTGTAGCGCGGTGGGCACATCCGGGCCGATAGCGGCAAAACTGGCCCAGAAATCATAGCTGATCGTGCCGTCGACCGTGCCGCCCGGCGGGTGGAACCCTTCTGAGCCGCTGGCCTTGGTCAGGAACACGCGCGCCACCTCGCCGGTATAGGCACAGCCAGAGCCCGTTGTGGGCACAAAGGCCACGATAACCGCAGCCACCCCGGCGAGCTTGAGCAGCGCCACATCATACCAATGCCAGCCCAGACAGCCCTCGCGCCCCGGCGCGCGAAAGCTGTAAAAGAACATCAGCAAGAGGCCGATAAAACTCAGCGCGCCCACGAGGATATCCCCGCCGATACGGCTGAAATAATAATGGCTGATCGAGGCGTTGAAACAGGTGTTGGTCAGGATCGACACCAGCCCAAGCGACACCGGCAGGCCAAGCGCCACATAACCCACACCAAGATTGATGCGGCGCAGGTCGATATCGAACGGCAGATCACGCAAGTCAGGGAGCGGGTCGTTTGTATCGGGCATCGGGCGTGTCCTCTGTCTGTCAGCCAAGACCAGACTAGCGCAGGACCCCCGCTATCTGAAACGCTTTCACGCCTCAGGCCGCGTCTTCCGCGCCGTCCGCCTCCGGCGCGGTCCAACGATTGACATAATCGGATTGATAGACCTTATCCGCCGATCTGGTCGAGCGTTTCGGCTTGCGCACGGCATAGTCGAGGATGATCCCGCCCTCGGCCAGAGATCCCGACAGGCGCGGACGCTTGCCGGTCACATTGGGATTAGTGGTCGTCACCACCTTGCGGGCATGGGCGGGTTTGATCGGTTGCAGCGCGCAATGGAGCACCTCATAGCCCAGCGTTGCCTCCCAGAAGCCATACACCATCTCGGGGTTGATCTGGTAAAAGGAATGGTTGACCCAATTGTTGCACGGGCTATGCCCGATCAGCACGCCACCGGGTTTCAGCATCTTGTGGATATTGCGATAGGCGGTGGGCAGATCAAAGATATGCTCACAGGTGCCGCCGTCATAAATCACGTCGAATTTGCGTTCCAGTTTCTTTGGCAGGTCCGCACTCAGATCCTGAATGATGCTCGCTTTCTCGAAGTCCGAGAAATCCATCGAGTCAACCGACTCAAACCCCAGTTTTCCAAAGAAGCCTTCCGAATAGGTCTCGCCCTCGGGGATGAGATCGGTCTCGCTCACGCCCGGCATATGGTCCGCCATCACCTGAGTGAACACCCGCGACGACGCGCCGCGCCGCGATCCGATCCATCGCTGCCGCCCCAGCATCAGAAACTTGCCGCCCAGATCGTGGCTCTTGACTGTTTCGATCAGTCGGGCGGCGAGGGTGTCGGGAATGGCCATATGTCTGCTCTCTGAAAATCCGGCCCATGTGGCCGGTCCTGTATGGGGACCGACGTGATGCGGCCTTGAGCGCACTCTGGCGCTTTTGCGGCGTGGGATCAAGCGGGCGGGGGCGTGCGCGCAGTGCAGACCAATGCCCGGATGGTCTTGACCCTCGCGCGCGGCTCAACTAATTACGCCCCAAGTGCGGGCGTTGTGTAATGGTAAGACCCTTGCCTTCCAAGCAAGAGACGCGGGTTCGATTCCCGCCGCCCGCTCCATTTTGATCCCAGCGAATATGCCCTGCGGCTGATCTGTCCCCTTGACCCGGACGTCAACGCCCGCCAAGAACCGTTGCCAAATGGTGAGGAATTAAGACCGATGGTGCGCAGAGCCGAAAACGGCGCTGATCTGCTGGATCGCGAGAAATCGAAACGTGTGGGCGCGCTGGCCGAATTGTGGCCTTTCCTGCGCCCCTACCGGCGCTTGTTGGCCGCAGCCATACTGGCCCTGGTGGTTACGGCCAGCGTCGCGCTGATGTTGCCCTTGGCGGTGCGCCGTGTGGTGGACAATTTCAATGCGGAAAACGGAGCCATCCTTGATCAGTATTTCGGTGCTGCGCTGTTCTTCGCGGCGCTGTTGGCGGTTGGAACGGGTCTTCGATATCTCTTGGTCACACGGTTGGGCGAGCGTGTCGTGGCCGACATCCGCAAGGGCGTGTTCGATCGGGTGATCGGCATGAGCCCCGCCTTTTTCGAGAAACTCATGACCGGCGAGGTGCTGAGCCGCATCACGACGGACACCACGCTCATTCTCTCGGTGATCGGCTCATCCATTTCCATCGCCCTGCGCAATCTGCTCATCCTTGTGGGCGGCATGGGGCTGATGCTGCTGACCTCGGCCAAGCTGACCGGCCTCGTCCTGCTCATCGTGCCGCTGGTCATCGTGCCCATTCTGACCCTCGGACGGCGGATGCGCGTGCTCAGCCGCGAGAATCAGGACTGGATTGCCAATAGCTCCGGCAATGCCTCCGAGGCGCTCCTGTCGGTGCAGACCGTGCAGGCCTTTACCCATGAAGGCGAGACCCGCGCGCGCTTTGCCGATGTGACCGAGCGCAGCCACGACGCCGCGCGCCGCCGGGTGAACACCCGTGCCTTGATGACGGTGATCGTGATCTTTCTCGTCTTTACCGGCATTGTCGGTGTGCTCTGGATCGGCGCGCGCGATGTGCGCGCCGGCGAAATGACCGCAGGCAGTCTCGTGCAATTCGTGATCTATGCGGTGATGGTCGCAGGCGCTGTGGCAGCACTCTCGGAGATCTGGGGCGAGTTGCAGCGCGCGGCCGGGGCGACAGAGCGTCTGGTCGAGTTGCTGCAAGCCGAAGACCCGGTGCGCGATCCTGCCCGCCCTGTGGCTGTGCCGCGCCCAGTGCGGGGCGAGATTGCCTTTGAGGATGTGCAATTCACCTATCCGTCGCGGCCCGGCATCGCGGCCCTGGATCATGTGAGCCTGACGATCCGCCCCGGCGAGACCGTGGCCCTTGTCGGTCCCTCGGGCGCGGGCAAGACCAGCGTTATTCAACTGATCCAGCGATTCTATGACCCGGACGCGGGGCGCATCACGCTGGATGGCGTGCCCTTGTCCGATATGGCACGGCACGAGTTCCGCCGGGATCTGGCACTGGTGCCACAAGACCCGGTGATCTTTGCCGCTTCGGCGCGCGAGAATATCCGTTTCGGACGGCTCGACGCCACCGATGCCGAGATCGAGGCCGCAGCGCGTGCGGCGGCCGCGCATGATTTCATCTCGGCCTTGCCCGACGGGTATGACACCTATGTGGGCGAGCGCGGTGTCATGCTCTCGGGCGGACAAAAGCAACGGATCGCTATCGCCCGCGCCATCCTGCGCGACGCGGCGGTGCTGCTCTTGGACGAGGCCACAAGCGCGCTCGATGCCGAAAGCGAGCGCGCCGTGCAGCGCGCGGTCGAGACGATGGCCCGCACGCGGACCACGATCATCGTGGCGCATCGGTTGGCGACAGTGAAAAAGGCCGATCGCATTCTGGTCATGGATCAGGGCCGGATCGTGGCGCAGGGCACGCATGACAGTCTGGTGGCTGAAAACGGTCTCTATGCCCGGCTCGCGCGCCTGCAATTCACCGACGGCGAGGCCGCCTGAGCGCGGCTATTCGCCTCTTGCCGCGCCCAGCCCGATTTGGGATAAGACCTTAGCGATCAATCACGGAGAGCCACATGCCCGCACGCATCTACAAACCGGCCCGAAACGCCATGCAATCCGGCACCGCCAAGACGCGGCATTGGGTGCTGGAATTTGTGTCCGAGACGGCGCGTGAGGTTGATCCGCTGATGGGCTGGACCTCCAACGCGGATACGCAGGCGCAGGTCAGACTGCGGTTCGAGTCCAAGGAAGCGGCGCTGCAATATGCCAAGGATCAAGGCATCGACGCCGTGGTTCAGGAACCGCACGCCCGCAAACCCAATATCCGCCCCGGTGGCTATGGCGACAACTTCGCCACGAGCCGCCGTCAGGTCTGGACGCATTAGAGCACGCAACACCGCGCGCCTCTGCGAGATTTGGTCACGAAATTCTCTTCGAAACAAAAACGCCCCAGAGATCTCCGGGGCGTTTTCTAATCCATAACTCGGGGGTAGCGATCAGGCGGCGCGGAAAAAATCCGAACGCTCTGCCAGATCGGCAACCAATGTTTCGCGCTTCAGACCCAGTTTGGTCAGCTTTGCATCGCTTGCCACAGACAGGATTTCAACGTCATGGGCAAAGCGGTTTGCAGCGACCACGGACTGGAAAAACCCGTCGATCAATCGCAGCGGCGCAAGCGCCAGGCGGGCGAAATTCCCGAGAGCCGGTGCCGAAACAGTGCTGTGGGACGAATAAGCCATGGCTGAACTCTCCTGAGGATGCCGAATGAATATGCCGCGTATGCAGCATAAATATACTGCGGTGCAGCAATTTTCCATACCACAGTATGCAACCCCGCTCTGCGCGGGCGGCATGGCTCGGGACGTATCTGTCTGATACTGGCCGGATCAGACGCGGCCCATGCGCCCCGCGCGCCCACCCCGACGTTTGCGCAGCAATCCGGCGCGGTCGGGCAGGGCCTCCATGATCTCGCGCCGCTCGTCAGGTGACATCTTGGTCCATCGGGTGATTTCGTCGATCGAGCGCAGGCATCCCGTGCAGACCCGCGCCTCTGGATGCACCACACAGATCTTGACGCAGGGGCTCTCGACCTCTTTTCGCACCCATGGGCTTTCATCTGTCATGCTCAGCCCTCATATGGCTCATCCGGTCCAACACCCCTTGCAGGATATAGGCCGCCGCAATGTTGTCGATCACCTGCATGCGACGCTTTCGTGTCGCATCCGCCTCGAGAAGCGCTCTTTCGGCCGCCACCGTCGACAAACGCTCGTCCCAATAGCCGATGGGCGCGTCCGTCAAACGCGACAGATTGCGGGCAAAGGCGCGGGTGGATTGGGCGCGCGGCCCTTCACTCCCGTCCATGTTCCGCGGCAGGCCAAGAATGATCCCGCCCACGTCGCGCCCCGTCATGATGTCGAACAAGCGCGCGGCATCCGCCGTGAACTTCACCCGCTTGACGGTTTCATGCGGGCTCGCCACCGACCAGAGCCGATCCGACAGCGCCACGCCAATCGTCTTGGTCCCAAGATCGAGACCCATGATCGCACGACCGCGCGGCAACGCCCCGGCAAAACCCGCAATCTCCTCAAAGATCATTCCGCCACACCCGCAGCGTTCGCCGCTGCCCGCACCAACGCCAGCCGCTCCGGCTCATCGGCAAAGACCGCCTGCGCCTCGGCCCAGATCTCTTGCGCCTTGTCTTGCTCACCCAGCACGCCATACGCACTGATCAGCCGCGCCCAATCCTGTTCGGTGCCGCCTTGCGTGGCCAATCGCTCCGCCAATCCCGCCACCATGCCCCGGATCATCTCTTGCTGTGCCTCGGGGTCCATGTCTTGGGCGGCGGCGATATCCGCTGCGGTCGGCCCCGGCGCACCCTCCTCGGGGGGCAGCGTATAGCGCACCCCGGCGCGCGCCGCCAAGTCCTCGATCTGCGCCCGGATTGCGGGCACCCAAGGGGCCTCCGGCGTGCTCTCATCGAGCAGCGCCTCCCACAGCCGGAACGCCGCATCGGGTCGGTCCACCTGCATCATGTAGAGCCCAAGATAGAATCGCGCGGACGGTTCGCGCCCGTCCTTCTCCAGCGCGGCACGCAGCACCTGTTCAGCCTCGGACGAGACATAGCCGCCGCTTGCGTTGATCATCAGATCCGCCAGCATCGCATGATCGGCCGCCGTGGCCGTCGCACCCTTGACGGCAATCAACCGCTGCTGCGCCGTGCGCGCGGCGACCATATTGCCAAGCGCGGCCTCGCTGCGCACCAGAAAGCGCAGGCCTTGTTGATCTTCGGGTCGCTCCGCCACCGTCTTGCGCAACTGCTCGATCAGCTTGAGATAGTCCTCACTCGTGCCCTCGGGCACGCCGGTCTCGCCGGGACCAAACCGCTCTTCCGCCGCCGCCTGATCCAGCCGCGTCGCCCGCGCCGCGTCCGAGGCCGCAATCCGAGCCGCCATCGGCAAATCCTCATAGCCCGGCGCGCCGACCCGGTCATAGATCACCACGCCACCGCCCGTGATCACCGCCACGATCACCCCGGCCATGACCATGCCTGCGCCGCGCGGCTGCCCGCCGCTCTCGCCACCCTGACGCAGTTGCGCATCCGCCGCCAACACCTTGCGCGAAATCTCCGAGCGCAGCCGCTCGGCATCCTCAGGCGCAATCACACCGCGCGCAGTGTCGCGTTCGATTTCCTTCAACTGGTCGCGGTAGACCTGCAAGTCATAGGCCGCAGGCGGCGCGTCGCCCACCCGCCCGCGCAGCAGGACAAGGCCCAGCACAGCCCCCACGCCAATCGCCAAACCCGCAACGATGATCCAGAAACCCATGTCTTTTCCTTCTGTGTTGTCCTCATGTAACCGCCCGCGCGCCCGGAAAAAAGGCCCAAGCGGTCACATCGCCGCGCCCAGCCCGCGCCCCGATGTCGCAATGTCGCTATTGATACCGTTTCCGCCGCCCGGAGTATCCTTTCAACCTGCCGCCTGACGCATTACGGTGTCACTCGCATCCAAGCCCGAATCCAGCCAACTCCAGAGAGCGCGCATGAAACACTATTCCGCCTTTGCCGTCGCCCGAGAGGCGCTCCGCCATCACATGGGATGGGAGCGGGCATGGGCCTCGCCCGAGCCGAAAAAGAAATATGATGTCATCATCGTAGGCGCGGGCGGTCATGGTCTGGCCACCGCCTATTACCTCGGTAAGAACTTCGGCATCACCAATGTCGCCGTGCTGGAAAAGGGCTGGTTGGGCGGCGGCAACACGGGCCGCAACACCACCATCATCCGCTCGAACTACCTCCAGGACCCCTCGGCCGCGATCTACGAGAAATCGCGCAGCCTTTATGAGACGCTGAGCCAGGATCTCAACTACAACATCATGTTCTCCCCTCGTGGCCTGATCATGCTGGCCCAGACCGAACACGAGGTGCGCGGCTATCAGCGCACGGCCCATGCCAACGCGCTGCAAGGGGTTTCGACCGAATTCATCTCGCCCGCCCGCGTCAAAGAGATTGTCCCGATCATCAATCTCGACGGTCCCCGCTATCCCGTCTTGGGCGGTCTCTATCAGGCGCGCGGTGGCACGGCGCGCCACGATGCGGTCGCTTGGGGCTATGCCCGCGCCTGTTCCGCCATGGGCATGCACATCCTGCAAAAATGCGAAGTCACCGGCATCTCCCGCGAGAATGGCCGCGTGACGGGTGTCACCACCAATCGCGGCGACATCGGCTGCGACAAACTCGGCATCGTTGTGGCCGGTCACTCCGGCCACCTCGCCGATATGGCGGGCTTCCGCCTGCCCATCGAATCCGTCGCCCTTCAGGCGCTGGTGTCGGAACCGATCAAGCCCTGCATGGATTGCGTCGTCATGGCCAACACCGTGCACGGCTACATGAGCCAATCCGACAAGGGCGAGATGGTCATCGGCGGCGGCACCGACGGCTATAACAACTACACGCAGCGCGGCTCCTTCCACCATATCGAGGAAACCGTCCGCGCCCTGATCGAGACCTTCCCGATGGTCGCCCGCCTCAAGATGCTGCGCCAATGGGGCGGCATCGTGGATGTGACGGGGGACCGCTCGCCGATCCTGTCGAAAACCCCCGTTGATGGCATCTTCATCAACTGCGGCTGGGGCACCGGCGGTTTCAAGGCCATCCCCGGCTCCGGCTGGGGCTTTGCCGAACTGATGGCCAAAGGCCATTCCCCGCTCTGCGACGAATTCGGCCTCGACCGCTTCTATCAGGGCCGGTTTATTGATGAATCCGTCGCCGCTGGCGTTGCCCACTAAGGAGGACTTGACCCATGCTGATCCTCACCTGCCCCTGCTGCGGCGTTTCGGGCGAAGAGACGGAATTCCACCAAGGCGGCGAGGCGCATCTCAAGCGTTTCGGCCCCGGCTCTGCGGACGATGATTTCCACACCTATATGTTCGCCAAGGAAAACCCAAAGGGCGCGCATTTCGAACGCTGGCGGCATAACAACGGCTGCGGCAAGTGGTTCATCATGGCCCGCGATACCGTAACGCTCGAGGTCTACGGCACCTATCCCGCCCAGACCCATGAGCCGCCACAGCATATCCGCGATGCGATCACCGCCAAACGCCCCGGCTGGACATGGCGCGACTTCGCATGAGCCTTCACCGTTCCGAAAATACTCACAACACGACGCCCGCACCGGGCACGAGGGTTTAAGACATGAGCACGCGTCTGGCCAAGGGTGGCCGCCTCCTCGACAAGGGCCGCGCCCTTCACTTCACCTTCAACGGCAAGCGCCTCAAGGGCCATGCCGGCGATACGCTCGCCTCGGCCCTTCTGGCCAATGATCAGATGCTGGTCGGGCGCTCGTTCAAATACCACCGCCCGCGCGGCATCGTGGCCTCTGGCGCCGAAGAACCCAACGCGCTCGTCCACTTGGGCGAGGACACGCGCATGGAGCCCAACCAGCGCGTCACCACGACCGAGCTTTTCGACGGTCTGACCTGCACCTCGCAAAACCACTGGCCGAGCCTTGAGTATGACATCGGCGCGATCAACACGCATCTCGCGCGCTTCCTGCCTGCGGGCTTTTACTACAAGATGTTCATCCACCCGCGCCCCTTCTGGAAACATGTCTACGAGCCGTTCATCCGCCAGTCTGCTGGCTTGGGCAAGGCCTCCAACCCCGGCGACCCCGACCGGTATGAGCATTTCTATTTCTTCTGCGACGTGGCCGTGATCGGCGGCGGCGTGGCCGGTCTTCAATCCGCGCTCGCGGCGGCAGAGGCTGGTGCCAAGGTTCTCCTGATGGAGCAAACCGCCCATTGGGGCGGCCGCGCGCCGGTCGATGGCGGCGAGATTGATGGCCAGCCTGCCGAGGATTGGATCACCGCCACCATCGCCAAACTGCGCGACATGCCCAATGTCACCCTGCGCCTGCGCTGCATGGGGGCAGGGGTCTATGACCACGGCTATCTCTTGGGCTACGAGCGCGTCAGCGATCACACCCCCGGTGCCAATGCCCCCCGCCACCGCCTCTGGCGCATCCGCGCAGGCCAGATCATCACTGCCACCGGCGCGATTGAACGCCCGCTCAGCTTTGCAGGCAATGACATCCCCGGCGTCATGCTGGCCTCGGCCATCCGCGACTATGCGGTCAATTTCGGTGTCTCCATCGGCGACCGCACCGTGGTTGTCACCAACAACGATGACGCCTACCGCACCGCGATCACGCTCAAGAAATTCGGGCTTGAAATCCCCGCCATCCTCGACGCCCGCCAATCTGGCGGCGGCGCTCTGGCGGCAGAGGCCCGCAGCTTGGGCATCCGGGTTGAGAATGGCAAGGGCATCGCAAAGGTCAAAGGCGGCAAGCGCGTGACAGGTGTCGCCATCTGCGCCCAGGCGGGCGAAGGCGCGGTGCTGGAAGAGATCAAATGCGACGCCGTCGCCATGTCCGGCGGCTGGTCGCCCGTGGTCCATCTCTGGTCCCATTGCGGCGGAAAACTCCTCTGGGATGCGGCACAGGCGCATTTCCGCCCCGACCCCGCCAACCCCCCGCGCGGCGCGCAGGGCGAGGCGTTTGTGGTCGTCGCAGGCTCGGCCAACGGCTATCTTGATCTGGCGGCCACGCTCACCGACGCCGACACCGCAGGTAAAACGGCGGCCAAGGCCACCGGCCACAAACCCAAATCCACCAAGGCCCCGACCGCCAGTGCCACCGACGAGGCGGCGCTTGAGGCGGTCTGGCTCATGCCCCAAGGGGCTAATATCAAGCTGCGGATGAAATCCTGGCTCGATTACCAGAACGATGTAAAGGTCTCTGACGTCCAACTCGCCGCCCGCGAAGGCTACGAATCGGTTGAGCACGCCAAGCGCTATACCACCCTCGGCATGGCCACCGATCAGGGCAAGCTCAGCAATATCAACGGCTTGGCAATCCTCTCGGATGCGCTCGGCCAACCCATCCCACAGACTGGCACCACCACCTTCCGCCCGCCCTATACGCCGATTTCCCTCTCGGCTATCGCAGGGGCGGCGCGCGGCCCGGTGTTCCAACCGATCCGCAAAACCCCGATCCACGGCTGGCACGAGGCCAACAATGCCCATTTCGAACCTGTCGGCCAGTGGCGCCGCCCCTATTGCTTCCCCAAGGGCGAGGAAACCCACCGCGACGCCGTGACCCGCGAGATCAACCAGACGCGGGGGCGCCTCGGCCTGCTCGATGCCTCCACTCTGGGTAAGATCATCGTCAAGGGACCGGACGCCGGTAAATTCCTCGACATGCTCTACACCAATGTGATGAGCACCCTGAAACCCGGCAAATGCCGCTATGGCCTCATGTGCAATGAAAACGGCTTCCTGATGGATGACGGCGTCGTTGCCCGCATCGACGAGGATACCTTCCTCTGCCACACCACCACCGGCGGCGCTGAATCGATCCATGGGCATATGGAGGATTGGCTGCAATGCGAATGGTGGGACTGGAAGGTCTACACCGCCAACGTCACCGAGCAATATGCCCAAATCGCCGTCGTCGGCCCCAAGGCCCGCGAAACGCTGGCGAAACTGACCGACGCCGACCTCAGCAACGAGGCACTTCCCTTCATGGGTTGGGCCGATCTCACGCTGGCCGGCATGCCGGTGCGCGCCTATCGCATCTCCTTCTCGGGGGAACTCAGCTATGAATTGGCCGTTCCCGCCAGCCTTGGCCGCGCCCTCTGGGATGCGCTCTTGGAGGCCGGGGCAGAACATGGCGTCACCCCCTATGGCACCGAAGGCCTGCACGTCATGCGCGCCGAAAAGGGCTTCATCATGATTGGCGATGAAACCGACGGCACCGTGATCCCCCAGGATTTGGGCATGGGCTGGGCGATTTCCAAGAAGAAAGACGACTACTTGGGCAAACGCGCGCAGGAACGCAGCCATATGGCCGATCCCAACCGCTGGAAACTGGTTGGTCTGGAAACGCTCGACGGCTCGGTCCTGCCCGATGGCGCCTATGCCACAGCCTCCGGCCACAATGCCAACGGCCAACGCAACACCCAAGGCCGCGTGACCTCGACCTATTACTCGCCCACCCTCGGGCGCGGGATTGCCATGGGTCTGGTCCATAACGGCCCCGACCGCATGGGCGATGTGCTCGATTTCCCAAAGGTGGACGGCGGTATCATCAAGGCCAAGATCGTCGATCCGATTTTCTTCGACAAGGACGGGGAGAAACAGAATGTCTAACGCCGTGACAGCCCTCAACGGGGCCAATTATCAGGGCCTCGCCACCATCGCGGATCAGGGCCTCACGGGCATGATTACCCTGCGCAGCGATCTCGCCAGCGCCGGGATCAAGGCGGCGGTCAAATCCGCCACCGGCCTCGACGTGCCCGCCCAGCGTCAGGCGCTGATGGGGCAGGGCACCGCCGCCCTCTGGATGTCGCCCGACGAACTCCTGCTCCTCTGCCCCTATGCCGAGGTCGGCGAGCGGATCGCCGCCCTCGAGAAGGCACTCAAGGGTCAGCATTTCCTCGCCGCCAATGTCTCGGACGCGCGCACCTTCCTGCGTATTTCCGGCAAGGGCGCGCGCGAGGTGCTGGCCAAGCTCTGCCCGGTCGATCTTTCGCCCGAGGGCTTCAAACCCGGCATGTTCCGCCGCACCCGCATGGCGCAGGTGCCTGCCGCCGTCTGGCTCGACGAGACGGGCACGTTCCATCTCATCTGCTTCCGGTCGGTTGCGGACTATGCCTTTGAGCTGCTCAAGGTCTCTGCCCAGCCCGGTGGCGAGGTCGGTCTTTACGTCTGATCCGTCAATCCTGACTGAAAAACTCTGGCCACGGGGTTGACCTTTGCGCAATCCGGCCACCATGTAGGGGGCATCCGATATGACTGCAAACGAACAAGGGGGCCCAAATGGCTTTTGAACTTCCCGACCTTCCCTATGCCCATGACGCGCTCGCCGCTCATGGCATGTCCGCCGAAACGCTCGAATATCACCACGACCTGCACCACAAGGCCTATGTCGACAACGGCAACAAGCTGATTGCCGGCACCGAATGGGATGGCAAGTCGCTGGAAGAGATCATCACCGGCACCTATGATAAATCCGCCGTGGCGCAATCGGGTATCTTCAATAACATCAGCCAGCTCTGGAACCACAACCAGTTCTGGGAAATGATGAGCCCGACCAAGACCGGCATGCCCGGAGCCTTGGAAAAGGCGATCACCGAGAGCTTTGGTTCGGTCGACAAATTCAAAGAGGCGTTCTCCGCCGCTGGCGCCGGTCAGTTCGGTTCTGGTTGGGCATGGCTCGTCAAGGACAAGGATGGCAGCCTCAAGGTCACCAAGACCGAGAATGGCGTCAACCCGCTTTGCTTTGGCCAGACCGCCCTTCTGGGGTGTGACGTGTGGGAGCATTCCTACTACATCGACTTCCGCAACAAGCGCCCGGCCTATCTGACCAACTTCCTCGACAACCTCGTCAACTGGGAAAACGTCGCCTCGCGGATGTGATCGACCTTCTGACTTACGTCAAAGCCCCCCACCTCTGTCGTGGGGGGCTTTTTCGTGTCCCATCCTGCGCGAAGTGCACCGAAGGTGCCGCGCGGATCGCGCCCGCGGTGTTAACCGTTTCTCAACATCCCGCTGAATTTAGGGCGTGTTGCGCTCAATCGAAACATACCCGTCCCGGGCTCGACCCGGGACCTCGCAGAGGCAGCGCAGAGGCCCCGGCTCGGGGGCCAGGGCGATGTGAACCTGATCAGACGCATCGTGCTCAAGACCCACGCCGCGCAAACCGAAATCTGCCGCCAGACCTTACAAAATCACCTTACAAACCTTACAGACCTTAAGGTTTGCCCTTGCCCCCACCGGCCACATGCGGCAGCACTCGGGCAACGGATCTGAAGGACGACATCACATGCGCGAGGCGACCAAAGGTATTCTGGCGATGGTCGCCACCTGCACGGTCTGGGGGCTGTCGGGCATCTATTACAAGCTGCTCGATCATATTCCCCCCATCGAAATTCTGGCCCACCGGACCCTTTGGTCATGCATCTTCTTCTCGCTTGTCCTTTTGATACAGGGGAGAATTTCCGTTCTGGGTCAAGCGCTTGGCGCGCGGCGCTCGGTGTTCCTGATCGGTTTTGCGGCGCTGATGATCTCGACCAACTGGTTCGTTTTCATCACCTCGATCCAGATCGGCAAGGCGGTTGAAGCGTCGCTCGGCTATTACATTTTTCCCCTGGTGGCGGTGCTCTTGGGGGCCATCGCCTTTCGCGAACGCCTTGGAAAGGCTCAACTTTTCGCCGTGGCCCTTGCCGCGACGGCGGTCATCACCCTGACCATCGGCCTTGGCGTCCCACCTTGGATCGCGCTCATACTGGCCACCAGCTTTGGCTTTTATGGTCTTGTTAAAAAAGGGCTTTCCGTCGGTCCCGTAGTTTCGGTCACAGCCGAGGTGCTGCTTCTCTCGCCCATCGCCTTGGGGGTTTTGTGGTGGTTTCACTCAGACGGGCATGGTGCTTTTGGCAGCAATTGGCACGACAGCCTGCTTCTGGCCTTCTCCGGCATCCTCACCGCGTCCCCGCTCATCATGTTCAGTTACGCGACAAAACGCATCACACTGGCCACCGTGGGGCTGGTGCAGTACCTGAACCCCAGCCTGCAATTCCTTGTTGCAACGGTATTATTTCGTGAAGTCTTCAGCTTCTGGCATGCCATCGCCTTTGGCATGATCTGGACCGCCTTGGCGATTTACACCACCGCCAGCCTGCGTCAGGACAGGGCCGCACGCAGGGCGATCCTCAAATCCTGAACAGTATCAACAGCTTGTACAAAGGATTTCACCGTATCTTCGGCAAAGCCTTGGGCGACGACATGATCCAGAATCTGCACGAGCGGTGCCCAGTATCCTTCTGTATTTAATAGAAAAATAGGTTTTTGGTGAAGGCCAAGCTGCCGCCATGTCAGAACTTCAAAAAACTCATCCAACGATCCCGCGCCACCGGGCAGGACCACGATCGCGTCCGAGTTCATATACATCACCTTCTTGCGTTCATGCATAGTCTCGGTCACAACATATTGTGTCAGATCCCGCTTGCCCACTTCCCAAGCCACCAGATGCGCGGGAATGACGCCAAAGGTTTCCCCGCCCGCCGCCTGCGCCGCCCGCGCCGTGGCCCCCATCAAGCCAACATCCCCCGCACCATACACCAGCCGCCAGCCGTTTTCGGCCAACATCTGGCCTGTCCCGGATGCATCCTCCATATATCTTGGATTCTTCCCGGCGCGTGCGCCGCAAAAGACACAGACGGAACGCGGTGGCATGAAATCACTCCGGGCTGATACAGGGTTGTTTTGACCCGTGATAGCCTTGTTGCTATTCTTGAGCAACCTGACATAATGTTGGGGCATGGGGATGTAAGAAAGATGAGCAATTTCGGCGGTTTAGGTTCTGGATCGGCGATGGGTCTTGGCGGGTTGGCCGTTCTAGGCGCGGTGATTGCGGCACTTTATTTCCGGGCACAGCCCGACCCAGAGCGGTTACCGATCCCTAGTGTTGAAACCGCGCAAGCTCCGCTCCCGACCGCACCCGACTCCCTCGTAACCCCCCCAATGCCCGCCCCACCGGCGATCGACACTTTTCGTCTGGAGCCCAACGGTCAGATGATCATCGCCGGTCAGGCAGAGCCGGGATGGAATGTGTCCATTATGCTGGACGACGTGAACATGGGCTTTGTACTCCCTGATAATGCAGGGAAATTCGTCCAGTTCCTCGATCTCCCCCCAAGCTCCTCGCCGCGTGTTCTGACGCTGAAGATGCGCTCTGACCCCTCTGGCCAGGAAATCGCCTCACAAGACGAGATTATCATAGCACCCACCCCAGAGGTTGCGCCGGACATCTCTGCCAACCCCGCCGTCACGCCAATGCCCGCGCCGCAACCTGTCGCTGTCGACGCAACATCCTCCCCGCAACTGAGCGAGACCGACAGCTCGCAAACCGTTCTCCTGACCGACGAAACCGGCGTGCGCGTCTTGCAAACACCGTCCTCCGATGCCTCACCCGATGTGATGGCGAACGTTGCTCTGGACGCGATCACATATTCTTCCGATGGCGAGGTCGAGCTGTCTGGGCGTGCGCAAGGTACTGGATTTGTTCGAATTTATCTCAACAATGATCCGGTCACCACGTCGCAGGTCACGCCCGAAGGCGAATGGACCACGGCATTGCCAGAGGTTGATACGGGCGTCTACACCCTGCGTGTCGACGAGGTCGACGCTGAAGGAGTTGTCACGTCGAGAGTTGAAACCCCGTTCAAGCGCGAGGATCAACGCGTCTTGGCCGAGGCTCAAACCGCAGATATCCGTTCCATCCGCGCGGTCACGGTGCAACCCGGCTCTACCCTCTGGGCAATTTCGCGAGAGACTTATGGCGAGGGGCTGCTCTATGTCCGGGTCTATGAGGCCAACCGCGACCGCATTCGCGATCCGGACCTGATCTATCCGGGGCACGTCTTTACCCTGCCACGCTAGAGCAGACTGGCAATCCTTGTGGCTCAGAGCTATCTCTGAGACAAGTGATTGAAAAGGCTAGCTCATGCGTCACGCCAGCATTACCACTTCAGACGCGCCCGCCAATGGCTGGCGCACAGTCAGGCGCGTCGCCCCCTATCTCTGGCCCGCAGATCAGCCGTGGGTTAAGCGCCGCGTTGTCCTTGCGCTGATCGCCCTTTTGGTCGCGAAACTGATTGGTGTCGGCACACCATTTTTCTACAAGGCAGCGGTCGATATGCTGGCGGGTGAGGGGCAATCCGCAGCTTGGATGCTGGGTGCAGGTGCCGTTGGTCTAACGGTTGCCTATGGCATGGCGCGACTGATGACAGTTGGCTTTCAACAACTCCGTGACGTGATTTTCGCGCGCGTTGCACAGCGTGCCCTCCGCGCGCTTGCACTGCAAACTTTTCAACATATTCACGCGATGTCAATGCGTTACCACATCACCCGCAAGACCGGTGGTCTCAGCCGGATCATTGAGCGCGGGGTCAAGGGTGTGGAGTTTCTGCTGCGGTTCCTCCTGTTCTCGATAGGTCCATTGGCGTTGGAACTGTTGCTGATCGGCGTGGTTCTCGCGGTCGTCTTTGACATCTGGTATCTGGTCGTGGTCATGGCAGTGATCGGAACCTATATCGCCTTTACCTTCAAGGTAACCGAGTGGCGGGTGCGTCTGCGCAAAGAGATGAACGATCAGGACACCGACGCCAATCAAAAGGCGATCGACAGTCTGCTCAATTTTGAAACGGTCAAGTATTTCGGAGCAGAGGGGCGCGAGGCCAGCCGATATGATGCCGCCATGGCCGGGTATGAGCGAGCTGCGCTCCAGACCTCCTATTCGCTGGCATTTCTCAATTTTGGTCAATCCCTGATCATCACGGGTGGGTTGGTCATCGTGATGGTGATGGCGGCAATCGGCGTGCAATCCGGACAGATGACCGTTGGCGATTTCGTCATGGTCAATGCCTATATGGTGCAGATCACGATGCCACTCAACTTCTTGGGGACGGTCTATCGCGAAATACGGCAGGCTTTGGTTGATATGGCTGAAATGTTCGATTTGTTAGAGCAAAATCCAGATGTAAAGGATAAGTCTGACGCAGATGTTCTAAAAGTGAATTTGGCATCTGTTCGATTGGAAGGCATTGATTTTGGATATGACGCAAACCGGCCCATTCTCAGAGGCGTGACGCTTGATGTGCCAGCCGGGAAGACTGTCGCAGTCGTTGGACCTTCGGGCTCGGGCAAGTCGACCATTGGACGCTTGCTCTTTCGCTTCTACGATGTTCAGGCGGGGCGTGTGCTGATCGACGGTCGAGATGTGCGTGACGTGACCCAAGAAAGCCTGCATGCGGCGATCGGCGTTGTTCCTCAAGATACGGTGCTTTTCAACGATACAATCGGCTATAATATTGGCTACGGGCGGGCCGGTGCCACGCAGTCAGAGATAGAGGACGCCGCGCGCGCCGCTCAAATCCATGATTTCATTGCCAGTTTACCTGAAGGATATGCCACGCAGGTAGGCGAGAGAGGCCTGAAACTTTCGGGCGGCGAAAAGCAGCGCGTCGGCATTGCGCGCACTTTGCTCAAAAATCCACCGATCCTGCTTCTGGACGAGGCGACCAGTGCACTCGACACCCAAACTGAGCGGGATATCCAAGGGGCCTTGGCCCTTGCGGCAGAGGGGCGCACGGTCATCATGATTGCGCACAGGTTGTCCACTGTGGCCAACGCAGATAAAATTGTCGTTTTGGATCAAGGTGTTGTGGTTGAGCAGGGAACACATTCCGATCTTCTGGCGCGGCAGGGACGGTACGCGGCGCTCTGGCAACGGCAGGCGCGCGAAGAGGAAGAAGAGGCAGCTTGAACGGGTTGTCATAGGACAGTTACTTTGCCCCTTTAGAAATCCGTTCATCGAGCGCTACATATCGGACTTGTCAGGTTGCAATCGCGATATATAGTGGATTCAGGACGGGGTCAGGTGCCCGCTCTGGCACCTAGACCCCTGACGACCGGGGTGAGAGGATAGTCAGTCAGATGGACGGCGATTTCAGGACAGAATTTGTAAGAGAACCCGCAGCGTTGCGGCATTACCCGGCGCTTGTGCTGAATGCCGATTACCGCCCGCTGTCATATTATCCGCTGTCGCTCTGGACATGGCAGGAAGCTATCAAAGCAGCATGGTCTGACCGGGTTGATATTGTCGCAGAATACGACCAGTGGGTCAGAAGCCCGAGTACAGCGATACGCATCCCTTCGGTCATCGTCCTCAAAGATTACGTAAAACCCCAAAAGCGCGTGGCTTTCACGCGCTTTAATTTATTCTTGCGGGACGAATTCATGTGTCAGTACTGCGGTGGCAGGGGGGACCTGACCTTTGATCATGTTGTGCCGCGCGCGTCGGGTGGGGTCACAAGCTGGGAGAACGTCGTCGCGGCCTGTAGTCCCTGCAATTTGCGCAAAGGGTCCAAAAGCCTACGCCAATCCGGTCTGAGCCTGCGCAAACCACCCCGTACGCCGGAAGCGGAGCAGTTGCGGAATCAAGGGCGGAAATTTCCTCCGAACCATCTGCATGACAGCTGGCTCGATTTTCTATATTGGGATGCTGAACTGGAGGCCTAAGGCCCGGTTGCCTCAATGTGTCGCCGATGAGTTTTCTAGCTTGAACATCCGGGGTTGATTTACCGGATATATTCCTATTCCGTATCAGATACTCAATATCTCATAGGATTGATCTATCATGTTGGACAAGCTGGAGATGTTCATTGCTGTCGCGAAAGAGGGTCATTTTGGCCGTGCGGCGGTTAGCATCGGGATCACACAACCGTCGCTCTCGGCGGGGATCAAACAGCTTGAGGAACAGTTGGGCGTGCAGCTCATTTTTCGCGGCTCACGCTACGGCGGTCTCACTCCAGAGGGGCAGGCGACGCTGGTTTGGGCACGGCGAATCGTCGGCGACGCCCGGCAATTGCGTGAAGAAATGCGCGCCAAACGACATGGCTTGTCTGGTCAACTGCGTATCGCGGCAATCCCGACGGCGCTGACATGGGCGGCGCGGCTCTGTCATAGGTTCAACGCCAAACACCCCAAGGTACGCTTTACCATTCTGTCGCGCACCTCGGTCGAGATCCTGAGCATGCTGGACAATCTCGATATCGACGCCGGTATTTCCTATCTGGACAACGAGCCGATGGGTCGGGTCAGCACCGAGCCCCTTTATGAGGAACGCTATATGCTGGTTTGCGCGGAGACTGCGCACTTTGCCACGCGCGACGCCGTCGGCTGGGAGGAACTGGCGGGTGAACAACTTTGCCTGCTCACCCCAGATATGCAGAACCGCAGGATCATCAACCGCAACTTTGCTGCCGTCGATGTGACGCCAGAAGCCTGGATTGAATCGAACTCTACCGTGGTCCTGATGGCGACCGTAGAAACCGGCGGATGGATGACGGTCCTCCCCGAAGATGCCGCCCGGTTTCATGCCCATGGCAAACCTCTGAAACTCATCCCACTCTCAGGTCCCGAACCTGCCCATTCTGTCGGTTTGGTCGCCCCATACCGCGAACCGCACACACCCGTCTTGGAAAGCCTCCTGCGCGAGGCGCGTCGATTAGGGGCCGATAGTTGATAGAATATGCCTATCAAGTGACCGTATATTGATATTGATTGTTCATGGCTTGAACTGATTGACTGATCGCAGCAACCGCGAGAGGCAAGCCATGACAACACCCGCCCCGGATGATATTCAAGCTATCCTGACAGAACATCTGCATCTTGAAGGTCCACTCCTGCCGATCCTGCACGCAATGCAGGACAGCTTTGGTTACATCCCCGAGGCAGCGCATCGGCCCATTGCCGAAGCGCTCAACATAAGCCGAGCAGAACTGCATGGCGTGATCAGCTTTTACCACGATTTCCGTGCCAATCCCGCCGGGCGGCATATTTTGAAAATCTGTCGGGCCGAGGCCTGTCAGGCTGTCGGTGGCACGGCGCTTGCCGATGCGACACTGACCAAGCTGGGCCTTGATTGGCACGGCACCACCGCGAATGGTGCGGTCACGGTCGAGCCGGTGTATTGCCTTGGCCTGTGCGCCTGCGCGCCTGCGG
Source organism: Roseovarius sp. MBR-51 (assembly GCF_053628575.1). Lineage (NCBI taxonomy): Bacteria > Pseudomonadati > Pseudomonadota > Alphaproteobacteria > Rhodobacterales > Roseobacteraceae > Roseovarius > Roseovarius sp. MBR-51. The sequence continues at coordinate 350,923 of NZ_JBRJGQ010000002.1, forward strand.
CGATGCTGGACGACCGCGTGGTGGGCCGGATGGATGCCGCCCGGATGGATGCCCTCTTGGCGGAGGCGGGCGCATGAAGATTTACATCCCCATGGACAGTGCCGCCAAGGCGCTTGGCGCTGAAGAGGTGGTCGCCGCCATCCTCACCGTTGCACCGGAGGCACAAATCATCCGCACCGGTACGCGCGGTATGATCTGGCTGGAACCGCTGGTCGAGGTCGAGATCAACGGGATACGTCACGGTTATGGTCCGGCGACCGTGGGCGATGTTGCGGGCATTCTCGATGGCAGCAGCGCCAAGGCGCTAGGCCCAGTTGAGTATTTGGACTGGATGAAGCGGCAGACGCGCCTCACCTTCGCCCGTGTCGGCGTCGTTGACCCTCTGAACATCGCGGATTACGAGGCGCATGGTGGGCTTGTGGGCCTGCGTCGCGCCATTGAGATGGACGGGGCCGGGATCGTTGCAGAAGTCACACAATCTGGCCTTCGCGGGCGTGGCGGCGCAGGATTCCCGACCGGCATCAAATGGAAGACCGTGTTTGAGGCGCAAGCGCCGCAGAAATACATCGTCTGCAATGCCGATGAGGGCGACAGCGGCACCTTCGCGGACCGGATGATCATGGAAGGAGACCCCTTTACCCTGATTGAGGGAATGACGATTGCGGGTCTCGGTGTGGGCGCGACCCGCGGGTATGTTTACCTGCGCTCGGAGTACCACGATGCAATCCGTGTGATGCGCCGCGCAGTCGAGATCGCGCGCGCGGCAGGTGTTTTGGGCGCGAGTGTACTAGAGTCTGGCCGCGCCTTTGACATGGAAATCCGGGTTGGTGCCGGGGCCTATGTGTGTGGTGAGGAAACCTCTCTGTTGAACTCGCTCGAAGGCAAGCGCGGCGTCGTCCGTGCCAAACCACCCCTTCCGGCGCTCGAAGGATTTCTTGGGCGGCCCACGGTTGTGAACAACGTCATCAGCCTCGCCACGGTGCCGGTGATTTTTGAGAAAGGCGCGCAACACTATGCCGATTTCGGTCTTGGGCGCTCGCGCGGCACCGTGACCCTTCAGATTGCAGGTAATGTGGCGCGGGGCGGTTTGTTTGAGACCGCCTTTGGCATCACCTTGGACGAGGTGGTGAACGATCTAGGCGGCGGCACCGCCACTGGTCGCCCGGTCAAGGCGGTGCAGGTGGGCGGACCCCTCGGGTCCTATATCCCCGTGGCGAATTTCGACGCCTCTCTCGGTTATGAGGAACTCGACGATAGGGGCGGGCTGCTTGGGCATGCCGGTCTTGTGGTGTTTGATGACGCTGCGGACATGCTGCAAATGGCCCGTTTCGCGATGGAATTCTGCGCTGTGGAAAGCTGTGGCAAATGCACGCCCTGCCGGATTGGTGCCGTTCGAGGTGTTGAGACCATCGACCGGATCGCTGCCGGTGACGGTTCAGCCATCCCGCTTTTGACGGACCTCTGCGAGACCATGAAAGATGGCTCGCTCTGTGCCCTTGGTGGTTTCACCCCCTTGCCGGTGATGTCTGCCCTCACGCATTTCCCCAATGATTTCGCCATCCAAAAGGAGGCCGCCGAATGAAAGATTTCATCATTCCCAACGACCGCGACATGGGCACGCCCGCCAAACAGGGTGCGCCGGTGACTTTGGAAATCGACGGCATGGCCGTCACCGTGCCCGAGGGCACATCGGTTCTGCGCGCGGCCGCTGAGGCGGGGATTTCCATCCCCAAGCTCTGCGCTTCTGACAACCTCGAGGCCTTCGGCTCCTGCCGCCTCTGCGTCGTGGAAATCGACGGGCGGCGCGGCACGCCTGCCTCCTGCACCACGCCTGTAACCCCCGGCATGGTGGTCCATACCGGCTCAAGCAAAGTGCGCAAGATCCGCAAAGGGGTGATGGAGCTTTACATCTCCGACCACCCGCTCGATTGCTTGACCTGTTCGGCCAACGGCGATTGCGAATTGCAGGATATGGCGGGCGCGGTCGGTCTGCGCGATGTGCGCTACGAGGCCCCGGAAAAGGGCGGCATGGTCAACCATTTCGAAGCCCGCAACACGAGCGGCGAGGCAAACCCGGAATGGCTGCCCAAGGACAACAGCAACCCGTATTTCAGCTATGATCCCAGCAAATGCATCGTCTGCAACCGCTGCGTTCGCGCCTGCGAAGAGGTGCAGGGCACCTTTGCACTGACCATTCAGGGCCGTGGCTTTGACAGCCGGGTGTCGGCGGGCAATGCGGGTGGCGACTTCCTCGCCTCCGATTGCGTGAGCTGCGGCGCCTGCGTGCAGGCCTGCCCGACCGCGACGCTTCAGGAAAAGTCCATCATCGAACTGGGAACGCCAGACCGCTCGGTGATCACCACCTGCGCCTATTGTGGCGTCGGCTGCTCCTTCAAGGCCGAGATGAACGGCGACACGCTGGTGCGCATGACACCCTACAAGCACGGCAAGGCCAATCGCGGGCATTCCTGCGTCAAGGGCCGCTTTGCCTATGGCTATGCCCATCACAAGGACCGCATCCTCAAACCGATGATCCGCGATCAGATCAGCGATCCGTGGCGCGAGGTTGACTGGGACGAGGCGCTAAGCTTCGCAGCCAGCCGTATGCGCGGGCTTCAAGAAAAATATGGCAAGAAATCTATCGGCGTGATTACCTCAAGCCGCTGCACCAACGAAGAAACCTATCTGGTGCAGAAACTGGCGCGCGCAGTCTTTGGTAACAACAACACCGATACCTGCGCGCGCGTTTGTCATTCGCCCACCGGCTATGGTCTGGGTCAGACCTTTGGCACCTCTGCGGGCACGCAGGATTTCGATTCCGTTGAGCATACCGATGTGGTTGTAGTGATCGGCGCTAACCCCACGGATGGCCACCCGGTCTTTGCCTCGCGCCTCAAGAAGCGGCTGCGGGAGGGGGCCAAGTTGATCGTGGTCGATCCACGCCGGATTGATTTGGTGAAGTCGGCGCATGTCGCGGCATCCCATCACCTGCCCCTGCGCCCCGGCACCAATGTCGCCGTGGTCAGCGCCCTTGCGCATGTGATCGTGACCGAAGGGTTGATGGATCAGGACTTCATCCGCGAGCGCTGCGATTGGGACGAATTCCAGCATTACGCCGACTTCATCAGCAATCCGCGCCACTCTCCCGAAGCAACCGCGCTGCTGACCGGCGTTGATCCCGCAGCATTGCGCGCCGCCGCCCGTCTATTCGCCACCGGTGGCAATGGGTCGATCTATTATGGCCTTGGCGTGACCGAACATTCCCAAGGGTCCACGACCGTCATGGGCATCGCCAACCTTGCCATGCTGACTGGTAACATGGGACGGCCCGGCGTCGGCGTGAACCCGCTGCGCGGCCAGAACAACGTGCAGGGCGCCTGCGACATGGGCTCTTTCCCGCACGAACTGCCCGGCTATCGTCACGTCAAAGGCCCGGAAGTCCGCAAGGTCTTTGAAGAAGCATGGGGCGTTCAGATCGACGCAGAACCCGGCCTGCGCATTCCCAACATGCTCGATGCGGCTGTCGATGGCACCTTCAAGGGGCTCTATTGTCAGGGTGAGGACATCCTGCAATCCGACCCTGACACCAAACATGTGGCCGCGGGTCTGGCGGCGATGGACTGTGTCATCGTGCATGACCTCTTTCTCAACGAGACCGCCAATTACGCGCATGTGTTCCTGCCCGGCTCGACCTTTCTGGAAAAGGACGGGACGTTTACCAATGCCGAGCGCCGCATCAACCGCGTGCGCAAGGTGATCCCGCCCCTCAATGGCTATGCCGACTGGGAGATCACCCAGATGCTCGCCAATGCCATGGGGGCGGCGTGGCACTACAGCCACCCGGCCCGAATCATGGAAGAGATCGCGGCCACAACGCCCTCCTTTGCCGGGGTGGATTACGCCCTGCTCGAGGAGAAAGGCAGCGTGCAATGGCCGTGCAACGAGGCGCATCCCGAGGGCACGCCGCTGATGCATGTCGACGGTTTCATGCGCGGCAAGGGGCGGTTCATTGTTACCGAATATGTGGCAACGGATGAAAAAACCGGCCCGCGCTTCCCGCTCCTGCTGACCACGGGGCGCATTCTCAGCCAGTATAACGTCGGCGCGCAAACGAGACGCACAAACAATGTCATCTGGCATGAAGAGGATCTGCTGGAAATCCACCCGCACGATGCCGAGGTGCGCGGGTTGAAAGAGGGCGATTGGGTGCGGCTTGCCAGCCGTGCGGGAGAAACGACGCTGCGCGCCAAGCTCACGGACCGTGTCAGTCCCGGTGTCGTCTACACCACCTTCCACCACCCGGACACTCAGGCCAATGTGATCACGACCGATTATTCCGATTGGGCGACGAATTGCCCGGAATACAAGGTGACAGCGGTGCAGATCAGCCTGTCGAACGGGCCAAGTGATTGGCAAGAGGATTATGCCGCGCAGGCCGCCCAGGCGCGGCGCATCCTGCCCGCGGCAGAGTGATGGCGATGGGCTTTTCTCCCACCCAGAGCCGGCCGGGCCTCTCGGTGCAGCAAGAGGGGGCGCGCTGCGTCACCCGCTCCCTGCCCGAAGAGGTCCCGGTGGCCTTTGTCTTTGATGGCACGACGCAGGCGGTGATGATGGCCTCGCCCTCGGATGTCGCTGATTTCGCACATGGATTCGCTCTGACCGAGGGGATTGTGAACGATCTGGCGCAGATCGAGGGCTTCGAGATCGCCGAACACGGCCAGGGGATCGAGGCGCGGTTCTGGCTGCGCGGCGACCGGCAAGAGGCGCTCGCGACTCGGCGACGCTTCATGGCGGGACCAGTGGGCTGTGGACTTTGCGGCATCGACAGTCTGGAACAGGCGATCCGGTCGGTGCCTCATGTGAGACAGCACGGTCCGATTTTCTCGCAGCACGAGGTTGCCCGCGCCACTGAGGCGCTCAGCGCGCATCAACCGCTCCATCATCTGACCCGCGCCACCCATGCGGCTGGATTCATCCGTCCGGGCGAGGGTCTGGTCTTGGCGCGCGAGGATGTGGGGCGTCACAATGCGCTCGACAAACTCATCGGCGCGCTGTGGCGTGACGGTATCGACCCTGCGAGCGGGGCTATCGTGATGACCAGCCGTCTCTCGGTCGAACTGGTACAGAAATGCGCGATGGCAGGCTGCAGCATTCTGATTGCAGTTTCTGCGCCCACCGCCCATGCGCTAAGGCTGGCGGAAAGCTCCGGCCTTTCAATCGCCGCCTTTGCGCGCGGCGGCGGTTTTGATCTCTATTCTCATCCCCATCGCATCAACACCGAGGTTCCTCATGTCGCCTGAGAAGATGGTCCATATGGCCAACCAGATCGCCACATTCTTCAAAACCCAACCCGGCAGCGACCGCTCCGCGCGTGTCGCCGCGCATTTGACGGATTATTGGGAGCCGCGCATGCTGGAGCAACTCCATGCCTATGTTGCGACCGGTGGGAAAGGGCTGGATGATCTGGTGATCGCAGCAGAAGCGGAGATAGCCGTGACGCGTGCCAGTGCCTGAAACAGAGCACCCTGATTGACGTCAGCTCTGATAGATCCGAAATCCCGTCGCTTGGCATGGATATTTTGGGTGCGAGAGCATCCAAACGAGGTGGCTGGCAAAGAGCTTCGAGTTCCCTACTCCGGGTCAAGGTGGTTAGCACTGGTGGCGCTGTGAGCGCCGCTTTTTCAGACGCGATCTCGAAGTCAGATTTTAGATTACAAAACTCCGCTATTGCTATGTGGCTACAGCGCAAGTGAGCAGCGTTTTGATGCTCCCACTATCCCAATTTCTTGGAGTTGCTAGATGCTGTGCGCGGTGGGAACCGTCTAAGGCGTCTTCCACGTCTAGGAGGTTGAACCAGACTAGGCGCTGACGCTTGCATCTTGACCCAGTCCCGGCGCAAATACGCAAAGGCTGGCCAGATTTGGCTGAATGGGGGCAGGATGATACCGGTCATAGGATATTCCGAGGCAAAGGTAGCGGTGCTTGGGTTGGGGCGCACGGGCCTTTCGGCGGCACGGGCATTGCGTGCTGGCGGTGCAGAGGTGCTCGCATGGGACGACACAGAGACCGCGCGCGTGGCCGCTGAGGCTGAGGGGTTTGCCATCGTTGATCTGTCGAGGGCGGGCGCGTTGGACAGGGTGGCGTCCTTGATTGTCAGCCCCGGCATTCCCCATCTCTATCCGGCACCCAATCGGGTGATCGTGGCGGCGCAGGCGGCAGGTGTGCCAGTGGACAATGACATCGGTCTGTTTTTCCGATCTCTGGCAACTGACGACTGGGACGGGTTTGACGTGACGCCCAAGGTGATCGCCGTCACAGGCAGCAATGGCAAATCCACGACATCGGCGCTCATTCACCATGTACTTGCCGAGGCAGGGCGAACGGCCCAACTCGCCGGTAATATCGGGCGTGGCGTGCTGGATATCGACCCGCCTGAAGAGGGGGGCGTCGTCGTTCTGGAACTCAGCAGCTACCAAACTGATCTGGCGCGGGCCTTGACGCCTGATGTGGCCGTGTTCACCAATTTCTCCCCAGATCATCTGGATCGGCACGCGGGTCTTGGGGGCTATTTCGCGGCCAAGCGCAGGCTCTTTGCCGAAGGCGGGCCGGACCGGGCCGTGATCGGCGTGGATGAGCCCGAAGGCCAGTATCTTGCCGGGCAGATGGCGGAAGGGCCGAATGATGATCGGGTGATCCGGATTTCTGTTGACCATAAACTAACGGGTTCTGGCTGGTCTGTCTTTGCCCGCAAGGGATTTCTTAGCGAATACCGTCACGGGCGGCAGGTCGGGTCTATTGATCTGCGCGGCGTGAAGGGTTTGCCCGGATCGCACAATCATCAGAACGCCTGCGCCGCCTATGCCGCATGCCGGACACTTGGGCTGGCCCCGCGCGTGATTGAGGCAGGGTTGCACAGCTATGCGGGTTTGCCGCATCGCAGTCAGCGGGTGGCGGAGAAAGATGGCATCATTTTTGTCAACGACAGCAAGGCAACGAATGTCGATAGCGCACTCAAGGCTTTGCAGGCGTTTGAGAATATCCGCTGGATTTGTGGTGGGTTGGAAAAGGACGGCGGCCTTGCTGGCTTGGCACCGGGGCTTGCGCATGTGCGAAAGGCCTATGTGATTGGGCGTGAGGCAGCGGGATTCGCGCGTGCTCTTGGAATGGTTGACTCAGAAGTCTGCACCACCATGGCGAAGGCCGTGGCCAGTGCAATGAGCGATGCGGAATCCGGTGACGTGGTGCTATTGGCCCCGGCGGCGGCAAGTTTCGACCAATACGACAACTTCGAAAAGCGCGGTGAGGATTTCATGGCCCAAGTTCTGGCGCGTCTTTGACCATGGGCGGCGCGGTTCTGCGGATTGATCATCTGGCAGTGGCAGCAGAGAGCCTTGAGGCGGGGCGCGCGCATGTCGAGGACGCGCTTGGTTTGCGTCTTCAAGCCGGTGGCAAGCATGCCCATTTTGGCACGCATAACTTGCTCTTGGGGTTGGCAGATGGCCTTTATCTTGAAGTGATTGCGATTGATCCAGAGGCCCCCGCGCCGCGATATCCCCGTTGGTTCGATCTGGATCGGTTTTCCGGTCCACCGTGCCTGCACAATTGGATTTGTGGAGTGAACGATCTGGAGGCGACGCTGATCCGGCATCCGCAGGCCGGACAGCCAGTGGCGCTGTCGCGTGGGGATCTGAAGTGGCGGATGGCGGTGCCGCAGAATGGAATTTTACCGATGAACAATCTTTTTCCGGCACTGATCGAGTGGCACGGGTCGGCGCATCCAGCGACGCTATTGACGCCATCCGGGGCGCGACTCTTGCGGTTGGTAGTCTCGCATCCAAATGCCAAGACGTTGCAAGCGGTGCTTGGGCCCGAACTAAGCGACAACAGAGTGGTTTTTGAAACGGGGACTGCGGAATTGCGTGCAGAGATTGCCACGCCGCATGGTCTAAGAGTGCTGCAATGATCGTCAGACAAGCGGAACAGCGTGATATCGGGCCGATCCTCGCGTTCTGGAATCCGCTCATCCGAGAAACTTCTGTTACCTTCACGACAGTGGAAAAGACGGCTGACTCCCTCGGTGCAGATATGGCCGCACGTGGTGTGGCCTTTCAGGTGATTGAAGAACAGGGCGTGGTTCTGGGGTTTGCCAGCTACGGCGGGTTTCGCTCGGGTCCGGGCTATGCGCGTACAGCGGAGCATACAGTGATTTTAGCCCAAGCCGCACGGGGACGCGGGTTGGGCCGGGCATTGATGACGCGACTAGAGGATGTGGCACGCACGGCGGACCTGCATGTGCTCGTTGCGGGTGTGAGTGGCGAAAATGCAGCGGCCATCGCCTTTCATCGGGCCATCGGCTACTCTGAGGTGGCGCGAATGCCTGAAGTGGGGCGAAAATTCGGGCGTTGGTTGGATTTGGTGCTATTACAGAAAACCCTGTGACGGTTTGCACTGACAGTGCTCTTGATTGGGTCTAAGGTACTTGGCATGTCGATCTGGGTGCGTATCTCCGAAGCCTTGTCGGCCCTTGCCAGCGGCGAGGGGCTCAGTGCCGTTTTCGACCGTCTGCGTAGCCCACCCGAGCGCAGTGTTGCCTTTACCATAGCAGTTATCGCGCTCTCGGCGAAAATGGCCAAGGCGGATGGTCTGGTGACGCGTGAAGAGGTGACGGCGTTTCGCGAAGTCTTCCAGATTGCCGAGGCCGAAGAAGCCAATGCCGCCCGCGTATTCAACCTAGCGCGGCAAGATGTGGCAGGGTTTGAGGAGTATGCTCGACGCATTGCGCGGATGTTCGACGGTCAGCCCGGTACGCTCTGTGACCTCATGGAGGGGTTGTTTCACATCGCGATGGCGGATGGGGTGTATCATCCGAATGAAGACACCTTTCTGGAGCGCGTGGCAGAGATTTTCGAGCTAAAGCCGCAGTCTTTTCGGGCGCTGAGATCGCGGTTTGTTCCCAATGCCGCACCCGATCCTTGGTCTGTGCTGGGAGTCACTGTGGATACGCCGATCGACGAGGTGCGCAAGGTCTGGCATCAGTTGGTGCGCGAGACACATCCCGATAGGATGCAGGCGCGTGGTGTGCCCCCCGAAGCGATCAAGCTCGCCGAGAGACGTCTGGTCGATATCAATCGCGCGTGGGACGAAATCAGCGAGGCGCGTATCAGTGCGGATCGCCACTTATAACGTCGAATGGTTCAATGCGCTTTTTGATGATTTAGGGCGTCCATTGGACGATGCCGAATGGTCGGCGCGATACAAGGTGACTCGCGGGGATCAACTGACTGCCCTTGGAATTGTCTTTTCCGCTCTTGATGCTGATGCTGTTCTTGTCGTTGAGGCCCCAGATCAAAACGGGCGGCGCAGCACGGTGACGGCACTTGAGAATTTCGCTTTGCTCGTAGGCTTGAGAGCACGTCGGGCGGTAATCGGCTTTGCCAATGACACGCAACAGGAATTGGCGCTGCTCTACGATCCGGATGTCCTGACCGCGCGGCATGATCCGCAGGGCGACCCAATGCCCGGCGGGGCAGGGGCGCCGCGATTTGACGGTGTATTCAGAATAGATCTCGATATCGACGACCACGCCGACCGGGTCCAGTTTTCCAAACCGCCGCTCGAGGTGGAACTGACCACCAAATCGGGCAGGGTGCTGCGCTTGATCGGAGCGCATCTGAAATCCAAGGCGCCGCATGGGGCCAAAGGCCGCGATGAGACCCTGCGCATCGCTATTGCCAATCGGCGAAAGCAATTGGCGCAGGCGGTATGGTTGCGACAGAGGATCGCGGCGCATCTGGAGGTGGGGGATGCGTTGATCGTGTTGGGGGATCTCAATGACGGACCCGGACTTGATGAATACGAGCACCTTTTTGGCCGCTCGTCCCTCGAGATTATCACGGGCGAAGGGCAAGACACCGCTCTGACACTCTTTGATCCGCATGCGCATGGAGCATTAACCCAGCGGATCGGGGCTATTCACACCACAGCGCGGTTCTACATCCGCGATAAAAAGCGCTACATGCAGGCCCTGCTGGATTATATCCTGATCTCACCGGATCTGATGGCACGCCGACCTGTCTGGCGGATCTGGCATCCGTTCGACGATCCGGGGTGCTGGGACAATCGTGATCTCCGCGAGGCGCTTCTGGCGGCATCAGACCATTTTCCCGTCACACTGGATGTTGAGTTTTGATCTTAAAATCCTCCTCCGACCTGCCTATATAAGTGAAATGAAACCATCTCGCCTGATCCGCACTGTCTTTCTGATTGCAGCGCTCAGCGCGGCCCCTGTGGCCGCTCAAGAGGCCGAAGATGAGGGGCGCTCTCTGATTGAAGAAGGCGCGCGACTGTTTTTCGAGGGTCTCCAGCGAGAGATGGGGCCTGCTCTTGAGGGGTTGCGCGATAGGGCGCAAGAGATGGAGCCCGCCTTGCGTCAGTTTGTCGAGGAAATGGGGCCAGCGCTGCGCGACCTGATGGACGAGGTCGGCGATTTGAGCGCCTATCATGCCCCCGAGGTTCTACCCAATGGGGACATCATCCTGCGCCGCAAGACTCCGCAAGAGATGAAAGATGCCCCTCTGCCAGAAGGTGAAATCGAACTCTGAGCTGGTTTGGTCTGCTCAATTCCCTGTCACTTCGGGGTCTTGATCACGACGCGGGCTGATAACGCTGTGGCCAACGACGCAAAGCGCGACTGAGCCACCTCGCCAAAGAGCGGGGCGGCCTCTGCCGACAGGCGCAGTTCAAGCACCTTTTTCTGAGGAAACCAGCGCAATTCGCCCAAGTGGGCATTGCGTTTGAGCCAGAGCATTGCGGCAAAACGCATCGCCTTGCCCAGAACCTCTGCCTCGTGGCGATCCTTATCCGAAATCAGCCCATCAAGATCTGCAAATCGACTGTTCTCGCGCTTGTTTGAATAGCGGTGCAACAGGGCGAGGCCCAGATAGACCCGCTCTGAATGCTTGAGGCCGCCCAGATTGGCACGGGTGGCATTATCGAAACAGACTTCGGCGCGGTAATCCGGATGGGCACGCCAACTGACGTCATGCAAGAGGCATGCAGCGCGCATCAGGCGGCGGCGCTCTGGCTTGGCGGATTTAAAGAGCGGAAGAATGAAATGATAGATGACTTTGCCAAATCCGGGCAGACGCGCATCCTTCTGCTCGGCAAAACGGCAGGCCTCTATCAATGGATCACGGTCGCGCAGCATTTGAGGCATTTGCTCATACAGCAGGCCTTCGCGGATGCCATAGCTGGACACGGCGATGTCTCGGGGTTTGAAGGTTTTGATCAACTCGCCCAGAACCTCAACCGCTTGCGGGACAAGGTCTATCCGGGCCATCGACACGCCTGATTGCAGCCGGAGTGTTTCGGCATCCTGCTTTTCGATGTATTTGATCGTCGCACGTACATCGGCAGGGCTCATGCGGTATTCGTGCAGGACATGTAGCGGATAATTGCGTCGCGCCATGTCAATTCGGGCGATCGCCCGCCAAGAGCCGCCGACCAGAAAGAGGCGGTTCTTTTGTTCACCAAGTTCGTCGCGCATCGCAGTCAAGGTCTGACGGATATAGGCCTTGCGCGCCTTCTTGCCGCCCTTGAGATCGCGAAGTTTCAGCGGACCAAGAGGCGAGGACACCCGCGCGCCGACCTTGCCGCCATTGATCTCGGCCAGTTCCATTGATGAACCGCCAATATCACAGACAAGCCCATAAGATCCTGGCCAACCCAAGAGAACGCCTTGCGCCGAGAGGCGCGCTTCTTCTCGACCGTCGATGACCCAGAGCTTGAGACCGGTTTCGCGTTCAACCTCGGCGCAGAAATCTGCACCATCACTGGCTTCGCGCACGGCGGCCGTGGCCACGGCCACAAGTGGGCCGGTGTCCATGCCGTCGGCCAACATCTGAAACCGCTTCAGGGCCTCCAGAGCGCGTTTGCGCCCGGTCGGATTCAGTCGGCCACTTTCCGACATGCCCGCACCGAGGCCGCACATAATCTTTTCGTTGTAAAAATATGCGGGGCTGCGCGCAGCGCCGTCAAAGACCACAAGGCGCACGGAGTTCGAGCCCACATCAACCACACCCACGCGGCTGAGCGCACGCGCGGTGGGGCTATCGAACAGAGGACGGCCGAATGGGCCGCCGTCGGGTTCTGTTGGATCGTTGGTGCCGTCCATATCCGTCCCAGTCTTACGCGCCCCCTCTATGCGACACGGGCGCGCGTGGGTCAATCATCCGTATGGGTCAATTTAGGCACATCCGATGCGCCTGCCGAGCCGCGACCAGAAAGCGACGGGTATTCCATGAAGAAGCGATGGCAGTTGAAGGCAAATGCTCCCTCGGGGACGGGCGTACGGGTAAAGCTGCCATCGGGCGCCATGACCCAACTCTGCGCCACATCGGCCATGTTGGCGGCCATGACCTGACTGACGATCTGTGCCTTTACGGTCTGGTTCTCGATTTCGACGAGGGTCTCGACTCGGCGGTTCAGATTTCGGCCCATCCAGTCGGCCGAGGAAATGAACACCCGCGCCCTTTTTGATGGCAGACCGAACCCGTTGCCGAAACAGACGATCCGGGAATGCTCGAGAAAACGTCCAACAATGGATTTCACCCGGATATTGCTGGATAGGCCCTTGATTCCTGGACGCAATCCGCAGATGCCGCGCACCACGAGGTCGATCTTCACGCCTGCCTCTGACGCCGCATAGAGGGCGTCGATAATGTCGGGCTCGATCAGCGAGTTCATCTTGGCCCATATCGCCGCAGGTTTGCCGGCACGCGCATGCTCTGCCTCGAGACCAATCAGTTCAAGCAGGCGCGGTTTAAGCGACTTGGGCGAGATTGAAAGATTCTCCAGCCCCTCAGGTTCCGCATAGCCAGAGAGATAATTGAACACCTTTGTGGCATCGCGCCCAAGCTGCGTATTGCAGGTAAAAAAGCTGAGATCCGTGTAAATCCGGGCAGTGATCGGGTGGTAATTGCCCGTGCCATAATGCGTATACGTGACCAAATTGTCACCCTCGCGACGCACTACGGTCGAAATTTTGGCATGTGTCTTGAGGTCGATGAAACCATAAACCACATGCGCGCCCGCCCGTTCCAAGCGCCGAGATTGCCGGATATTGGCCGCTTCGTCGAACCGCGCCTTGAGTTCAACAAGGGCGGTGACGGATTTGCCATCCTCCGCCGCCTCGCAGAGCGCCTCGACGATGGGAGAATTGCGTGAGGTGCGATAGAGCGTTTGTTTGATCGCCACCACATCGGGATCGTGCGCGGCCTGCGTTAGAAATCGCACCACCATGTCAAAGGTCTCATAGGGGTGATGCAGCAGCATGTCCTTTTGCCGGATCGCCGCGAACATATCTCCACCATGGTCCTGTACCCGTTCCGGCACGCGCGGAGTAAAGGGCGGCCAGAGCAGGTCAGGCCGGGCATCCAGCACCAGTTCCTTGAGATCGGCCAGACCAATCATGCCCTCGACTTCGACCACCTCTTCGGGGATGACATGCAGTTCCTGCATGATCACGCGGCGCAGATCCTCTGGCGCATTGGCCGAGATCTTCATCCTCACCACCTCGCCGCGGCGTCGGCGTTTCAGCGCCACCTCGAATTCGCGCACGAGGTCTTCGGCCTCTTCCTCGACCTCCAAATCGCTGTCGCGAAGCACACGAAAGGCACAATGGCTCTTGTACCGATAGCCCGGAAAGAGGCTGTGCAGATGCAACAAGAGCAACTCTTCCAGCGGCAGGAAGCGATAGGTGCCCTCGGGCGCGGGCAGCGGGATGAATCGTGCGATCTGTTGCGGGATCGGCAAGAGCGCCTGAAGCGGGCGTTTGTCCGCCTTGCGCTCAAGATGCAGGGCGAGACTATAGCCCAGATTGGGGATGAACGGAAAAGGATGCGCCGGGTCGATGGCCAGCGGCGAGAGCACTGGAAAAGCCTTGTTCAGAAAGACATCCGCAAGATAAGTTTTGTCGTCTTCGCCGAGTGAGGTGTGTTCGAGAATAGAGATGTTCTCGGCCTCCATCTCTCGGCGCAGGCTGTCATAGGTTTTTTGTTGCGAGTCCAAGAGCTTGCGCGCGTTCTCGTTGATAAGGACAAGCTGTTCGGCAGGGGTCAATCCATCGGCAGCGGGGGTGGTGTTGCCCGCTTGCGCCAGCTCTCTCAGGCCCGCGACGCGCACATTGTAGAACTCGTCCAGATTCGTCGCGGAAATCGACAGAAAGCGCAACCGCTCAAGGAGCGGCACGCGTGGATTCTGCGCCTCTTCCAGCACACGCCAGTTAAAGCCAAGCCAGCTGAGTTCACGGTTATAGAACCGCGCCGGTCCGCTGAGGTCCAGATCAGGCAGTTCGACAGCTTCGGGCGCGGGGTGTTTCAGGAAATCTGATTGGGTCATGAGGGGCTTATCGCGCTGATATGTAACGGATTGGTGACGCAGCGTGGCGCTATTACACCATTTTGTCCAGCACTTGCGCAGCGAATGCACGGGTGATGGCGCGGCGTTCTGAGAGGGCTGCTGCATCGAGGGTCTCTACCACCTCTCGCACTGCGGCAAAGGAGCGGTCGATGCGGCGTGAGAGATAGGGGACAGTGTCCGGGCTGGGGGCAATCTGGCGGTCAGCAAAGAGTTTGGTCAACACAGCGGCGAGCAAAGCGTCATCGGGTGCGCGCAATTGGGTCACAAGCGTTCCCTGCATGCGGCTCATCAGGTCGGGCAGGCTGAGTGGCCAGACGTGCGGAGGCCGCTCTGCCGTGAGAAGGATCGTATGGCCTTCCGCGAGGCTAAGATTGTGCAGATGAAAGAGTGCCTCTTCTGCAGCGCGGTTGCCTGCTGTCTGGTCAGCGTCTTCAATCGCGATAGGACTGAGCGCAAGAGCGGGAATATCAGCATCGGCGAGATCAGTGGCAGCAATGATGCGGGCGCCGGAAAGAGCCGCCCAAACATGTGCGAGATGGGTTTTCCCGGAACCGATGGGTCCCGCGAGGATCAACTTGCGTGCGGGCCATGTCTCCCAGGATTCGATCATGGCCACTGCTTCGGCATTGGCCGGTGAGACGAAAAAATCCTCTCTCCCCAGTGCAGGCCGCACTGGCAAATCAAAGCTGAGTTGGTGGGGCGTCATTCGCGATCAACGCTTTCGATGCCGCGATAAAGCCGGCTGTCGCGGTATTGGTCGACCGCAAAGCGGGCTATAACCCCAAGCGCTGCGGCTACGGGCACCGCGACCAGCATACCGACAAAGCCGAAAAGTGCACCGAATGCAGAGAGTGCGAAAATGAGCCAGACTGGATGAAGGCCCACTGAGGAGCCAACCAGCTTGGGAGTCAGAAAATTGCCTTCAATGATTTGTCCCGAAACAAAGACTGCGGCCACGAGGCCGACGCTGACCCAATCACCCCAGAACTGAAAGAGGGCAAGTCCGACGGCGAGCACGCCGCCTACGATGGAACCGACATAGGGGATGAAGGTAATGAGTCCGGCGATGGCGCCCACCACGAGGCCGAATTGCAAGCCGACCAGCATCAGGGCGACCGCATAATAGGTGCCAAGGATCAGGCAGACCGTGCCCATGCCTCGGATGAAGCTGGCCAGCGTTTTGTCGATCTGGCGGGCGAGGCGGCGGATGACGGGGGCGTGGTCGCGTGGCAGGAGGCGGTCGATTTCAGAGACCATATTGTCCCAATCGTAGAGAAGGTAGACTGAAACGACGGGAACAATGACCAGTAGTATCAATATGTTAACCATTGACGCGGCGGAGCTGAGCACTGTCTCGAGTAATTGGCCGCCGCGTTCACGGATGGTCTCTCCCAAGGACAGCAGCGTCTTGTTCAGGGCCGAATCCGCCTCGAAAAGAGAGGGAAAATGCGTGCTGAGAAAGCGATGGAGATCATTGGCAAGTTCCGGTGCTATGTTGAACAAGGCAACGGCCTGATTGACCAAAGAGGGAACCACCAAAAGTGCAATGATAACAAAGGCCAGGATGGCCAGAAGCGTGATCACGCCTACCGACGTGACGCGACTGAGACCCAGACGTTCCAGTCGGTCGGCAACCGGATCAAGGAAATAAGCGATTGCGCCGCCAAGCACGAACGGCAGGATCACATCACCCAAAAACCAAAGCAAAACAAAGGCTACGACGGCCGCCGCGCCCCAGTACTTCATCTGTTCCCTAACGGGGAGCGCCATTGTTCGCCTCCTGATACAGGCCCTATGTCATCGTTCGAGCGGGCGGTTTCAAGGGGAAAGGCAAGGTTCGGGAGTATTTGCGCCCGATCTCTTATCGCGCCACATTAAGGCGCGATAAGTCTTTGATTCCAGGCGATTTATCGCTTCGTCTCTCGTTCAGGCGAGGGAGATATTCGACGCTGATTCACGTCCGTCGCGGCCGGATTCGATGTCGAAAGTCACTTTCTGGTCGTCGGCCAGGCCGGTCAGGCCTGCGCGCTCAACGGCGGAAATGTGAACGAAAATGTCCTTGCCACCGCCATCGGGCGCAATGAAGCCATAGCCCTTGGTGGCGTTGAACCATTTTACGGTGCCAGTAGCCATCGTACTGATATCCTTTTGTTTTTGCTGCCCGCGGGAGTGCGGCAGCCCGGCAAAGTCGTGCAAGATCGAGTGACTGAGCCGTAAAGGACAGATGGTCGATAGCGGTAACGTCGCAGCGAGAAATATGGCCAGTTCCAAAATGAAAAGCAAGACCCCCGCATCTGACCCCCGTACGCTTGTGCGGTCAGACCGTACGTTCACGCGATCCCTGCCGGGGGAGCGACCGCGCCCCGGTCAGAGACCCGGTCAGAGAACGGTGACGACCGTCCCGATCGGCACACGCGCGTAGAGATCCTGAACGTGCTCGTTGATCATCCGGATGCAGCCGTTCGAAACCGATTGCCCGATCGAGGAGGGCTGAGTGGTTCCGTGAATCCGGTAATAGGTATCGCGACCATTCTGGAAGAGATAGAGGGCGCGCGAGCCAAGCGGATTGTCAGAGCCGCCGGGCTGGACATAGTCATTGTCCTTGAAGCGGCCATAAGTGCGGGGGTCACGTTCGATCATCTCGTCCGTGGGGCGCCAAGTTGGCCATTCCTTTTTGACAGAGATTGTGGCGGTGCCGGTAAATTCCAAGCCTGCCTTGCCGACGCCGACGCCGTAACGGCGAGCCCGGCCCGGCGCGGTGACGAAATAGAGAAAATGCGCGCGCGGCAGCACGATCAGTTGACCGGGTTGATAGACGGGATCGAAGGACACCTCTTGAGGGGCGAATTTCGGGTTGAGCTCAAAGGCACCGGCAAAATTCGGGGCTAGGGTTGCCGTGCCGAGGGTGGCAAGGCCGGTGGACATGAATGTGCGGCGATGAATCATCGGAACCTCCTGAAATGTCGACTCAGATATAATGCCTGCGTTCGCGATTGAAAAAATCAAAAGCGGTTGATGCTTACGTTCCGAGCCAGACTGTGGCGATAGGGTCGCGTGTTTGGGTCAGATCGCTGCCCAATCGGTGAAGAAAACGAGGACGGGGGGATGATGAAGAGGCGCGAAGGGTTCGAGCGGCTGGGTGTTCCGGTTTAACATGGTGACCTCCTATTGGTTGCACAGGTCTCAGGTGGGGGCCTGATCCGACGGGGACCAGAGGCGATGAAGAATTTGTGATTAAGGTTGAAAGACTTGGCTCTTGGGCAAAAGGCGGAGTCCGTCGTGCATCCTAGCCTGCCAGGCCCAGCCTGCGTTCGCGCCGGATCACAGCGAGGATGGTGACGATGGCGGCCAGTGCTGTTGTGAGCATGATCCACAGAAGCGCAAAGACCCCACTTCCGGGGGTGAGCAGCATTCCCGCCAAGGCCGAGAGCCCTGCGCCGATGCCGATCATCAGCGCGCCCGACAGGCCACTGGCGGTGCCTGCGAGATCGGGGCGGATCGAGAGGGCGCCCGCGGTCGCATTCGGGATCACCATGCCATTGCCCAAGCCCATGAACATCATCAGCCCAAAGAAAGTGAAGGCCGTGCCAAACCCGAGATAGAAAAGAAAGAGGTTGAGGGCGATACCACTCGCGTTGAAGAGTGTGCCCCAGAGCACCATGCGGTTGACGCCGACGCGCGTCGAGAACCGTCCCGACGCGAAATTGCCAAGGAAATAGCCAATCGCCGGAGCACCAAAGAGGATGCCAAGGGTCGAGGGCGGCAGGCCAAACACCTTGTCTCCCACAAAGGGTGCACCCCCCAGATAGGCAAAGAATGCACCGGACGACAGCCCCGCCGCCAGTGCATAGCCCCAGAAACGGCGAGAGGTCAGAAGGGCAGGATAGTCGCGGAACTGCTGCATCAGGGTGCGGCCCGACAGCGGCGCAGTTTCGCCGAGATCACGCCAACAGACCCCAAAGAGCGCCGCGCCGAGAAGAAAGAGCGCCCAGAAATTCGCCTGCCAGCCAAAGGCCTCGTCCAACAGCCCACCAAAGGCCGGACCGATCATCGGAACCACCGCCATGCCCATGGTCACATAGCCGATCATCGAGGCGGCGCGATCCTGCGGGACCATATCGCGCACGATGGCACGGCTGAGAACCATAGCAACCACGACGCTGGCTTGCACCATGCGAAAGGTGAGAAACACGGTGACGTTGGGCGCAAAGATGCACCCCAGAGTGGCAACGAGGAAGAGGCCAAGCCCCCAGAGAATCACCGGACGCCGCCCCCATCGATCCGAGATTGGACCCATCAGAAGTTGCAGCCCGGCATTGACCCCGAGGTAGAGCGCCACCGACAGTTGGATCAACCGGTATTCGGTGTTGAAATACGCGGTCATTCCCGGCAGGCTGGGAAGAAAGATGTTCATCGCAAGCGCCGATAGTCCCGCAAGCAGGATCAGCGTTGAAATATGCGGTGGGGTGGTGCGGTTCAGATACCGGGGGGGCTGAGCGGTGGTCATCGCTTATGGCTAGGAGTGGCATCCGGTGAAGTCCATGCCGCGTGAGCCATTATTTGCAAGTTTACATATTTGCTGAATGTGTTTTGCGAACATTTGCAAATTTGCCCGATTTTCCTTTGTCCGCGCGGCTGTAATCCCTATGCTGCGCGCAACATCGCAAGGGGAGTGCCATGAAAGACATCCTTCAGGAATTGGAGAACCGCCGCGCCGAAGCACGAAAGGGCGGTGGCGAACGCCGGATCGAGGCTCAGCATGCCAAGGGCAAGCTGACGGCCCGCGAGCGGGTCGAATTGTTGCTCGACGAGGGCAGCTTTGAAGAGTTCGACATGTTCAAGGCGCATCGCTGCACCGATTTCGAGATGGAGAAAGAGCGGCCCTATGGCGATGGCGTCGTCACCGGTTGGGGCACGATTAATGGCCGCATGGTCTATGTCTTTTCGCAGGATTTCACCGTGTTCGGCGGGTCTCTGTCGGAAACGCATGCCGAGAAGATCTGCAAGATCATGGATATGGCGATGCAGAATGGTGCGCCGGTCATCGGCATCAACGATTCGGGTGGCGCGCGCATTCAGGAGGGTGTGGCCAGTCTTGCCGGCTATGCCGAGGTGTTTCAGCGCAATATCATGGCGAGCGGGGTCATTCCGCAGATCAGCCTCATCATGGGGCCGTGCGCCGGGGGGGCGGTCTATAGCCCCGCGATGACAGATTTCATTTTCATGGTGCGCGACAGTTCTTATATGTTCGTGACCGGACCGGATGTGGTCAAGACGGTAACGAATGAGGTTGTCACCGCCGAGGAACTGGGGGGCGCATCGACCCATACCAAGAAATCAAGCGTGGCCGATGGCGCGTTCGAGAATGATGTGGAGGCGCTGGCCGAGGTGCGGCGGCTGGTGGATTTCCTGCCGCTGAACAACCGCGAGAAGCCGCCGGTGCGTCCCTTCTTTGACGAGCCGGGACGAGTGGAGCAAAGCCTTGATACGCTGATCCCCGACAATGCCAACACGCCCTATGACATGAAGGAATTGATCCACAAGGTCGCGGATGAGGCGGATTTCTACGAGATTCAGGCGGAGTTCGCCAAGAACATCATCACCGGGTTCATCCGGTTGGAGGGGCAGACCGTCGGTGTTGTCGCCAATCAGCCGATGGTGTTGGCGGGATGTCTGGACATCGACAGCAGCCGCAAGGCGGCGCGCTTTGTCCGGTTCTGCGACGCGTTCGAGATCCCGATTCTCACATTCGTCGATGTGCCGGGGTTCCTGCCGGGCACGGGTCAGGAATATGGCGGCGTTATCAAGCACGGCGCGAAGCTGCTCTTTGCCTATGGCGAGGCGACGGTGCCCAAGGTGACGGTGATCACCCGCAAGGCCTATGGCGGGGCCTATGACGTGATGGCGTCCAAGCATCTGCGCGGCGATTTCAACTATGCCTGGCCCACAGCGGAGATTGCGGTGATGGGGGCCAAGGGGGCGACAGAGATCATCCACCGCGCCGATCTGGGGTCGCTTGACAAGATCGCGGCCCATACCAAAGATTACGAGGCGCGGTTTGCCAATCCGTTCGTGGCGGCGGAACGCGGATTCATCGACGAGGTGATCCAGCCGCGTAGCACGCGGATGCGGGTGAGCCGGGCGTTTGCGAGCTTGCGCAACAAGAAGCTGAGCAACCCTTGGAAAAAACACGATAATATTCCGCTGTGAGGGGTGAGGATTGGGGGCCTGCCCCCAAACCCCCGGAGTATTTGCAGAACCGTGATGCGCAAGTGAGGCAGGATGGGCAGGGACCGCTGGCATGTGATCGAGGAGGAGGGCGCTCTCATCGTGGCGCGGCGGGTGCCTGTGCGCTTTGATCTGGCGGTGGACACCCTCTTGCCTGGCACAATCGGGCGGCGGCGGTTGGCGCATCTGGTGCGACAGGATCTCTGGCGGGCGTTGCAATCGCTGCGCGGCTACGCCCCGGTGGTGCAGGTGACGCGCCGGGCGGACGCGATGCAGGTGCGGGCCGGAGGGGCTGTGGCGGGACGGTTCGATCGCGTCAAATGCGAGGCCCTGATTGCGGTTGTGTTGGAGGATGCGGACAATCGCGCGCGCTGGATGAGGCGCGCATGATGGGACGGGTGGGACGGGCTGTGGCGCTGAGCGCCGGGCTGGCTCTCGCCCAAGGGGCGGCAGCGCAGGAGGAGGCGCTGCCGCTACCCTCGGGTCTTGTGGCGCGGATACAGGAAGTGCTGACGGATCGACCCGGTGTGGGACTCACCTATCGGTTCCGGTTCGTGGCGGAAGGATTCGAGGGCGTGTCCGAGGACGAGTCGGAATTGGAAACGGTGCTGGCCGATCTGATCTGGCTGTGCGAGAGCTACGCGCTGCCGCGATTGGCAAATACTGGGCCAACGCCCGCTCAGGTTGTGATTTCGCTGGCGGACCGACCGTCGGAATTCGGGGTTTTCGACCCCACAGTCATTCAGGTCTTTGAGGCCTACAGGCCGCAGGACGGAGCCTGCATCTGGGAGATGTTCTAATGCAAACGCAAAATGTTGCACCGCGAAATCAAGACCTTGGAGCAACTGAGGCTTTGGAGACACAGGCGCACGGGATTGGTGAAGACAGATGTTCAAATCCAAAAAATTCCGATAAGCTGCATCGAGGTTGCACCCAAGCGACCTTTACCTCGCCCCTAAGGCGGGCAGGGACATGGTGTCCTTGCGCGTCTTTTCATGAAGATACGAGAGACAGGAGATATACATGTCGAAGAGCGTTAAGAGCATTCTCGCAATCGGCCTCGTTGCCTTTGTTGCAGCATGCGCCCAGCAGGCCGAAGAAGAGTTTGTTGTGGTCGAGCCGATCACCACAGAGCCCGTTTCGACCGGCAAGTACAAGTAAGCCCATTGGGCTAGGTACGGGACGGACCGGTTGGGCCGTCCCGTCCACCAAACTTTCCGCGCAACGCCCCAGTGATTCGGAGGGCGTAACATGCTGAAGCATCGCGGTTTTCCCGGTCGTTTGCCGGGCACGGATTTCCAATTCACGATTCGGCGCGCCAATCCCAAAGGGGCCACCCCTCTGCTTCCCCGTGAGCGGTTTCGCGACCGCAGGCCCGCCGACAAGCGGGCGGATGTCGGATTCTTGCGCGCCATATGGGAATGTTTTGGCTCAGAGCCCTTTGAGCGGGGCAATCTGGATGCCGGGAGGTTGAGCTGGTTATTGGGGCGCGAGGTGAAGCCTGCCGAGGAGCCCTTTGATCCCACGAGTTATGAGGCACTGTTGGTGCTTGATCTCGATGTGGCGCGGTCGTCCTTTCCCGAGGTGTTCGAGTGAGAATGGGCGGGGGTGACCCAGTTTTTGGCGGCGCTTTGGGCGGCATTTTGCCTATAGGTTGTGCAAACGGGCAAAGGTCTGCCGACGCGCGTGTCTGGCGCAGCTCGTGCTTGGCGCATCGGCGCGTTGCTGGCACAGTGAGGCAAGTGGCGGGAGTCCTTTCCCCAGAGGTCGCGACCTTGCGTCGGTCCCGCCGCCCTTCCCCTTGTGGGCGATCCCATGCGGGCGTGCATGGATCGCCCACATTTTCTATGTGCGCAGGTGATGGGCCATCACCTTTTGCGGGTGGGCGGGCATTCGCCGACGCGGGCGACCACCGGCGCAATCGCTTTGACGCGGCCCTGTCCGCAGCGTTTTATGCCCGCGATATCCTATGCATCACCAAAGGAGAACGCCACACATGCAGAATATCCGATTACACCCGATCCGACGGGGCCTTGCCCCCATTTTGGCCGTCCTTGCCCTTGGCACGCTTGTGGCCTGCGGTGACACGGTTCCCGAACAGGCGCTGTTGGGGGGCGGTGCCGGCGCTCTTACAGGGGCGGCTGTCGGGGGCAGCGTTCTTACAGGGGCTGCGGTCGGCGCTGCGGGCAATGTGGTCTATTGCCAAGCCTATCCTGGTCGGTGCTGACCCTCTGATCCACAAGGCGGATGCAGGCGATTTGCCTGCCCGCCGCAAGATTTCAAACCGAACCATCGGCGCGCCCTGCGCCGGTGGTTTTTTTGTTGTGCCAAGAGAGATCCGGCGCGCCGCCTGAGGGGCTGCCGCGTAACGTGAGGAAGGGACGGAAGATGTTCAAGAAGATATTGATCGCCAACCGGGGCGAGATTGCCTGTCGCGTCATCAAGACCGCGCGCAAGATGGGCATTGCCACGGTGGCGATCTATTCGGATGCGGATCGCAATGCGCTGCATGTGCGCATGGCCGATGAGGCGGTGCATATCGGACCGGCCCCTGCGTCCGAGAGCTATATCGTCATCGACAAGGTGATGGCAGCGGTCAAGGCCACCGGCGCCGAAGCGGTGCATCCCGGCTATGGGTTTCTGAGCGAGAATCCCAAGTTCGCACAGGCGCTGGAGGCGGCGGGTGTGGCCTTTGTCGGGCCTCCCGTAAAGGCGATTGAGGCGATGGGGGACAAGATCACCTCGAAGAAGATCGCGCAGGAGGCGGGCGTGAGCACTGTGCCCGGCTATATGGGCCTGATCGCCGATGCCGAAGAGGCGGTGACGATCTCGAACCAGATCGGGTATCCCGTGATGATCAAGGCCTCTGCCGGGGGCGGCGGCAAGGGGATGCGGATCGCCTGGACGGACGAGGAGGCGCGCGAGGGCTTTCAAAGCTCCAAGAACGAGGCGGCGAGTTCCTTTGGGGATGACCGGATTTTCATCGAGAAATTCGTCACGCAGCCGCGCCATATCGAGATTCAGGTGCTCTGCGATACCCACGGTAACGGCATCTATCTGGGCGAGCGGGAATGCAGCATTCAGCGCCGGAACCAAAAGGTCATCGAAGAGGCGCCAAGCCCGTTTCTGGATGAGGCGACACGCAAGGCGATGGGCGAGCAGGCCGTGGCGCTGGCGCAGGCGGTGGGCTATGCCAGTGCCGGCACGGTCGAATTCATCGTCGATGGCGACAAGAACTTCTTTTTCCTCGAAATGAACACGCGGTTGCAGGTGGAGCATCCGGTGACGGAGTTGATCACCGGTGTCGATCTGGTCGAGCAGATGATCCGGGTGGCCAATGGCGAGGCGTTGAGCATCCGCCAGGCGGATGTGAAGCTGAAGGGCTGGGCGATGGAGAGTCGGCTCTATGCCGAGGACCCCTATCGCGGGTTCCTGCCGTCCATCGGTCGCCTGAGCCGCTATCGCCCGCCCGAGGAGTTGGCGATTGACGGCGCGGTGGTGCGCAATGATACCGGCGTCTTCGAGGGCGGCGAGATCAGCATGTATTACGATCCGATGATCGCCAAGCTCTGCACCTGGGGGCATACCCGTGCCGAGGCAATTGAGGGGATGCGAGTGGCGCTAGACAGCTTTGAAGTTGAGGGGATTGGCCATAACCTGCCGTTCCTGAGCGCGGTGATGGATCACCCGCGCTTTGTCAGTGGTGACATCACCACGGCGTTCATTGCCGAGGAATATCCCGAAGGCTTTACCGGCGTGACCCTGCCGGAAGAGGCGCTGCGCGCGATTGCCGCGAGCACGGCGGCAATGCACCGGGTGGCGGAAATCCGGCGCACGCGGGTGTCGGGACGGATGGACAATCACGAACGCCATGTCGGCGAGGACTGGGTTGTGAGCCTTCAGGGCAAGAGCTTTGGCGTGGTGGTGGCCGCCGACCGTGAGGGGGCGACTGTCCGCTTTGAGGATGGCGATACGCTGCGGGTCACGAGCGACTGGACGCCGGGGGATCAATTGGCGCGGCTTGATGTGGATGGCCGGACGCTGGTGCTCAAGGTCGGCAAGATCAGCGGCGGGTTCCGTATCCGCACGCGGGGCGCTGATCTCAAGGTGCATGTGCGCACGCCCCGTCAGGCGGAATTGGCCGCGTTAATGCCCGAGAAACTGCCGCCTGATACATCAAAGCTGCTGCTCTGCCCGATGCCGGGGTTGATCGTGAAGGTCAATGTCGCGCCGGGCGACGAGGTGCAGGAGGGGCAGGCGCTCTGCACGGTGGAGGCGATGAAGATGGAAAACATCCTGCGCGCCGAACGCAAGGGCGTGGTGACTAAGGTCCATGCCGGACCGGGCGACAGTCTGGCGGTAGATGATGTGATCATGGAGTTCGAGTGAAGGGATGATCGAGCTTGCCCTGAATAACCTGCTGTTGCTGGGGGCTTGCGCCACCGGCATTTTGCTGGTCGCCTTCTTCGTGATGGAGGAGGCGCCGGTGGCGCGGCGGGTGTTCGGGCAATTCATGTTTGTGATTGCCTTGCCGCTGTTGGTGTTGGTGGTGGCGCCCTTGCTGCTTTTGGCGTCTTGGCTGGGTGTGAGCGTGCCGATCATGCAGGCCTTGATCGCGGGGCTGGTGATCGCGGGCGGCTGGCTTACGGGGGCAATCTTTAACGAGTTGGGCAAGGCCAAGGCCAAGGCCGAGCGGCTGCGCGATTTCCACAAGGCGATTTATGCCGAGATTGGCAATGCTCTGGCGGCGTTGTGGGACAGCGGCAGGGCGCAAGACTATGCAAGACAGACCATAGACCGGATGCAGCGTGAGCCGGATTACATCCCGTTCATTCCGCGAGAGCATCACGATCACATTTTCGATGCGATCACCACGCAGATTGATGTTCTGCCCCGGCAGACGATTGATGCAGTTGTGGCCTATTACAGTCTGGTCAAGGGAATCGCGAACCTTGCCGATGACATGCGGGGAGATCGGTTTCAAAGCCTGTCTCAGGACCGGCGCATTCTGCTGTATTCAGATTATCTGGAGATGCGGCGCCAAGCCTTTGATACTGGGCAATTCGCGCTCAAACTGATCAAGGCCTATGCCGCCGATGGGGCATCTGCGGCGGAGCGCCTGCTGATCAATAGCCGGGACGCGGACCTGTCCGCCCGGTCACAGGGATCGGAGTGAAGGGAATGTCAGGATCTTTTTCCATTGGTTCCGTGTCCTCGATTGAACCTGCGCAGGGCACCATGCTCTGCCCGTTGAATATAGGGTGGCTGGTCGGCTTTCGCAAGCGATGTGGCCGTGTCGGGCGCACGGGCCTTGGTTTTGGCTTGGCGGGACTGGTAGGGCTGTCCGCCTGTGCGCGGGACGCAGAGGTGGCGCAGCGGGGGCGGTTGGCGGCGTGGTTTGCCTTGGGCGAGACTGTGGAATTCACGGCGGCGATGCACTGTGCCGTGGGTCTCTACCGGGTGGCCGACGGGCGGATCAAGGCTGCGATGCCCGTGGCAGGCTCTGCGCCTGAGATGGCGCGAGTGCTGGGCGCGCGGGGGCGCGCGGCATGGGGCGCGCCGGGGCAGGCCCCCGATGCCGCGATGATCGCAATGGCCAATGTCGACAGACCCACCGGCATGGCCATGCGGCGGGTTGGACTTGAGGCGCGGGCCTGTATGGGCGAGGTGAGCGAGAGCGTGTTTCATCATCTGCTGGGCAAGCCAGGCGCGGTTCTGGCCTGGGAGGCGGAGACCGGCGCGCTGATGCTGATGGATCCCGGCACCGGGCTCTTGATCGTGGCGATGGGAGAGGGCTGATGGGGCGCGGTGATCAGCTGTCGCCGGGGCGCTCGCGCAGTTCCTGTTGGCGCATCGGCAGCTTGTCGATGGTGCGGATGATCTCGCGCACATGCCAAGGCGCGGGCTTGCGCAGATATATGACGCCATCCTTGCCGATGAGCACAAGGCCAAACCCGCGCGGGCGCAGTGTCTTGCGCAGATCCGAGCGGGCGTTGGGATCCGTATCGGTGATCACCACCACATCGAGCGAGGTCAGCACATCCAGTCGCTCGGTGATATACCCCATCTGTTCGACATATCGCGGATCGGCGGGGGTATCCGCAAAGATCACGAGCGGTCTTTTGAGCCAGAGGAAATCATTCAAATTGACCGCATCTGCCGTGAGGATCGAGGCGGATGCGGGGGCTGTACCGCTGTCCTGCGCAAAACTGGTAGTGGCAATAAATGCCGCTAAAACAAGGGATAAGATGGGTTTCATGGGCTCTCCTGCTGGCACAGATATAGGCCGGTTGGAGGCGTTTGCGAAGGGCGAATGCCGCAGCCGTGTGAATTTTTCAGGGTTAAGCGCATGGTCAGGAATTGGTCGCAGGATCGGAGGCAAGAGTTTCCGGCCGCGGATTGCGGCGATTCGAAAGGTCAGACCTGACATGGAGATCATCCTGCATCTGGGGGCGCATCGCACCGCCTCGACATCGTTTCAGCATTACATGCGGGCCAACACGGCGGCGCTGGCGGCACGAGGGCTGGGCTATTGGGGGCCGGAGGTGACGCGCGACGGGGTGCTCAGCGGGGTCATTCCGATAGCCGGAGCGATGAGCGCCACCGTGCAGCTGGACCGTGCACGTGGGCGCATCGCGCTGCGGCTGGCCGAGGCGCGGGCGCAGGGGCTGAACCGCGTGCTGGTGAGCGACGAGAACATGATCGGCGCGGCGCGGCGCAACCTGCGGCGTGGCCGGCTCTATCCGGGCATAGGCGACCGAATGGCGCGGTTTGCGCATGCATTCGATGGGCGCATCACCCGCGTGGCCCTGTCGGTGCGGGGACAAGACAGTTGGTGGGCCTCGGCATTGGCCTATGGCGTCGGGCGTGGTCATGGTGTGCCGGAGGTCGATGATCTGGACCGCTTGGTGACGGTCAATCGCCATTGGCGCGAGGTGATCGGCGATCTGGCCTGTGCGCTGCCCGGTGTCGATCTGGTGGTGCTGCCGCATGAGGCACATGCCGGGCGGCCCGAGGATCGCTTGCGCGCCATGACCGGGATCGAGGCGTTGCCGCGCAAGGCGTCACGGCTCTGGCTCAACCGCGCGCCCCATCTGGCGGCTTTGCGCCGCGCTGTGGCGGCGCGGGGTGGGGATGTGACGCAATTGCCCGAGGGCGAGGGGCGTTGGCAGCCCTTTGACCGGGATCAGAGATTGGCCCTGCAAGAGGCCTATGCCGACGATCTGTTCTGGCTCGGAGCCGGGGCGGAGGGTCTGGCGCGACTATGTGAGGAAACCGGACCGGATGAGGCGGGGAGACACCTGCCCTCTGGCCAGAATGCAAGAGGACATCAGAATGGCTTTGAAGAAAGACGATTGGCGTAAGCTGGCGGAGGCGGAACTCAAGGGACGGCCGCTCGAAGATCTGACCTGGAAGACGCTGGAGGGCATTCCCGTCGCGCCGCTCTACACCGCCGAGGATGTGGCGGAGCTGCCGCATATGGGGGGCATTCCGGGGGCAGCGCCGTTCACACGCGGGGTCAAGGCCACGATGTATGCCGGGCGTCCCTGGACGATCCGGCAATATGCCGGATTCTCCACGGCGGAGGAGTCGAACGCCTTTTACCGCCGCAATCTGGCGGCGGGGCAGCAGGGGGTGTCGGTTGCCTTTGATCTGGCCACGCACCGCGGCTATGACAGCGATCACCCGCGCGTCGAGGGTGATGTCGGCAAGGCGGGCGTGGCGATTGACAGCGTCGAGGATATGAAAATCCTCTTTGATGGCATCCCGCTCGATAAGGTCAGCGTCAGCATGACGATGAACGGTGCGGTGATCCCGGTTCTGGCCAGTTTCATTGTCGCGGGCGAGGAGCAGGGGCATGACAAGAGCCTGCTGTCGGGCACCATTCAGAATGACATTCTGAAGGAGTTCATGGTGCGCAACACCTATATCTATCCGCCAAAGCCGTCGATGCGGATCGTGTCGGATATCATTGCTTATACCGCCGAGCATATGCCGAAGTTCAACTCGATCTCGATCTCTGGCTATCACATGCAGGAGGCTGGCGCGAACCTTGTGCAGGAGCTTGCGTATACGCTGGCGGATGGGCGTGAATATGTGCGTGCCGCTATTGAGGCGGGCATGGATGTGGACAGTTTCGCGCCGCGTCTGTCGTTCTTCTTTGCCATCGGGATGAATTTCTTCATGGAGGCGGCCAAGTTGCGGGCGGCGCGGCTCTTGTGGCACCGTATCATGACCGAGTTCGCCGCGACGCGCGAAACCTCCAAGATGCTGCGCACCCATTGTCAGACCAGTGGTGTGAGTTTGCAGGAGCAGGACCCCTATAACAATGTCATTCGCACCGCCTATGAGGCGATGAGCGCGGTTCTGGGCGGCACGCAATCGCTGCATACCAATGCGCTGGATGAGGCGATTGCCCTGCCCACGGATTTCTCGGCGCGGATTGCGCGCAACACGCAGCTGATCCTGCAGGAGGAAACCGGGGTGACCAAGGTGGTCGATCCGCTGGCGGGGTCGTATTACGTCGAGAAGCTGACGCATGATCTGGCGGAGAAGGCCTGGGCACTGATCGAGGAGGTCGAGGAAATGGGCGGCATGACCCGCGCGGTCGAGAGCGGCATGCCCAAATTGCGGATCGAGGAGACGGCGGCGACCCGGCAGGCGATGATCGACCGGGGTGACGAGGTGATCGTCGGCGTGAACAAGTATCGCAAGGACAAGGAAGACCCGATCGACATTCTCGACATCGACAATGACAAGGTGCGGGGGTCTCAGATCGCGCGGTTGGAGCGTATTCGGGCGAGCCGGGATGAGGCCGCCTGTCAGGCTACATTGGACGAGTTGACGCGCCGTGCGCGCGAGGGCGGCAATCTGCTTGACGCGGCGGTGGATGCCGCGCGGGCGCGCGCCACTGTGGGAGAAATCAGCATGGCACTGGAAAAGGAATTCGGGCGGCACCGGGCCGAGGTCAAGACGCTGGCCGGGGTGTATGGCGCGGCCTATGAGGGCGACGCGGGCTTTGCCGCCATTCAGAAATCGGTGGAGGATTTCGCCGAGGTAGAGGGGCGGCGTCCGCGCATGCTGGTCGTCAAGATGGGGCAGGACGGGCATGACCGGGGCGCCAAGGTGATCGCCACGGCCTTTGCCGATATCGGGTTTGACGTCGATGTCGGCCCCTTGTTCCAAACTCCCGAGGAGGCGGCGCAGGATGCCATCGACAATGACGTGCATGTGGTTGGGATCAGTTCGCAAGCCGCCGGGCACAAGACGCTGGCTCCCAAGCTGATCGAGGCGCTGCGGGCGCGCGATGCGGGCGACATTATCGTGATCTGCGGCGGCGTCATTCCGCAGCAGGATTATGCGTTCCTGCAAAAGGCGGGGGTCAAGGCGATCTTTGGGCCGGGCACGAATATTCCCGAGGCGGCCAAGGACATTCTGCGGCTCATTCGCGAGGCGCGGGGATAGGATGTAAGGGGGGCGGTGGGGGCGTTTGCTGACGTTGACCCCAAGCGATGAGCCGCGTGGTGCCCGACCGCGGGTGGCCGCCGCGCGGCGACGCTACGCGCCTTAGTTCCGCGCATTGGGGATTGAGGCCAAGGTCAGCAAATGGCCGCAATACAGTCTTTGGTCTGTCGGCCTGACCGAGGCGGGCTGGGACCGAACGGCTAGGCGTCTGTCCCGCCTTGGGCAATCGCTGTGCCTGCGGCCCAGCCCGACGACCACGCCCATTGGAAATTGTAGCCGCCGAGCCAGCCGGTAACGTCCACGGCCTCGCCAATGGCATAGAGGCCGGGGAGATGCCGGGACTGGAGGGTCTTCGACGAGAGCCCGTCAGTGGCGATACCGCCAAGCGTGACTTCGGCGGTGCGGTAGCCTTCGGTGCCGGTGGGTTTGAGCGTCCAGCCGCGCAGCGCGTCGGTGATCGCAGCCAACCGTGCGTCGGAGTGATCGGCCAGATTGCCTGCGAGGCCAAGTGCGGGGGCGAGATACGCCACCAGTTTCGCGGGCAAGTGATGGCTGAGGTCGGTGGTAATGTTGCGACGACCTGCGGTCTGACGCTGCTGGCGGAGTGCGTCATAGAGCGTGGCGTTGGGGTCAAGATCAAGGGATATGGGATGACCCTCACGCCAGACGGACGAGATTTGCAGGATCGCGGGGCCAGAGAGGCCGCGATGGGTGAACAGCGCCGCCTCGTCAAAGCTGACCCCGTCGCAACTGGCGCGCACCGGCAGCGCGGTGCCCGAGAGCGCGGCAAAGGGCGCGTCGGAAAAGGTGAGCGGCACAAGGGCGGGGCGAGTGTCCGTCATCTGATGGCCGAATTGCCGTGCGATGTCATAGGCCATGCCGGTAGCGCCCATCTTGGGAATGGATTTGCCCCCCGTGGCGAGCACGAGGTTGCGGGCCGTGACGGTGACACGCCGCCCCTCGCGGTCGAGCGTGACGCAGAAATGGCGGCCGTCATGGGTGACATCCGACACTTGCGTCGAGAGCCAGAGATCGGCCCCGGCCTGGCGCAGTTCCTTGACCAGCATGGCAACGATCTGGGTCGCCTTGTCGTCACAAAAGAGCTGGCCCAGGGTCTTTTCGTGCCAGGCGATGTCGTGACGCGCGATGAGATCGAGAAAATCCCATTGGGTATAGCGCGACAGCGCCGACTTGCAGAAATGCGGGTTGGCCGAGATGAAATTCGCCGGTGTCGTGCCAAGGTTGGTGAAATTGCAGCGCCCACCGCCCGAGATGCGGATCTTTTCGCCCGGTGCGCGTGCATGGTCGATCACCAGCGTGCCCGGCCCGGCATGGGCGGCACACATCATGCCGGCGGCCCCGGCGCCGAGGATGAGAGTGGTGCAGGCGTGGCGCATGGGCATGCCTCTGACGCGAAATGCTGCCGATTGGCAAGGGGATAGTTCTGGCATTAAGGTGAAAATAACGCTAGGATATGTGTCAGACCCCGAAAAGGGGCGCAAGATGCATGAGGCGGCAGTCAGATGACAGAAATGGTCTACGGGGCAATGCCCCTGCGGGACGCAGAGCCCGTCCTTCCGAAATGGTGGCGCACGATCGACAAATGGTCGCTGACCTGTGTTCTGATCCTGTTCAGTATCGGGATGTTGCTGGGCCTTGCGGCCTCGCCGCCCTTGGCAGAGAAAAACGGGCTTGGTGCGTTTTATTACGTGCAGAGGCAGGCGTTGTTTGGCGGGATGGCGCTGGCGGTGATGGTGCTGGTGTCGATGATGCGGCCAGAGATGGTGCGACGTCTGGCGGTGTTGGGCTTCCTTGCTGCGTTTCTTGCCCTGATGGCGCTGCCGTTTCTCGGCACCGATTTCGGCAAGGGCGCGGTGCGGTGGTACAGTCTGGGCTTTGCCTCAGTTCAGCCGTCCGAGTTTCTCAAACCGGTGTTTGTGGTGGTGGCGGCCTGGATGATGGCCGCAAGCCAACAGGTGAACGGGCCGCCGGGGTTGAGTTGGTCGTTTCTTCTGACCATCGTGATCCTTGCCTTTCTGGCAATGCAGCCTGATTTCGGGCAGGCGGCGCTGGTGCTGTTTGGCTGGGGTGTGATGTATTTTGTGGCCGGTGCGCCGGTGACGCTGCTTTTGGGCATGGCAGGGGGCGTGGTGCTTGTCGGCACCTTTGCCTATTCCAATTCCGAGCATTTCGCGCGCCGGATCGACGGGTTTCTGAGCCCGGAGGTGGACCCGACAACGCAGCTTGGCTTTGCCACCAATGCGATCCGCGAGGGCGGGTTCTTTGGCGTCGGCGTGGGTGAGGGGCAGGTGAAATGGAGCCTGCCGGATGCGCATACGGATTTCATCATCGCGGTGGCGGCTGAGGAATACGGGCTGGTTCTGGTGCTCTGCATCATCGCTCTTTATGCCAGTGTCGTCGTGCGCTCGCTGATGCGGTTGATGCGGGAACGCGATCCGTTCATTCGGTTGGCGGGGACCGGGCTGGTGATCATGTTTGGGGCGCAAGCGATGATCAACATGGGTGTGGCGGTGCGCCTCCTGCCTGCGAAGGGCATGACGCTGCCGTT
The DNA here is from genome assembly GCF_053628575.1 of Roseovarius sp. MBR-51. Taxonomy (NCBI): domain Bacteria; kingdom Pseudomonadati; phylum Pseudomonadota; class Alphaproteobacteria; order Rhodobacterales; family Roseobacteraceae; genus Roseovarius; species Roseovarius sp. MBR-51. The sequence goes on from NZ_JBRJGQ010000002.1 coordinate 383,603, forward strand.
CGTGAGCTACGGTGGATCCTCTGTAGTGGCGGGGGGCATAGCCGTGGGCATGCTTCTTGCCTTTACCCGGACGCGGCCACAGGGCCAGATCGGGGATATTCTGCGGGGGCGGCGGTGAGCGCGCGGCAGCCCCTCTTGATCATCGCGGCGGGCGGCACGGGCGGGCATATGTTTCCCGCGCAGGCGCTGGCCGAGGTGATGCTGCGGCGGGGCTGGCGGGTGCGTCTGAGCACCGATGCGCGCGGGGCGCGCTATGTGGGCGGCTTTCCGCATTCCGTCGAGATCGAGCAGGTGGCCAGTGCGACCTTTGCGCGGGGCGGCATTCTCAACAAAGTGATGGTGCCGTTTCAGGTCGCGGGCGGCGTGGTGGGAGCCGGGCTGCGGATGATGCGCGACAAGCCGGATGTGGTGGTTGGCTTTGGCGGCTATCCGAGCATTCCGGCCTTGGTCGCGGCATGGGCGTTGCGGCGTCCGCGCATGGTCCATGAGCAGAACGGGGTTCTGGGCCGGGTCAATCGGATTTTCGCGAGGCGGGTCGATGTGGTGGCCTGCGGCACATGGCCGACAACGCTGCCGGAGGGCGCAGACGGCGTGCCGGTGGGCAATCCGGTGCGTGCAGCGGTGCTGGAGCGGGCGGGGGCGGGCTATATCGCGCCCGGAGATTATCCGATGTCGGTGCTGGTGATCGGCGGCTCTCAGGGGGCGCGTATCCTCAGTGATGTGGTGCCCGCCGCGATTGCCGCGCTGCCAGAGGCGATCCTGCGCAATGTCCGGGTGAGCCATCAGGCGCGCGAAGAGGATATGAACCGCGTGGCGCGGTTCTACGCCGGGGCCGGGATTGATGCGGATGTCCAGCCGTTTTTCCGCGATGTGCCGCGGCGCATGACTGAGGCGCAATTGGTCATCAGCCGGGCGGGAGCGTCGAGTATCGCCGATATTTCCATCATCGGGCGGCCCGCGATCCTGATCCCCTATGCCGCCGCGGCGGGGGACCATCAGGCCGCCAATGCGCGTGGGTTGGCGGCGGCTGGCGGGGCGATCGTGATCCCCGAGAGCCGGCTGACCGAGGCCGTGCTGAGCGATCAGATCTGCGCCGTGCTGAGCGATCCGAGGGGCGCGTCGATGATGGCACAGGCGGCGCTGAGCTGCGGGATGCCGGACGCGCCACAACATCTGGCCGATATGGTCGAAGACATTGCGAATAAAGGGCATAGCCGATGAATGCAGCCACCAAGCTACCGACCGATATCGGACCCATTCATTTTGTGGGGATCGGCGGTATCGGCATGTCGGGGATTGCCGAGGTGCTGATCAACCATGGCTACCGGGTGCAGGGGTCCGATCTGAAATCCACCCCCATCACCGAGCGGTTGGTGGGTATCGGCGCCACGGTATTCGAGGGGCAGCGGTCAGAGAATTTGAATGGGGCCGAAGTGGTGGTGATTTCCTCCGCGATCAAGCCGGGCAATCCCGAGCTGGATGAGGCACGCAAGCGTGGCTTGCCGGTCGTGCGCCGGGCCGAGATGCTGGCAGAGCTGATGCGGCTCAAGTCCAACATCGCCGTGGCGGGCACCCATGGCAAGACGACCACAACGACGCTGGTCGCGGAGCTGTTGGTCAAAGGCGGGATTGATCCTACGGTGATCAACGGTGGTGTGATTCATGCCTATGGCAGCAATGCGCGCATGGGGCAGGGCGAGTGGATGGTGGTGGAGGCCGACGAGAGCGATGGCACCTTTAACCGTCTGCCCGCGACCATTGCCATCGTCACCAATATCGACCCCGAGCATATGGAGCATTGGGGCGATTTCGAGCGGTTGCGGCAGGGTTTTTACGACTTTGTCAGCAATATCCCATTTTACGGTCTGGCTGTCTGTTGCACCGATCATCCCGAAGTTCAGGCGCTGGTGGGACGGATCACCGATCGCCGCGTCATGACCTATGGGTTCAACGCGCAGGCCGATGTGCGCGCGGTCAATCTGACCTATGAGAAGGGTGTCGCGCATTTTGACATCGCGCTGCAGGCCGAGGGGCGGGTGATCGAGGGCTGCACCCTGCCGATGCCCGGCGATCACAATGTCAGCAATGCGCTGAGTGCCGTGGCGGTGGCGCGGCATCTGGGCATGAAGGCTGATGAAATCCGCGCGGCTTTGGCCAGTTTCGGCGGCGTCAATCGGCGGTTTACCCGCGTAGGCGAGGTGGACGGTGTCACCATTATCGACGATTACGGTCATCATCCGGTGGAGATTGCCGCCGTGCTGCGCGCGGCACGGCAGGCGACGACCGGCCGGGTGATCGCGGTGCATCAGCCGCATCGCTATACGCGCTTGGCGAGCCTGTTTGACGATTTCTGCGGCTGCTTCAACGAGGCGGATGTGGTGGCAATTGCCGAGGTCTACGCTGCGGGTGAAGAACCGATTCCGGGGGCGAGCCGGGATGATCTTGTGGCGGGGCTCATCCGGCACGGTCATCGACACGCCCGCGCGATCCGTGACGAAGACGATCTGGAGCGGCTGGTGCGCGAGCAGGCCGGACCGGGGGACATGGTTGTCTGTCTGGGCGCGGGCACGATCAGTGCCTGGGCCAACGGGCTACCTGCGCGTCTCAAGGGATAGAGACATGGCCGAGATCCTCAAACGCAGGATCGGGCTAGGATTGCTGACCGCATACGGTGTTGGGGTCATGGTTGGAGCCGGGATTTACGTTCTGGTGGGGGCCGTGGCCGCCGAAGCTGGGATCTGGGCACCGCTGGCCTTTGTGCTGGCGGGGGTCATCGCCGCCCCCACAGCGCTGAGCTATGCTGAATTTTCCACCCGGTTTCCGGAAGCCGCAGGCGAGGCGGCCTTTGTCGCCAAGGGGGTGCAAGCGCCATGGTTGGGCACGCTGGTCGGGCTGGCGATTGTGGTGGCCGGGGCGGTATCGGCAGCGGCGGTGTTGCGCGGTGGCGTGGGTTATCTGGGCGCAGTGACGGGATGGCCTGCGGGGCCGAGCATGGTGGTGATCGGGGCGCTGTTGGCGGCGGTGGCGGTGGTCGGCGTGTTGGAGAGCCTTGCGCTGGCCGCGATCTTTACGGTGGTTGAAGTCTTGGGACTGGGTCTGGTGGTTTATGCAGGGTTCAGCGCCGCGCCTGTCGCGGATTTTCAGATGCCGCAAGAGATAGTCTGGTCGGGGGTGACGGCCGGGGCGGTGCTGGCTTTCTTCGCCTTCATCGGGTTTGAGGATATCGTCAACATGGCCGAAGAGGTGCGCGAACCAGAGCGCGTCCTGCCGCGTGCGATCCTGTTGTCCCTGATAATCACGAGCCTGCTTTACGCGTTGGTCACTTGGGCGGCGGTGCGGTCGGTGCCGCTCGATCGGCTTGGCGCGAGCGAGCAGCCCTTGGCGCTGGTGTGGCAAATGGGGCAGGGCGGCAGTGCCGCGTTTTTGTCGTTGATCGCTGTGGTGGCGGCATTGAATGGCGTTCTGGCGCAGATGGTGATGGCGAGCCGGGTTTTGTTTGGTCTGGGACGTCGCAGTGCATGGTTGTCCGTGTTTCACCACGCGCATCCCCGGTTTGGCACGCCAGTGCGCGCAACCGTGCTGATCGGTGTGGCGGTCATCGGGGGCGCGCTGACCTTGCCGGTGGCGGAGCTGGCGGGTGTGACCTCGACGTTGCTCTTGACGGTGTTCGTGTTGGTCAATGGCGCGCTGATCCTGATGAAGCGGAGGGTGCCGGTGGCGGCGTTTCGGGTGCCGATGGCAGTGCCGGTGTTTGGTCTGGTGGCGGCGCTGGCCGCCTTGGGCGCGAGCCTTGGAGGGTTGGGATGACGGTATCTCTGGTTGTGGCGTGCCTCTGGGCGGTGGCTGCGAATGTCTTGGCGATGCTGCCAAGCCGCAACAATTACTGGCGGCGGGCGTATGTTCTGATCGCGCTCGGCGTGCCGATCCTCGGGTTTGTCACATGGCAGAACGGACCTTGGATTGGTCTGTTGGTGATGGTCGCGGGCATGAGCGTTTTGCGTTGGCCGGTGATCTATCTCGGGCGATGGATCAGGCAGCGCTTGGGGTAGCTCGGGCGCATGGGGCTTTACCTTGGGCGCGGCAGAAGGCAGAAGAACCGCCATGATGAGATTTCCTGATACGCGGGGCGCATTGACCCCGAACAGGCCTTTGGCCGAACTGACCTGGCTGCGCGTAGGCGGGCCAGCGGATTGGCTGTTTCAACCGGCTGATCTGGAGGATCTGGCGGGGTTTCTGGCTGGGCTGGATGCGTCGGTGCCGGTGTTTCCCATGGGTGTGGGCAGCAATCTCATCGTGCGCGATGGCGGATTGCATGCGGTGGTAATCCGGTTGGGACGCGGGTTCAACGGTATTCGCGTTGAGGGCAATCGGGTGATTGCAGGGGCCGCAGCGCTCGATGCGCATGTGGCGCGGCGGGCGGCGGAGGCGGGAGTGGATCTCACGTTTCTGCGCACCATTCCGGGCAGCATCGGTGGTGCGGTGCGGATGAACGCGGGCTGCTATGGGACCTATGTGGCGGATCATCTGATCGAGGCGCGGGCCGTCACGCGGAGCGGTGAGGTGGTTACACTTGGCCCGCGAGAGCTGCAATTCGCCTACCGGCACAGCGCGCTGCCCGACGGCTGGGTGATCTTTGAGGCGACGTTTGAGGGGGGGCTGGGCGATCCGGCGACGCTGGAGGCCAAGATGGCCGAGCAGATCGCCAAGCGGGACGCCACACAGCCCACCAAAGAGCGCAGCGCCGGCAGCACGTTCCGCAATCCGGCCGGGTTTTCCTCGACCGGGCAGGCCGATGATGTGCATGATCTCAAGGCCTGGAAGGTGATTGACGAGGCGGGATTGCGCGGCGCGCGGCGGGGGGCGGCGCAGATGAGCGAGATGCATCCCAACTTTTTGATCAACACCGGCGGGGCCTCTGCTGCTGATCTTGAGGGTCTCGGCGACGAGGTGCGAAAAAAGGTTTTTCAAATGCGTGGAATAGAGTTAGAGTGGGAAATCATGAGGGTCGGTGAACCGGCTCCGGGCGCAAGCCCTCAGGCAGACTAACAAAAACAATACGACAACAGGGCCGGTAAACCGGTCCGGGACATTGAGGCACATGGTGGTTGGTTCGAGCAGAACAACCCCGAAAGTGGCGGTGATCATGGGCGGCCCCTCGGCGGAGAGGGACGTGTCGCTCTCTTCAGGGCGTGAATGCGCCGTCGCGTTGAGGGAAGCAGGGTTTGAGGTGGTCGAGGTGGATGCCGCGACAGACCTCTGTGCGCGTTTACAAGACATAAAGCCGGACGTGGTATTCAATGCCCTGCATGGGCGTTGGGGTGAGGATGGGTGTGTGCAGGGGATGCTGGAATGGCTGGGCCTGCCCTATACTCATTCGGGCGTTCTGTCGTCCGCCCTCGCCATGGATAAGGAGCGCACCAAGGCGGCCTATCGCGGTGCTGGTCTGCCTGTGGTCGACAGCGTGTTGGCGCGGCGTGACGAGGTTCGGGCCGGGCATGTGATGCCGCCGCCCTATGTGGTCAAGCCCTACAATGAGGGATCGTCTGTGGGGGTCTATCTGGTCGAGGCCGGGGCCAACCGACCGCCTGCGCTCTCGGATGATATGCCCGATGTGGTGATGGTCGAGAGCTATGCGCCGGGGCGTGAACTCACGACTACGGTGATCGGTGACCGGGCTCTGACGGTGACGGATATCCTGACCGACGGCTGGTACGACTACGACGCCAAATACAAACCCGGTGGTTCGCGCCATGTGGTGCCCGCAGAGGTGCCGCAGGACATTTTCGACGCATGCCTCGATTATGCGCTGCGGGCGCATGAGGTTCTGGGCTGTCGCGGAGTGAGCCGCACTGATTTTCGCTGGGACGAAGCCAAGGGGCTGGACGGGTTGATCCTGCTTGAGACCAACACACAGCCGGGGATGACGCCGACCTCTTTGGTGCCTGAACAGGCGCAGGCGCTGGGCATTTCCTTTCCTGAACTGTGCCGCTGGATGGTGGAGGATGCGTCATGCAACCGGTAATTCCGCGGGCTGATCCTGCGCCGTCACGGATGTCATATCGCCTCCAGCGGCTGATGCTGACGCCCCTTTATCGACGCCTGATCCGGTTCGGTTTGCCGATGCTCGTGATTGCAGGGCTGGTCGGAGGGTATCTGGGCAGCGATGCCCGGCGCACGGCGCTGGTGGAGCAGATTGCGGACCTCCGCCACCAGATTGAGACGCGACCCGAATTCATGGTCAACCTTTTGTCGGTCGAAGGCGCGAGCACGAGCGTGCAAGAGGATATTCGCGAGATTTTCCCCTATGATCTGCCCGCGAGCTCGTTTGACCTCGTGCTCGACGACATTCGCGTGATGATCGAGGAATTGCCCGCCGTGGCGCGTGCTGAGGTGCGCATTCGGCAGGGTGGCGTTTTGGTGGCCGAGATCACCGAGCGCGTGCCGGTTGCGCTCTGGAAAACGCGGGATGCGCTGAACGTGATTGATATCGAAGGTCAGGTGATCGGGGTGATCAATGCCCGCTCTGAGCGCGCCGATTTGCCGGTGGTGGCAGGCGAAGGCGCACCCGAGCAGGTGGCTGAAGCGCTGGAACTCCTGCGCGCTGCGGCTCCGATGGGACTGGAGCTGCGCGGCCTTGTGCGGATGGGTGAGCGACGTTGGGATCTGGTTCTGTCGGATGGCAAACGCGTTCTCTTGCCCGAGAGCGGGGCGGTGCGCGCGTTAGAGCGGGTGATGGTGCTGCATGGGGCGCAGGACATGCTGGAGCGGGATCTGGCGGCGGTGGATATGCGGATCGCGGCGCGTCCGACGATCCGGTTGAATGAAGCGGCCATGGAAGACTGGTGGACGATAACTCAGATGAGCTTGGGGACGAACTGACGATGATCGAGCTGTATGAATCCCAAAGGGCGATGCGCCATATGCGCAAGGCGGCGATGCAGAGGGGCGTGGTCGCGGTGCTGGATGTGGGCACCTCCAAGATTGCCTGTCTGGTGCTGCGGTTTGATGGCACCGAGCGATTGCACGAGGCCGAAGGGATTGGCCGGATGGCCGGGCAAGCCGGGTTCCGGGTGATCGGGGCGGCGACGACTCGCTCGCGCGGGGTGCGCTTTGGCGAGATCGACGCCATGGCCGAGACCGAGCGCGCCATTCGCACCGCCGTTCAGGCGGCGCAGAAGATGGCCAATATCCGGGTCGATCATGTCATTGCCTGTTTTTCGGGCGCAGGGCCGCGCAGCTATGGTCTGGCCGGGCAAGTCGAACTTGAAGGCCATACCGTCAGCGAACAGGATATCAGCCGCGTGCTGAGCGCCTGCGATGTGCCGGATTTTGGTGAGGGCCGCGAGGTGCTGCATGCGCAGCCGGTCAATTTCGCGCTGGATCATCGCAGCGGCCTGATTGATCCGCGCGGGCAGATGGGGCAGGTCTTGTCCACCGACATGCATATGCTGACGGTTGACGGGGCCGCGATCCAGAACCTTGCCTATTGCGTCAAGCGGTGTGATCTGGAATTGGCAGGGGTGGCCAGCTCTGCCTACGTGTCAGGCATCGCGGCGCTGGTCGAGGACGAGCAGGAACTGGGTGCCGCCTGTATTGATCTGGGCGGCGGCACGTCGGGTGTGTCGATCTTTATCAAGAAGCACATGATCTATGCCGATAGCGTGCGCATGGGCGGGGATCATGTCACCAATGACATTTCCATGGGGCTGCAGGTGCCACAGGCCACCGCCGAGCGGATCAAGACCTTTTACGGGGGGGTCGTGGCCACCGGCATGGATGACCGCGAGATGATCGAGATCGGGGGCGATACCGGCGATTACGAGCATGATCGGCGGCGCGTGAGCCGGGCCGAACTGATCGGCATCATGCGCCCGAGGGTCGAGGAAATTCTCGAAGAGGTGCGAGCGCGGTTGGATGCCGCAGGGTTCGATCATCTCCCAAGCCAACAGATCGTGTTGACCGGAGGCGGCAGCCAGATCCCCGGTCTTGACGGGTTGGCAAGCAAGATCTTGGGGCAGCAGGTGCGTCTGGGGCGGCCTCTGCGGGTGCATGGGCTGCCGCAGGCGGCGACCGGTGCGGGGTTTGCCAGTGCAGTGGGTATGTGTCTCTTTGCGGCCAATCCGCAGGACGAATGGTGGGATTTCGAGATTCCCGTCGATCGCTATCCGGCACGCTCGCTAAAGCGGGCGATGAAATGGTTTCGGGACAACTGGTGACCGCAAGATGTGGCGTCATCGGCGAAATCCCGCGAAAAAGACCACGAAAGACGCCATATTTAGTGGCTAATTCGTGTTTTTTAGGTGACGATTGGGCCAACCATCGGTAAGAATGGTGCCAATCAGGCGGAAAACAGCCCGCGAATGTGGGCATCAGGACAGGCGGACAAGCTATGACACTCAACCTCACTATGCCCGGACATGACGAGCTGAAGCCCCGTATCACCGTTTTCGGTGTGGGTGGGGCGGGTGGCAACGCCGTGAACAACATGATCGAGAAGAAACTCGATGGTGTGGACTTCGTGGTGGCCAACACGGATGCACAGGCCCTGAGCCAGAGTAATGCGGAAAGCCGCATTCAGCTGGGCGTCAAGGTGACTGAGGGTCTGGGCGCAGGCGCGCGGGCCTCTGTCGGGGCCGCCGCCGCCGAAGAGAGCATCGAGCAGATCGTTGATCATCTGGCGGGTGCGCATATGTGCTTTATCACTGCGGGCATGGGCGGGGGCACCGGCACCGGCGCTGCGCCGATCATCGCGCAGGCCGCGCGCGAGTTGGGTGTGCTGACGGTGGGTGTTGTCACCAAGCCGTTCCAGTTCGAGGGCGCCAAGCGCATGCGTCAAGCCGAAGAAGGCGTTGAAGCGCTGCAAAAGATGGTCGACACGCTGATCATCATCCCCAACCAGAACCTGTTCCGTCTGGCCAATGAGAAAACGACCTTTACCGAGGCGTTCAGCATGGCCGACGATGTGCTCTATCAGGGCGTCAAGGGTGTGACCGATCTGATGGTTCGCCCCGGCCTCATCAATCTCGACTTTGCCGATGTGCGCGCCGTGATGGACGAGATGGGCAAGGCGATGATGGGCACTGGCGAGGACAGCGGCGAGGATCGCGCCATCCAGGCCGCAGAGAAGGCGATTGCCAACCCGCTCCTGGATGAAATCAGCCTGCGCGGGGCCAAGGGTGTGTTGATCAACATCACCGGCGGTCACGACCTCACGCTGTTCGAATTGGACGAAGCCGCCAACCGCATCCGCGAGGAAGTGGACCCGGATGCGAATATCATCGTGGGATCGACCCTTGATCCGTCGATGGAAGGCTCGATCCGTGTCAGCGTTGTGGCCACGGGTATCGACGTGAGCCAAGTGGCCGCCGATTTACCTGTACCGCGCCGCTCGATGGCGCAGCCGCTCAAGCAGCAAGTCAGTGCCGAAGTTCCGGCCCCGGCCCCGGTTGCACAGCCCGAGCCTGCACCGGTTGCCGCGCGAGTGGCCGAGCCTGAGCCCTCGCTCTTTGGAGCGATGGACGCGCAGCGCGCCGCTGCCGAGGAGCAGATGGAGGATATCTTTGACGACGAGATCGCCGCTGACGATTTGCCGCCGCCGGCCTATCAGCCGCGCGTCGAGGAATTCGCGCGCAGCACCTATGCCGAAGAGGATGATCTGGATGCCTATGTCGCGCCGCGCGCCCCGGCCCCCGGCACGCCCACTCCTGAGGCATTGCAGCGGTTGCAGGCTGCTGTCGGTCGAACCCCGGTGCAGCCACAACAGCGCCGCCCCGAGCCCGAGGCCCGCGCGCCGGAAGAGCGCCCACGCTTTGGCATCAACTCGCTGATCAACCGGATGACCGGGCATGCCGCCCCCGAGGCGGAGCGTCCGCAGGCGGCCGCGCGCCCGACACGTCAGCAGCCGACCATGGGTAGCGCGCAGCCGCAGCACGCTCCGGCGCGGGCACATGACGAGGATGAGCAGATCGAGATTCCGGCATTTCTGCGCCGCCAGGCGAACTGATCCTGCGCTTTGCCGGGTCTTTGGAGAAGCCGCCCGTCACGGCGGCTTTTTCTGTTTAACGGGTGAATGGCAGGGGGTGTGGAGCGTGACGGTGAAATTCCGCAACGCGCCTCAGATCACCCGAGCGAAATGTGCCAAAGACGTTTTGCACCGCAAATTAATGTGCTAGGACCAAGGCGATGCGGGCGAACTGTCCCGCGTTTTCGTAACTGAGAGTGAGATCGCGCATGAGAATCGGCACGTCCCGGGCCAGGCTGTTCGGAGCCTTTGCTGTGGCAATGGCCATCGCGGGCTGTGGCAATAAGGAAAGCGTCGAGCGCGGCACAGTCAATTACGAGAATTACACGGCCCAGCAAATTTTCGAGCGGGGCGAATATGATCTGGCGCAGCGCGATCCTGAATTGGCGGCGACGAGCTTTGCCGAGGTTGAGCGGCTCTATCCCTATTCCGATCTGGCCAAGCGGGCGGTGATCATGCAGGCCTTTGCCCATCATCAGGCCAAGGAATACGAAGAAAGCCGCGCCGCCGCACAGCGGTTCATCGACTTTTACCCGACCGATGAGGACGCGGCCTATGCGCAATACCTTTTGGCGCTGAGCTATTACGATCAGATTGACGAGGTGGGGCGCGATCAGGGGCTGACCTTTCAGGCGCTGCAATCTCTGCGTGAGGTGATCGAGCGCTATCCTGACAGCGAATACGCCAATGCCGCGATCCTGAAGTTCGATCTGGCCTTCGACCATCTGGCCTCAAAGGAGATGGAAATCGGTCGCTATTATCTCAAGCGCGATAATTTTGCCGCTGCTGCCAACCGGTTCCGGGTGGTGGTTGAGGATTTCCAGACCACGACCCATACCGCCGAAGCGTTGCACCGGCTGGTGGAATCCTATCTGTCGCTGGGGTTGGTCAACGAGGCGCGCACAGCGGGCGCAATTCTTGGACATAACTTCCAAGGAACAGATTGGTATGAGGACAGCTACAAGCTCTTGACCGGGCGGGGCTATACATTGGAGGCGGCGGGAGATGGCTGGTTGCAGCAGATCTATCGCCAGACCGTCCAAGGCCGCTGGCTATAAGGGGGGACGGGGGAACACCCTGCCCGACGGGTTGGCCTGATGCTGCGCACGCTTGAAATCCGGGATATGCTGATCATCGACCGGCTGGACCTGACGTTTCAGCCGGGTCTCAATGTGCTGACCGGCGAAACCGGCGCGGGAAAGTCGATTCTGCTCGACAGCCTGGGTTTTGTTCTGGGCTGGCGAGGACGGGCCGAATTGGTGCGCAACGGGGCGGATCATGGCGAGGTGATCGCCGAATTTGATCTCACCGCGGAGCATCCTGCGCGCGAGATCCTGCGCGAGGCCGGCTTGCCGGATGAAGAGGCCCTGATCCTGCGCCGGGTCAACAGTGCCGATGGGCGCAAGACCGCTTGGGTCAATGACCGGCGGGTGTCCGGCGAGGTGCTGCGGCAGTTGTCGGATGTGCTGGTTGAATTGCATGGGCAGCAGGATGACCGCGGTTTGCTTGATCCCAAGGGGCATCGGGATCTGCTGGATGCTTTCGGCGATCTGGCTGCGCTGCGCGAGGCCGTGCGCGTCGCATGGCGGGATATGGCGGCGCGGCGCAAGGCGCGCGATGTGGCAGAGGCAGCGCAGGCGGCGCTGCGCGCCGAGGAGGAGTTCTTGCGCCATGCGGTGACGGAGCTCGATGCCCTTGGCCCGCAGCCCGGTGAAGAGGCAGAGCTGGATGCACGTCGTCGAATGATGCAAGGGGCTGAGCGCATCCGAGCAGATATCGCCAAGGCCGCTGAAGCCATCGGACTCAACGGCGCAGAGGGTGCGGCCGGCGATGCGCTGCGGTGGCTTGAGACGGTGGCGGACAAGGCCGAGGGGCAGTTGGACGAACCGGTGGCGGCGATTGGTCGGGCGCTGGTGGAGTTGGACGAGGCCGGACGTGGCGTGCTGCGCTGTTTGGAGGCGCTCAATTTCAACCCATTGGAGTTGGAAGAGACCGAGGAGCGGCTCTTTGCGATCCGGGCGCTGGCGCGCAAACATGGGATTATCCCCGATGATCTGGCCGCATTTGCGGAGGATCTGCGCGGGCAATTGGCGGCTCTGGATCGGGGCGACGCGGATATGCGCATGCTGGCGGCGGCCTTGGCGGACGCGGAGCGCCGCTATGCCCACGCGGCGGAGGTATTGACCGAGGCGCGGGTGACGGCGGCCTTGGCGCTCGACCGGGCGGTGATGGCGGAACTGGCGCCGCTCAAGATGGAGCGCGCGGTGTTCACCACCGATGTTCGACACGCGGAACCGGGTGCCACCGGGCAGGATGAGGTGACCTTTCGCGTGGCCACCAACCCCGGCGCACCCTCGGGAGCGTTGGGCAAGATCGCCTCGGGGGGGGAGTTGAGCCGGTTTCTGCTGGCACTCAAGGTGTGTCTGACGGGCACGGACAGTGGCGTCACGATGATCTTTGACGAGATCGACCGGGGCGTGGGCGGGGCCACTGCGGATGCCGTGGGGCGCAGGCTGGCGCAATTGGCGGCAGGTGGTCAGGTGCTGGTGGTCACACATTCGCCGCAGGTGGCCGCGCGCGGCGCACATCACTGGCGGGTGGAAAAGCGGGTCGAGGGGGAGGAAACGCTCTCGACCGTGCGGGCGATGACGGGCGCGGACCGGGTGGACGAGATCGCGCGGATGCTGTCGGGCGAGCGGATCACGCCGGAAGCCCGCGCTGCCGCCGAGGCGTTGATGGAGGGGTGAGATGGGGGCGCTGCCCCCGTCGGCCTCTGGCCGACTCCCCCGAGGTATTTTGGGCCAGATGAAGGGGGGGCGTCAATTCCTCGGTGGGACCAGTTTGCCGGGGTTGAGGATGTTGAGGGGGTCGAGGGCCTGTTTGATCGTTCCCATCAGCGCCCAGCCGGCCCCGTGTTCGCGCTGCATGTAATCGAGTTTGCCGATCCCGATGCCATGTTCGCCGGTGGCGGTGCCGCCAAGGGCCAGCGCGCGTGTGACCATGCGGTCGGAGGCGGCTTTGGCGGCGGTGAGTTCGGCGGGGTTGTCGGGGTCGATGAGCAGGATCGCGTGGAAATTGCCATCGCCGACATGGCCCAGGATCGGCCCCATGACGCCGGAGTGGGCGAGATCGCTGCGGGTGTCCTCGATCGCTTCGGCCAGACGCGAGATCGGCACGCAGATGTCGGTGACGATGGCGCGCGCGCCGGGGCGCTGGCCAAGAATGGCGTAATAGGCATTGTGGCGCATGGTCCAGAGGGCGTTGCGCGCCTCGGTCTGGGTGGCCCAGTCGAAATCCGATCCGTTATGCTCGCGGGCGAGCGCGCCAAAGCTCTCGGCCTGTTCGGCTGTGCTGGCGGGGGTGCCGTGGAATTCAAGCAGGAGGTGGGGCTTTTCGGGCAGGCTCATTCTGGAATGGGCGTTGACCGCGCGCACGCTGTCGGCATCCATCAGTTCGATGCGGGCGATGGGGATGCCGCATTGGATGGTGTCGATCACGGTGGCGACCGCATCGCCCACGCTGTCAAAGGCGCAGACCGCTGCGGAAATCGCCTCGGGCTGGCCTGCGAGGCGCAGGGTGAGTTCGGTGATGAGGCCGAGCGTGCCCTCGGCCCCCACAAAAAGCCCTGTGAGATCATAGCCCGACGCGGATTTGCGCGCACCGGTGCCGGTGCGGATCACCTCGCCTGAGGCGGTCACGACCTCGAGCGCCAGAACATTGTCGCGCATCGTGCCGTAGCGGACGGCAGTGGTGCCGCTGGCGCGGGTCGAGGCCATGCCGCCCAGCGAGGCATTGGCCCCGGGATCGACCGGAAAGAACAGGCCGGAGGCGCGCAGCGCGGTGTTGAGCGCCTCGCGCGTCACGCCCGGTTGCACCCGCGCGGTCATATCCGCCTCGGCCACCTCGAGCACGGCGTTCATACGGGAGAAATCGACCACGATGCCGCCGCGAAACGCCTGCGCCTGTCCTTCAAGCGAGGTGCCGGTGCCCCAGGCCACGACCGGGACACGGTGGCGGGCGCAGATGGTCACGACCTCGGCCACCTCTGCCGTTGTCTCGGGGTAGACCACGGCATCGGGCGGGCTGGGCGGAAAATGCGATTCGCTTTGGCCATGCAGGTCGAGATCGGACTTGGACAGGGTGATCCCATGGCCTAGAGAGGTTTGGAGGTCGGCGATGGCGCGGGCGATGTCCATGGGGCGGCTTTCTAGATGGGTCGTTGGGCGCAGCCTAATGCATGTCGCGCGAAGGGAAAAGCGCGCGCAGGGCGCAATGTAAGAAGCGCGCGTGAGGCGCGAAGGGGAGGCGATGCAGGCCGACGATCCGTCCTTTCTGGGCCAGTTGAGCCGGGGCATGAGCGAAGGCCTGCGCGAGGGCTGGCGCGTCCTGCGCAAGCGCGGTCCAAGCCAGTTTCAGTTCTGGCTGATCGCCCTCATGATCGGGATCGCCGCAGGCTTTGCCGCGCTGTTCTTTCGCAAGGGGATCACCGCGCTGCAAGAACTGGTCTACGGCACCGATGATGTGGCGCAACTGCACAGCTTTGCCGGACAATTGCCGTGGTACTGGGTCCTGATGCTGCCTGTGGCGGGGGGGCTTGTGGTCGGGCTGATCCTGCACCGGTTCACGCCGGATGGGCGGGTGCGTTCGGTTGCGGATGTGATCGAGGGCGCGGCGCTCTATGAAGGACGGGTCGAGCGGCGCGAGGGGCTGGCCTCGGCCGCGGCCTCGTTGATCACGTTGGGCACCGGGGGATCATCGGGGCGCGAGGGGCCGGTGGTGCATCTGGCGGGGGTGATTTCATCCTGGGTGAGCGAGCGCATCCATGCGGATGGCGTCACGGGCCGCGATCTTTTGGGCTGTGCGGTGGCGGCAGCCGTTTCCGCCTCGTTCAACGCGCCCATTGCGGGGGCACTCTTTGCGCTTGAGGTGGTGCTGCGGCATTTCGCTGTGCATGCCTTTGCCCCGATTGCCATTGCCTCTGTGGCGGGGACGGTGATCAACCGGCTGGAGTTTGGGGGTGTGACCGAGTTTACCCTGCCTGAAGCCGGGGCCTTGGAATTCTATGCGGAATTGCCGGCCTTTCTCATTCTTGGCTTGATCTGTGGCGTGGTGGCGGCGGCGCTGATGCGGGCGATCTTTTTGGCCGAGGATGTGGCGATGCATGTGCAGACGCGGCTGGGGCTGCCGCGCTGGTTGCGGCCCGTGGGGGCGGGGCTCTTGTTGGGACTGCTGGCCATCTGGTTTCCGCATATCATCGGGGTTGGCTACGAAACCACCTCGGCGGCGCTCACCGGCAAGCTCTTGTGGCATGAGGCGGCGGTCTTTGCGGTGCTCAAGGTGCTGGCGGTGGCGATCACCATTGGCGGACGCATGGGCGGCGGCGTGTTTTCACCCTCGCTCATGTTGGGCGCGCTGACCGGACTGGCGTTTGGGTATGTGGCCACAGCGACTTTTCCAGACGTGTCGGGGGCCCATACGCTCTATGCCTTGGCGGGAATGGGGGCCGTGGCAGCAGCAGTATTGGGCGCACCGATTTCCACGACGTTGATCGTGTTTGAACTGACTGGCGACTGGCAGACCGGGCTGGCGGTCATGGTGGCGGTCTCGACCTCGACCGCCCTCGGATCAAAGCTGGTGCGGCGGTCGTTCTTTCTGACGCAGCTCATGCGGCGCGGCATCAGGCTGGCGGCGGGGCCACAGGACTATCTCTTGGGTATGTTCCGGGTGTCCAAAGTGATGCGCGGCCCGGATCACGAGCAGGCTGCGGATGTGGATCAATGCTGGTCGTTGATCGAGCAGGGCGTTTATCTTGATGTGACCGCGACGCTGGAGCAGGCGATGCCGGTGTTTGAGCGGGCCGCTGTACCCTTTGTGCCGGTTGTCACGCTTGTTGGGGGGGATCAGCCGCCCGAATTGTCGGGCGCGCTGTTTCATGTGGATGCGCTCAAGGCCTATAACAGGGCCTTGGCGGCGGTGTCAGAGGAAGAGCATAGCTGAGGCTTGTTTCCCGCCGCTTGGCCCGCAGACTCAGACCCGTTCCACGGTGACGGTATCACTGGCATAAAAGGCGATGTGATCCTTGATCTCGGCCACCTCTGGTTTCGGAGACTCATAGCTCCATGCGGCGTTTTGCAACGTCTGGCTCTTGGTGATGATCGAGTAATAGCGCGCGTCACCCTTGTAGGGGCAATGGCTGAACTGTTCACTCTCGTCGAGAAAGGCCATGGCAATGTCCTCGCGCGGGAAATAGATCACGAAAGGGTAGTCGCCTTCGGTGAGTTCCAGTGCATTGCGGCTCTCGCCCAGAACGGCACCGCCCGCGCGGACCGTCCATGTGCCCTGTGCCTTACGAATCGTTATTCGTGCCATCGTCCATCCCCCTTGTTATGTCGTCTTGATCTTGGTCTGACGCAGAAATCTAACAGGAATATGTCAGCTTGTCTGCGTTACTTTATCCAACCATAGCCGCGCCGGGGCCGAAAGCAGAGGGCCAATCTTGTCGCGGCAGGCGGTGTGATAGGTATTGAGCCAGTCGCGTTCCGGTTTTGTGAGCAGATCGGCGTCGATGAGGCGGGTATCCAGTGGGGTATAGGTCAGTGTTTCGAACCCAAAATGCGTGACCCCGTCGCCGCCGGGCAGCGGATCGAGCGCCGTCACGACGATAAGATTCTCGATTCGGATGCCGAAGGCGCCCTCTCGGTAATAGCCCGGTTCGTTCGACAGAATCATGCCCGGTTCAAGCGGCACCTCGGAGAGGCGCGAGAGGCGTTGCGGGCCTTCGTGCACGCAAAGATATACGCCAACCCCGTGGCCGGTGCCGTGGGCGTAGTCCTGATCAGCCAGCCAGAGGGGAGTGCGTGCGATAGCGTCGAGATCACGTCCTGCAAGACCGCGTGGAAACCGCAGGCGCGAGATGGCGATCATGCCTTGCAACACGCGGGTGAAAGCGGCGCGCTCTGCGGCACCGGGGCTGCCTACGGGCAGGGTGCGGGTGATGTCGGTGGTCCCGTCGAGATATTGCCCGCCGCTGTCGAGCACGAGGAGATCGCCGTCTATAAGGGTTCGGTTGCTTGCCTCGCTCACGCGGTAATGCGGCAGCGCGCCATTGGGGCCGGACCCGGCGATCGTGTCGAAGCTGATGTCCAGAAGCTGGCCCGTGGCCGCGCGACAAGCCTCGAGCCGCCGCACGACGTCGATTTCGGTGAGCGTGCCGGAGGGCTGATCATCGAACCACGCCAGAAATTCACACATCGCGGCCCCGTCGCGCAGATGGGCGGTGCGGGTGGCGGTGATTTCGGCTTGCGTCTTGCGCGCCTTGGGTAGGATGCAGGGATCAGCGCCCCATTGATGGGCGACGTCGGCCACATCCAGCACCTGCACCACACGCAGCGGCACGTTGGCGCGGTCGAGGCGCACCGGGCCGGGGAGGGTGGCAAGGGCTGTCTCGAAGGCGTCAAGCGGCGCGAGCGTCACCGCGTCGCCCAGATGCGTGCGGGCGGTAGCGTCAAGCTTGGCGGGATCGGTAAAGAGGGCGGCGCGCCCGTCGTCGTGCAGGATGGCAAAGCCCTGTGCAACCGGGTTGCGCGGAATGTCACAGCCCCGGATGTTGAAGAGCCAAGCAATCGAATCGGTGAGGGTGATGACCGCTGATCTTTGGCCTGCTTTGCGCAGGGTTTCCGCCAAGGTGGCGCGTTTCTCGGCATGGCTGACCCCGGCGAGGCTGTCGGGCCAAGGGGTGGTTTTGCCTTGTGGCGGGCCGGGACGGTCGGCCCAGATGGTGTCGATCAGATTGGCGTACGGGGTGAGTTTGATCGCGCTGCCTGCGAGGGTCTCGGTCAGGGTGTCGATCTGGTCCGGCGTGTAGAGCCAAGGATCAAAGCCCACCGTCCCGCCCTCTGGCAGATGCTGCTTTAGCCAAGGTCCAAGGCGGGTTTCGGGCCAATCGACGGCTGTGAAATGGCCGGTATCGACCTGCGCGCGGACCTGCACCCGGTAGCGACCGTCCGTGAAGACCCCCGCCTCATCGGCCAGCGCCGCGCAGAACCCGGCAGAGCCAGTAAAGCCGGTGAGCCACGCGAGCCGATTATCGCAGGCGGCGACGTATTCGCCCTGATGCGCATCGGCGCGCGGCACCAGCCACCCCGCCAGCCCGGCATCGGCCATGGCTCGGCGCAGCGCCTCGAGCCGGGGCGGACCTTGATCGGGGCGGGCGGTTTCGGTGAAGGACTGAAACATGGGGCCTCCTGCGGGGCTGTGCGGGTCGTGGTGTCGAGGGATGGGGGCGCGGCCCCCGTCCCGGACCCTGTCCGGGACTCCCCCGAAGTATTTTGGGCCAGATGAAGCCAGGCCGGATCAGATGGCGCGGCGTATTCCCATGAACCGCGCGCGGGCGCGCGGGTCGCTATCAAAGAGCGCGGCCAGTTGTTCGGTCATGGCGCCTGCCAGTTGGTCGGCGTCGGTGATGGTCACGGCGCGCTGGTAATAGCGCGTGACGTCATGGCCGATGCCGATGGCCAGCAGTTCGACCTGTTTGCGGCGCTCGACCATGGCGATGACGTCGCGCAGATGTTTTTCAAGGTAGTTGGCAGGGTTGACCGAGAGGGTACTGTCGTCGACCGGCGCGCCGTCGGAGATCACCATCAGGATCTTGCGTGCCTCCTTGCGGGCGACCATGCGGCGATGCGCCCATTCCAGCGCCTCGCCGTCGATGTTTTCCTTGAGGAGCCCCTCTTTCATCATCAGCCCGAGATTGTCGCGGGTTCGGCGCATGGGGGCATCGGCGGATTTGTAGATGATGTGGCGGAGGTCGTTGAGGCGGCCTGGCAGTTGCGGGCGCCCTTCGGCCAGCCATTTCTCGCGGCTCTGGCCGCCTTTCCACGCGCGGGTGGTGAAGCCCAGAATCTCGACCTTGACCGAGCAGCGTTCCAGGGTGCGCGCCAGAACATCGGCGCAGATGGCGGCGATGGAAATCGGGCGGCCCCGCATCGAGCCGGAATTGTCGAGAAGCAGCGTCACCATGGTGTCGCGGAACTCGGTATCCTTTTCCACCTTGAAGCTGAGCGGCGTGGTCGGATTGGCCACGACGCGCGCGAGGCGGCCCGCGTCAAGGATGCCCTCCTCGCGGTCGAATTCCCAAGACCGGCTCTGCTGCGCCTGAAGGCGGCGTTGCAATTTATTGGCAAGGCGGCTCACGGCGCCCTTGAGCGGCTCTAGTTGTTGATCGAGATAGGCGCGCAGGCGTTCCAGCTCAATCGGGTCGGCCAGATCCTCGGCGCGGATCTCCTCGTCGAAATCGGCATTGTAAATCGCGTAATTCGGGTCGGCATCGGATACGGGATGCGGGGCAGGCGGCTCCAGCGGGGCCTCGCCTTCGGGCAGTTCGGTTTCGTCCTGCATGTCCTCGTCGGCCATGTCCTCCATGCTGACCTGCGCCTGCGCTGCGTCCTGCTGTTCATCTTGTGAGCGTTCGGGATCGGCGTCGGCCTCGGTCTCGTCGCTGTCGTCCTGACCAGAGCTGTCGGGCTCTTCCTGTTCTTCGCCAGACTCTTCGGCCTCGTCTTGCTGGTCATCGTCCATGCTGTCGGGATCATCGCCCAACTGATCGCCATAGCCCAGATCCTCGATGATCCGGCGGGCGAATTTGGCAAATGCAGTTTGATCGGCGAGCGTGTCCTGAAGCGCGTCGAGGGTGCCGCCAGCCTGTTCCTCTATGAAACCGCGCCACAGGTCCATGACGTTTTGCGCGCCTGCCGGCATATCGCGGCCCGTGGCGAGATGGCGGATGAGATAGCCTGCGGCGGCGGGCAGGGGGGCGTCAGCGGTGGAGGTGATCCGCTCAAAGCCCAAGCGATTAGCGTCCTGCGCAATCTTGGCGTCGATATTGGTGGCGGTGCCGGGCATGTCTCGGGCACCCACCGCCTCGCAGCGGGCGGTTTCCATCGCCTCGTAGAGGTCGCGCGCCATGTCGCCGGGAGGGGCGTAGCGGGCATGGGTGCCGGCGTCGTGGAATTTATGCCGAAGGGCAAGGGCGTCGGCGGTGCCGCGGGCCAAGAGCACCTCTTCGCGGGACATCCGTCGGGAGACCTGCGGCAGGCGCATCGCCTCGCCCGAGATGCCGCTGGGGTCCACCGAATAGGTGACCGTCAGTTCCTTGTCGTCCGCCATCACCTTGGTGGCGTTGGCGAGCGCCTTCTTGAACGGATCGGCGGGGTTGTCGGTGGGTTTGTTCATCGGGATATCCCTGACGCCCAGCGGGCTATCGCACTTTCACATTCGCAGCACTCTCGGGCAGTTCCTCGTCAAAGCAGCGCTGGTAGAATTCGGCGACGGTCTGACGCTCCAACTCGTCGCATTTGTTGAGGAAGGTCAGGCGGAAGGCGTAGCCCACATTACGGAAGATGGTGGCGTTCTGCGCCCATGCGATCACGGTGCGGGGGCTCATGACGGTGCTGAGTTCGCCATTCATGAAGGCGGTGCGCGAGAGATCGGCAACCGTCACCATGCGGCTGATGGTCTTGCGCCCGTCGGCGGTGTTGTAGAGCGGGTTCTTGGCCAGAACGATGGCGGTTTCGGCGTCATGGCTGAGATAGTTGAGCGTGGCCACGAGCGACCAGCGGTCCATCTGGCCCTGATTGATCTGTTGGGTGCCGTGATAAAGCCCGGTCGTGTCGCCCAGACCCACGGTATTGGCCGTGGCAAATAGGCGGAAATAGGGGTTGGGCGCGATCACCTCGTTCTGGTCCAGAAGCGTGAGCTTGCCGTCCGCCTCGAGCACGCGCTGGATCACGAACATCACATCGGCGCGGCCTGCGTCATATTCGTCGAACACGATGGCGGTCGGGTTGCGCAGCGCCCAAGGCAGAATGCCCTCGTGGAATTCCGTGACCTGCACGCCGTCGCGCAGTTTGATCGCGTCTTTGCCGATCAGGTCGATCCGGCTGATGTGACTGTCGAGGTTGACGCGCACGCAGGGCCAGTTGAGGCGGGCGGCGACCTGTTCGATATGGGTCGATTTGCCGGTGCCGTGATAGCCTTGGATCATCACGCGGCGATTGTGGGAAAAACCGGCGAGGATCGCGAGCGTGGTGTCGGGATCGAATTTGTAGGTCGAGTCGAATTCCGGCACGCGCTCGGTACGCTCGGCAAAACCTTTGACGATCATGTCCGTGTCGATGCCAAAGATCTCGCGGACAGAGATTTCTTCGGTCGGTTTTGCGTTGATGTCCATCGTTCCGTCAGCCATTGCGCCGGTCCTTCAATCGGGTCGTTTCTCAGGTATCGTCGTGCAACATATCGCAGCAGAGGGCAAGGGGAAGGGGCAAGATTGCGCTGGTCTTATGTGGGGGGGCAGATTGGCCTCATGGGTGCGCTTACTCGGTGCTTTGGGCAATCTCGGACAGGGTTTCGGCGTCGAGAATGCGGACCATACCGCGCTCAATCGCCACGATACCGCGCCGGACGAGCGCATCGAGGCGGCGCGAGACCACCTCGCGGGCGGAGCCGATCATCACCGCAATCTCGGCATGGGTGGCATGGAGCGTGTCGCCCGTCGCGCGGTCAAGCAGGCATTGCGCAAGGCGGGTTTCGATGCGCTGAAACGCCACGCGGTCCAGCAGGTGCATCATGGATTGCAGGCGCTGCGCGAAGGCCGCAAAGACAAAATGTCGAAAGCTGTCGGAGAGGTCCATGAGGTGCAAAAAGATGTCGCGCGGTACGAGCACGAGTTCGGAAGCGGTGCGGGTGATCGCCTCGCCGGAGTAATCATCGCCGCCCATGAGACCAAGTGTGGATTGCACGCAGCTCTGACCCGGCTCGACGGCGTATAGCAAAAGCTCACGCCCCGAAGCGCCGGTGAGATAGACATCGACCCGGCCCGACAGCATGATGACAAAGCCCTTGACCGTATCGCCGGGGTGAAAGAGCACGGTGCCCGCCGGGGCGGCCATCGGCGTCACGCGGTCGAGCAGCGCGTGCGCCTCGGGGTCGAGCGGCGGCAGGCCGGGGGCGCGCGCCACCCATGCCATCAGCCGCGCCCGCGTTTCTCGAACCGGGGCAGCATGGCCGAGAAATCGCGGCCCGCGCCATCCTCGGAGTCCACGAATTGCGCGTAGAGATCACAGGCGGCGCGACCCATGGGGGTGTCGGCATCCGCCGCCTCTGCGGCCTGTTGCGAGAGGCGCAGATCCTTGAGCATGAGGTCGGCGGCAAAGCCCGGTTTGTAATCGTTGTCGGCGGGGGATTTGGGGCCCACGCCGGGGGCCGGGCAATAGGCGTTCATCGACCAGCTATAGCCCGACGAGGTCGAGACCACATCGAACATCGCCTGCCGGTCGAGGCCCAGTTTGTCGGCCAGAGCAAAGGCCTCGCAGGTGGCGATCATGGTGACGCCGAGGATCATGTTGTTGCAGATCTTGGCCGCCTGACCATTGCCGGAGGGGCCGCAATGCACCGCCTTTTGCCCCATGATGTCAAAGAGTTCACGGGCGACGTTAAAGCCTGCCTCATCGCCGCCGACCATGAAGGTGAGCGTGCCAGCGGTCGCCCCGCCGACACCGCCCGACACCGGCGCATCGAGTGCCGAGAGGCCCGCCGCCTGCGCCTGAGTGGCCACATCGCGGGCGCTGGCAACGTCGACGGTGGAGCAGTCGAGCAGAACTGCGCCGGGGGCCATGGCCGGGATCACGTCGGCTGCGACCTTGCGCAGGATGGACCCGTTGGGCAGCATGGTGATAACCACGGCGGCGTGGCGCGCGGCCTCTGCGGCGCTGGCGGCCATGGTCACGCCGTCGATTTGCACCGCTGCCATGTCAAAGCCCGTGACGTCATGGCCTGCACGGGCCAGATTGGCCGCCATCGGCGCGCCCATATTGCCCAGCCCGATAAACCCGATTTTCATGGTCTTGTCTCCTCCAGCGTCAGGGCGTTCTTGCCCAAGGGTTGCAGCATCTGCGCGACGGCACTGCCCGGCAGGCTGTCAAGCCCATGTTTCCAAATTGGTTTTCTGTCCTTGTCGATGATCGCGGCGCGGATGCCCTCGAGAAAATCGCCCTGTTCCATGGCACGATAGGTGAAACGATACTCAAGGCCAAGGGCGCGCGCGATATCGGCGGCGGGGCCGCGCAGGCGGTGGATCATCTCGATGCTGCAGGCCATCGAAAGAGGGGAATTGCGGCTGAGGAGTTTCATTGTGTCACGGGCGAAATCGCTGTCGTCGGCGCGCAGGGCATTAAGGATGTCGCGCAGGGTCTCGCCGCCGAAATGGCGGTCGATCTGGGGGCTGAGCATGCGCAAGGCACCGGGAGGCGGCGTTGTGGCATGGGCCGCGATTGTGCTGGGATCGCCGCTCTCGATGAGCGCGGCGGTGAGGGTAGGCCACATGAGCTCTGGCACGTAAGTATCTGCGAAACCGGCATGAATGGCATCATCCGGACCCATGCGCGTGCCGGTGGTGCCGAGGTATTCGCCCAAGCGTCCGGGGGCGCGCGCAAGGATCAGCGAGCCGCCCACGTCGGGCACAAGGCCGATGCCACATTCGGGCATGGCGATTTGCGTGCTGTCGCAGGTGACGCGGTGCGACCCGTGACAGGAAATGCCCACGCCGCCGCCCATGACGAACCCCTGCATCAGGGCGACATAGGGTTTGGGATAGTGCGCGATCTTGGCATTCAGGCGGTATTCATCGGCCCAGAAGCGGCGGCCAAAGGCGAAATCACCGGCGCACCCGCTGTCGTAGAGTTGCTGGATGTCGCCGCCGGCGCAAAACGCCTTGTCGCCTATCGCGTCGATCAGGATGAGGGCCACGTCATTGTCGGAGCGCCAGTCATCAAGCGCCGCCTCGATCGCCATGGCCATGTCGTAGCTGAGCGCATTCAGCGCCTTGGGGCGGGTGAGGGTGATACGCCCGGAGCGCCCCTCTTTGCGAATGTGGATGTCGGCGGTCATTGGCCCGCCAGCATCTGCCGCGCCACGATCAGGCGCATGATCTCGTTGGTGCCTTCGAGGATTTCATGCACGCGCAGGTCGCGGACCAGTTTTTCGATCCCGTAATCGGCCAGATAGCCGTAGCCGCCATGCAGTTGCAGGCATTGGTTGACCACGCGGCTGCCGGTTTCAGTCACAAATTTCTTGGCCATGGCGCAGAATTTGGTGGCATCGGGGGCGTCATTGTCGAGCTTCCACGCCGCCTGGCGGAGAAAGGTGCGGGCGGCCTGAAGCTCGATTTCCATATCGGCAAGGCGGAATTGCAGTGCCTGAAACTGGTCGATCGGTTTGCCGAAGGCGCGGCGCTCGGCCATATAGGCGAGAGTTTGGGTGAGACCCTGCTGAGCCGCACCAAGCGAGCAGGCGGCGATGTTGAGGCGGCCGCCATCAAGGCCATTCATCGCATAAGTGAAACCTTTGCCCTCCTCACCCACCAGATCTTCGGCAGAAATGTTGCAATTGTCAAACTGCACCTGCCGGGTCGGTTGGCTGCGCCAGCCCATTTTATCCTCGAGCCCGCCATAGCTGAGGCCCTCTGTGCCGGCCCCGACATAGACGGTCGAGATGCCCTTGGGGCCATCGCCGCCGGTGCGGACCATGACGACATAGGCGTCAGAATAGCCGCCGCCGGAAATGAAGGCCTTGGTGCCGTTGAGGGTATAGCCCTCATTGGTGCGCTCGGCGCGGGTCTTGAGGGCGGCGGCGTCAGAGCCGGACCCCGGCTCTGTCAGGCAATAGGACAGGACCGTTTCCATGGTCAGGGTGCGGGGCAGCACGCGCGCCTTCATCTCTGCGCTGGCGAATTTGTCGATCATCTTGGCGCACATATTGTGGATCGAGAGAAACGCCGCGACCGAGGGGCAGGCCATCGAGAGCGCCTCGAACACCAGCGTCGCATCAAGGCGCGACAGGCCAGAGCCGCCCGCCTCCTCGCTCACATAGAGGCCGCCAAAGCCAAGGGCCGCGATTTCCGGCCAAAGTTCTTTGGGGATGGTGCCCGCCCGCTCCCAATCGCGGGCATGCGGCGCGATGCGGTCCTGTCCAAAGGCATGGGCCATGTCGAAAATGGCGGTCTGTTCCTCGGTAAGGGCGAAATCCATCGGCGGCTCCTCTGCGCTGAAATGAACGGCTGTTTAATTAAAAACTATTTCAGAACTATTGCAAAGGGGGGATGGGGGGAAGGGATGTGTGTAGCGTGACTGTAGCGTGACAACGAAGTTTGCAGTAAATTACACTCTAGGCAGCGCACCCATAAATTTCTGTTCTTTGGCATAGGCTTGTGATTCATTTCCCCCCAAACAGCATGGGGGAGAAGAAACATGGCGCGGTCG